>NZ_JANSIU010000004.1:93059-239022 GCF_047462275.1 Synechococcus sp. H70.2
CCCCCCCCCCCCCCCCCCCCCCCCCCCCCACCCGCCCCCCCCACCCAGCACAGGATTCCCACCAGCTTGGCCACTTTGCCAAACCTAAAGCTTTTCATCCCCGCTCCCCCATCCGCCCGTTTTACCGCAGCAGTTGGGCAATGGAGGCAATGGCTGCCTCCTGAACCAGCTCGTCAGTCTCATGGGCTAGGAGATCATGCAAAGGTTGAAGGGCGCGCGGATCCCCAATCTGACCAAGGGCACGAGCTGCCGCCTCCCGCACTGCCGGCTCCCTATCCGAAAGCTTAGTGAGCAGAGCCGGCACCGCCTCAAGTGCCCGCATCTGCCCCAGGCGGTGAATGGTTTGCACTTGAGCTTCCAGGGGAGTTGCCGCTAGGCTAGGGGGCCCAGCGTAGTATCCAGAAGAAGAACCCTGACCTGTCGAAGCAATGGCCGAGAGAGCCTGCAGCGCCTCCAGAGCACGATACCGCTCTATCCCGTTCAAGTGGGGCAGTTGAGCCAACAGGTTGTCAAAAGCCTGCTGCACTGGATCGGCAGCCACTGCCTGTTCAGCAATGCGGGCAAGACTTTGGTCAGCCCGCAGCTGTTGCCAAGACTGGAACAGGGTTAGGCCGGCAACCACTAAAGCCGCATCGGCCAAAACCGCTAGCAGCGCCAGGCTGCCCCAGATTTTGCTGCGACGGCTGAGCTTGCGCATCTGCTTATCCACGTAGGCAAAAGCCTGGTGCTGCCGCTCCCAAAAGTCAGGGGCTACCTGCAGGGTTTGGGCGCTGAGATCAGGAGACAGAAGGTTTTCTTCGCGAGTCGCCTCCAAGCTTTGCAGCCTCTGGCTCAGGCGAGAAAAGTGTTGTGTCCAGAGCCACGTCAACATTGGATCCCTTCCTCTCTCCGATCCTGCCAGCAAAAGCCTGCCTGAGACCGCGATCCAGGGATCCCTGGTCGCATCCAGGGTCAGGGAAAGTTTGCCGCTTTCCCCCTGGCCACAGGAGAACTTAAGCGCCAGGATAACAAAAGCTTTTGCCCCTCGCCACCCATCTTCGCAAGTTGCAACCTTATTGGTTCAGAGGTGGCAGAATCCTACGTAGCCCGCAAGGAGTGGCAATTCCTTATTTCCCTGCCAAAAGAGCAGCTGGAGGGTCCTGCTTGCCCCCCTGGCCTTTGGGTTATCGTTTGGCCAGGAAATGCAGCCATCAGATCCCTGGCAGCCTCACCAGTTCACCAAGGGAGCCAAGTCCAGGAGTACATGTAACATCCTCCCGCCCTCAGGCCAAGAGTGCGGCCTTCTTGCTGCAACGGGATCTGGCAGTCCCTCTACGCGCAGAGACAGGAACTGGACTAGACAGCCGAGACCAACCTACCCTCTCTTAGGGGGGTGTCTGGATCCCGGCCCTGAGGGGCACCCACCCCCAGCAGCTAAGATCTGCCCTTAGCAAGGTGGGGATCCTCCTTCGGGGGGTCTCGAGGAGAGGATTTTTGGCTCCACTCGAGCTGTCGCAGGATCCCGCGCAGTAGGGCCACCTCGGACACAGTCAGGCCGGTGCGGTGAAAGAGGGCGCGCAGCTTGAGCATCTTGCGGCGGGCAGTGTGGGGGTACAGATAGCCAATTTGCAGCAGCAGCGCCTCGAGCTGGCCGAAAAAGCCCTCTAGCAGCTCGAAAGGAGCTGGCTTTGAGAGCCCAGGTCCAGCTGGAAGCACTGGCTCTGGACAAAGGAGGGTACGCAGCTCGTAGCAACAAATGCCTACCGCCTGGGCCAAGTTGAGGGAAGGGTAGGCCGGATCGGTAGGGATCTGGATCTGGCGATGGCAGAGGGCCAGCTCTTCGTTGCTCAAGCCGCGATCTTCGGGGCCGAACACCAAGGCCGCGGGACCAGCGGCGAGGAGATCGGGAAAGGCTTGGCGAGGAGATTGAATTTGCCACTCAGGGGGGTAGGGCTCGCGACGGCCTACTGTCCCGAATACCTGCACACACCCCTGGAGGGCCTCGGCTAGGGTTGGCACCTGCCGGGCTTGGCAGAGTAAGTCGGCGCCGTGCACGGCCATGGTAACTGCTTCGGGATCAAGGGGGTCGCAGCGGGGATCTACCAAGACCCACTGCTGCAGGCCCATGTTCTTCATTACGCGGGCAATGGCGCCGAGGTTGCGCGGTCCTGCTGGCCGCACCAGCACAATCCGCACCTGGGCCAATCGCTCCTGAAGCCGGTGGGAGGGTGTCTGCATTGCTTGGAGCTACGAATCCTCTAAAGTAGAGGAACTAGATCCTGCCACAACTGGGCCTATGGGATCTGTTTACCGCTGCTGGCTATGCCTGCTGTGTCTTGTGCTGCTAGGGTTTTGCTGGGGATCGGCGGGGCTGGCTGCCCAGGAGAGCCCAGAGCCAGCCCAGTGGGTTTCCCTAGCGGAGGCGCGACAGCGCTTGGAAGCCATTGCTGAAGCCATGCACTCAATTCGCCTCTGCAACCGTTCCAATTGCCGCTACCGCGATATCTCCGTCGAGGTGCGGCCCATAGCAGGAGTCGAGCCACCGCAGTACGAAGGCAAGATCGAGGCCACCCTTGACCGTCCCTCTGGCAGCTTGGACAAGGCCCGCTACCGGCTGCGATTTCAGGGCGGACGGTGGCAGTTGCTGGGGGGCGAAGAGGTGTCCGATGTCTCCTCCTTCTTCTTCGAGGGAGATACCTACGAGGTGTTCAGCGCCTACGGCACTCGCAGTCGCAAGGCCAGATTGGCAGATGCCAGCAGTAACCTGCGCGTGGGCTACCGGGAGCTGTACTACCGTGTTTTCGACCAGGGCCAGGAGCGTCTGCGGTAGTTGTGAGGAGCGCCATGAGAAGTCACCAGCGCACCTTGGCCAGCTCTATTTCCCTAGAAGGCATTGGCCTGCACAGTGGCCTGCCGGTTCGCTGTAACCTCCGCCCAGCCCCTGCCAGCAGCGGTCGAGTCTTTGTGCGGGTGGACCAGCCAGGTTCCCCTCCCATCCCTGCCCAGTTGGGATCCCTGGCTCCTGCTGCCCTCTGCACCCGCCTACAGCAGGGATCTGCTCAGGTGCAGACGGTGGAACACCTCCTGGCTGCTCTTTACGTTCTGGGCATCGACAACTGCCGCATTGAGGTAGAAGGACCGGAGCTGCCGATCCTGGATGGCTCCGCGCTCCCCTTTGTGGAGGCGATTGTTCAAGCCGGGATCCTGGCCCAGGAGCAGCCGGCCCTAGTGGGCGTGGTTCAAGAGCCAGTTACCGTCTGGGCAGGGGAGGCTTTTGTTAGCGCTCTGCCCCACCCCGAAGCCCGCTTCACCTATGGCATCGAGTTTGCCAACTCCCCCATCGGCCAACAGTGGCTAAGCTGGCGGGAAGACAGAGCGGATTTTGTCCACTCCATCGCCCCGGCGCGCACTTTTTCCCGCCAACAGGATGCGGAGCTAGCCCGCCACCAGGGGCTGATCCAAGGTGGCAGCCTGGAAAACGCCATTGTCTGTAATGCAACCGAGTGGCTGGGCCCCCTGCGCTACCCCGATGAGCCAGTGCGCCACAAGCTGATAGATTTACTAGGAGATCTCAGCCTGTTGGGCTGCCGCCTGCGGGGGCACATCGTGGCCTACAAGGCGGGCCATTCCCTGCACCACCGTCTGGCCGAGCAGTTGCTAAGAAGTGGATCCCTGCGGATTCAGTCAGACTCAGGACAAGAGCTAGAAAGGGATCTGGTTTGCCACGCCAGGGTGACCTCTCCCCCGCCAGCTTGAGGGGAAACCCAGCTGCTTGCAGAAAGTTGCACTGCCCGCTATCGTGCGACTAGGCTAGCTCGGTGCAGCTTGGATCCTCTCTCCCCTCCAGGCTTTGAGGTTTGTCTTCCGGCTCTGTGGGTCTGCCATGTCCTCCGATGTCTCTCCTCCTCCCCCTCTCTCGGCTGAAGTAGCGGCTCAGTTGGCAGCCGCTCCCCCCGTTTTCACCACGGAGCAGATCCTGGAGATTCTGCCCCACCGCTATCCCTTCTTGCTGGTGGATCGCGTTGTGGAGTATCTCCCGGGGCAGCGGGCAGTGGGCCTTAAAAACGTCACCTTCAATGAGCCTTTTTTCCAGGGACATTTCCCCAATCGCCCCATCATGCCCGGTGTTCTCATCGTTGAGGCCATGGCTCAGGTGGGAGGGATCGTCCTAACCAAGCTGCCGGATGCAGCGGGGCGTCTGGCTCTTTTTGCCGGCATCGATGGGGTTCGCTTTCGCCGCCCTGTCTTACCCGGGGATCAGCTGCTGCTGTCGGCTGATCTACTCACCATCCGGCAAAAACGCATTGGCAAGATGTTCTGCCGGGCCCAGGTGGGGGGGCAATTGGTTACTGAAGGCGAGCTGATGTTTTCCCTAGTGGATTGAGTGAAACCATGCTGCCTGTGCGTCCCCGGGAAACCGTTTCCATGTTGACCCGCGACGGGATCCAACTGGATGCGGATGTCTATCGCCCAGAAGGCGGGGGGAGCTACCCGGTTTTGCTCATGCGGCAGCCCTACGGGCGGGCCATTGCCTCGACGGTGGTGTACGCCCATCCGCGCTGGTATGCGGCCCACGGCTACATCGTGGTCATCCAGGATGTGCGGGGACGGGGCACCTCCAAGGGCTCCTTCTACCCTTTTCGCCAGGAAGCCGAAGATGGGTTCGACGCGGTCAACTGGGCGGCTACGTTGCCAGGGAGCAACGGTGTGGTGGGCATGTACGGCTTTTCTTACCAGGGCATGACCCAACTCTATGCCGCCTCCAGCCGTCCCAGCGCTTTGAAAACCATCTGCCCGGCGATGTTGCCCTACGATCTCTACGCCGATGCCGCCTACCCGGGGGGAGCCTTTGCCTTCTCCAACAACCTCAGCTGGGCGCTGCAACTGGAAGCTGAGGGAGCCCGCCGGCGGGGAGAGGCCAACGCTTACCAGGCCCTCTTCAAAGCCTCCCGCAACTTGCCCCTCTACGATCCCATCCCCCTCAAGCCGGGCGTGCTGCAGCAATACGCGCCCCA
This sequence comes from Synechococcus sp. H70.2, assembly GCF_047462275.1. Lineage (NCBI taxonomy): Bacteria > Bacillati > Cyanobacteriota > Cyanophyceae > Synechococcales > Synechococcaceae > Synechococcus > Synechococcus sp. H70.2. The sequence continues at coordinate 98,054 of NZ_JANSIU010000004.1, forward strand.
GTCCTACTACTTCGACTGGCTGGAGCACAGCGAGCCCGACGACTACTGGCGCCAGCTCTCCCCCCGACTAGAGGCGGTGGATCTGCCGATGTTGCACATTGGCGGCTGGTTTGACAGCTACCTGAGTGGCAGCCTGCGCCTCTACAAGGAGATGAGTGCCCGCAGCCGCAACCCTCAGTACCTGGTTGTGGGGCCCTGGGCCCACCTGCCGTGGGGGCGCAAGGTAGGAGCGCTGGACTTTGGCCCCGAGGCCGTCAGCCCCATCGATCGGCTGCAGGTGCGCTGGTTTGACCAGTTCCTCAAAGGCAAGGACACCGGGATCCTCCAGGAGCTGCCGGTGCGCCTATTCGAGATGGGAGCCAACCGCTGGCGCAGCTTAGAGGCCTGGCCCAACCCAGAGCCAAAAGCTTTTTACCTGCACAGCACTGGCCTGGCTGCCCTTTCTGAGTTCGAGGGATCCCTCCGCCCAGAACCCCCGCCGAGGCAGCAGTCGGATACTTTTGTTCACGATCCCTGGCGACCGGTGCCAGCGCTGGGGGGTCACCTGGTTTATCCTGCCGGGCCGCAAGAGCGCTCTGCCCTCGACTGCCGCACTGATGTTCTCACCTACACCACTCCCTCTCTGGAAACCGACCTCCTGCTGGCGGGGGACATCACGGCAGAGCTCTACGTCGAAGCCGACAGCCCCAGCTTTGATCTCTGTGCCGTGCTCTCCGTGGTCAGGCCGGACGGCCAGGTGTACAACTTTTCCCAGGGCTACCGCCGTCTGCGGGATCCCCAGCCCGAGGCTCCCATTTCAATCCCCTGTCAGCCCACCTGCATCCGCATTCCCCGCGGCCACGCCCTGCGCCTTAGCCTCAGCGCAGCCTGTTTCCCCGCCTACCCTGTTAACCCAGGCACAGGCCTACGGGAGGAGCGGCAGAGTGAAGCCCGCATTCTCACCCTTACTCTTCACAGCGGCGGCAACACACCTTCGCGGTTGAGCCTGCCTATTCTTGAGGAAAGCTAAAGCCTTCTAATACTACTGCAATCTCTGCTTACAAACAAACGCTAGGATGGGAACAGGTGGGGCACGGAAGCACCATGTTGCAAGACCCAAAGCTAATCCGGCACTATCAAGCTCTAACCGACGCGCTGGTGGACAGTTGGCATCGCGGCTATCAGCGCGCTGATGAGCTACGGCTGTTGGTGGACGGTTACCTGCTGGCCTTGCGAGCTGGAAAACAATTGGAGCCCTTTGAGATCTACCGCCTTGAGGATGAGGTCAACCGCTTCCTCTACGATCCGTCCAACTTCAGGGAGCCGGAACGGGAGCTGGAGAAGGAGCCGATGCACGGCTAGGGACTGGCTTTGAGAAGGAGGAGGGATCAAGCAGCGGTAGGCGGCTAGTAGGCTATTCCAGTCCTATGGCAGTTTGGGATACCCTGGCAACCTCCCGGCGCCCGGCTCTGCTGGGATCTGGCCTAGGCTTGGGAATAGCCCTGACCCTCTGGTACGGGGTGTTTGGCTACCACGTCCTGCAGATGGGTATCTGGCTGCTGAGCATCCTACTGGTGGGGCTGTATGTAGCCCAGTTTCCCCCGGCTCGGCCCCCCTGGGATCCGACGCGGCTGCGCTGGCGTCAGGAGTTGCTGCACCTGGGGCTATTGGCGCTGGTTTTTGCCCCCATCTACCTCTACGACCTGGCCAACATCCCTTTTCAAATCAACACCGACGAGATTGTCATCACCTCCATGGCACGGCGGGCCTCAGGGGTGCGCTACCCCGATATCTTTGGGCTGATGCCGGAGTATTTCTATTTCCCCCGCTTCCTGTTCAGCCTCTTTGGCGGCCTGACGCGGCTGATGGGGGGAGTCACCCTGGTCAATGTGCGCACTATGCATGCCGCCTTCGGGGTTGTCACCATTCTGGTGGCCTATGGGTTTTTTCGGTCGTTCTGGAACCCCCGGCTGGCCTTGGCAGGAGCGGCCCTCCTGGGATCCAACCACGCCTTGTTAGGCATCAGCCGCATGGCGATGCGGGAGAATCTGATTGTGCTGGTGGAGTGTGCAGCGCTAGCCTTGCTCTTAAAGGGCGTGCGGGAAAAAAACCCCCTGCTTTTGTATTTGGGGGGAGGGGCGGCGGGTTTCTCCCTTTACGGCTATCTGCCGGGGCGGGTGGTGATCCTGCTGGGGTTGCTGTTTGGCGGCCTCTACCTGCTCCTGGGCCGGGAGGAGCTGCAAGGAGGGGATAAGCAGGTTAACCCCTTCTGGACTTTGGCCAAGCTAACCGTGCCGGCGGCGCTGGGGTTTTTCCTGGTGGCTGCGCCCATTCTGGTGGCCACTGCCACTGCTCCCCCAGAAAGCGCCGAGTATGCCCGCCAGCAATTTCTCTTTTTCCCGGAAGGGCGGGCGCTGCAGCAGATGTGGGTCAATGCGGCTACGCCGGCAGAGGCGGTGTGGCGCAACCTCCGCAACGGCCTAAGCATGTTCAACGATCCTAGCCAGCACGACCGAGGCTACATCTACCCTAACTACGGCCATGCCTTTGTGGATCCGCTGACGGGGGTTTTGATCTGGCTGGGGCTGGGATCCGGGCTCTACCGCCTCCTTAGAGGGCGCAGCCAGCCCCACGACTGGCTTTGTATGGGCAGTTTCCTGTTTCTTTACCTGCTCTTTAGCTTGGCCATCACCAAAGCCCCCAACTACACCCGCCTGCTGGTAATCCTGCCCTTTGTAGCCTACCTAACTCTGGAAGGGATCCAGGCAGTGGCCGGTCTCCTGGAGCGTTGGGGATCCCCAAGGAGGAAGTGGCTGCCGGCAGTGGCGATGGCGGGGGCGATGCTGTTGATTGGCGGATGGAACTTGGCGATCTTTGGCGACTTTGTCCGCAAAGGCTGGACCCAGGGCAATGATGTGGGAGCCACCGGGCGCTACGTGGCAGCTCGACAAGGGGATCCCGACTACCGCTTCTACTTGGCTGCCAGCGCCGCCTACCCCTATTTCAGTTGGGGAGAGCCCATCTATTGGCAGAGTTGGATCCAGTTTTTTGCCGGCTCGGGACAGGAGGTGCAGGTCTTTTCCCCCGAGACGTTGCCCACCCAAGATCTACAGCCGCCATTTACCCTGTTCCTAAACGAGGAGGTATGGAATCAGCAAGGGGCAGCGCTGCAGCGGCGCTTTCCCCGGGGACAGTTGCATCGGATCCCGGCTGAGCGGGGGCTGTGGGCATTTGAGGTGGCCGATCCTTTGCCTGGGCTTTGAGCCAGCTATAGCCATTGTCGTTGCCTTCTTGTGCCACCCTCGGGGATTGGGGAGAGGGGTTGCTCTACATCCATCCCGGCAGGCTGACCCGCAGGGCCCTCGAAAATAGTGCTCGGCGTGGCGGCGCAACTGCTTCACCTCTTGATCGGGATCCCAACGGCGGTAGCGAGCGGGTGACCCTGCTGCCTGCCCCGATCCCCTAGAACGGCTGCTGTTCTCGGCCCGCTCCACGTTGAGCCAGGAGAGGGAATTAGCCACGCGACTCAAGATGGTGTTGCCTCCTCTCTTGTCCTCAACCCCAACCGACGGAGCAGCCGCCGCAGCTCCACCAGCAGCACTCCTGCCACGCCGGTCAAGATCCAGCCCAGCCAGTCCGCCGCCGTGCCCAGGTAGCGCACCTCCACGCGATGCTCCCCCGGCGGGATGCGCACCTGCAACAGGCCCGTCTCGTTGTGTTCAGCCGCTCTGAACCGTCCATCGATTTGTACCCTCCAGGCGGGGTAGTAAAACGTGCGCAAGACTACGGATTGCTCTTGGGAGGTGGGGTTAAGCGCCCGAAAGCGACGGTAGCCATAGCGCCACTCTTCCACCTGGAGCCGCGCCGCCGGATCTTCCACCCTGCCTTGCCACTGCACCAGCGGATCCACCTGCGGCGGCGGCATAGGCAACGTCGCCTGGCGGGGCCGGTATTCCAGTGCATCCACCAGTGCCAGCCCATCGGGAAAGCGCCAGTGCAGGTGCAAGAAAGCAATGCCCGGTCGCTCCTGGGGCTCGTTGGGGAACTGCTTGGCTGCAGCGAGTTCTTGAAAAGTTTGGACAAGCGGCGGATCAAAGCCGGCTTTGGACACCAGTTGCAAGCCCTGCCAGGTTTGGACTGCCATGGCCAGGCCGAGCCCCACCAGCAAAGGGAGCCGCAGGCGCTTGTGCCCCCACCCCCAGCTAGCTAAAGATCCCACTAGCCAAGGCAAGGTTACCGCCGTTACCGCCATCCAGCGCCAGGAGAACTGAATCCGCCGCAGGGGCAAAACCCACTCGTAGAGCCAAGCCAGCAGATCCGTCATCATCAGCAGCGCCACCAGGCTAGCCCCCAAGCTGTAGAGCAGGGTGGCTCTGGCAAGAGATTCGGCAGCGCCACTTTCCTGGGATGGGAAACTCCTCCCCGACCGGCGGGCTAGCCACTCCAGAAAGACCAGGATCCCAACCCCCCCTAGAACCGCCGCCATCCAAACCCAGTACCCCACCAGGTTGCTCTCAAACCAGTGCTCTGTCCAGCGCGGCTGCAGCTGCATGAGCCCGCTCACCATCAGGCGATGGTGGGGTGTATACTCGTCGGCAAAGTTGACAAAATCCACCTGGACATGCCGCTGATCCCAAAAGGCTGGCAGCAGATAAAACGCCGTCCACCCTAGCCCCAGCCCAAACCCCAGGTAGCAGCGCCCCACCCTGGGCCAGAAGGGATCCCTTCCCCCCACCACCCAAGGCAGAGGTAGCCAAATCAGGGTAAACACCAGCAAGGTGGGCAGGTGGGACAGCGCCAGCAGGCCATAGCTCAGGGCCAAAGCCGCAACCGGCCAAAGGGCCTGCAACTGGCAGATTGTCTGCAGCGAGGCCCAGAAAACCCAGGGGGAGAGGGCAATGGCCCACACTTCCCCTATGGCTCCCCTTTGGTAGATATCCACCAGCCAGTAGGGGCCGGCCATGCTCAGGAGGGCCAAGACCAACGCCAAAGCCCAAGGAAGTACCTGCCGCAGCAGAAGGTATAGCCCCAGCCCCAAGACCGCCATCGCTAGGCCCATGCTGGCCACCAAAGAGCCGAGCATATCCAGCCCCAGGGCTCGAAAGGGCAAAGTGGCCACCATACACAGGGGCGGATAGAAGGCAAAGGTGGGGTTGCCGTAGCCGAAGTTGGAATACTCCAGCCAGCGGGGGTAAAGCTGCCCGCCGAAAAATTGGCGCTGATACTGAAAGGCCCAGCTGAGGTTAAAGTGAGTGGAATGAGTGATGGGATAGCCCCGCTGCAGCATCGGCCAGAGCAGGGCCAGCACGCCAGTCAGCAGCACAAGCCCAACCAGCAGTCGCGCTTGGCGCAACGCTTTTACCCTCTCACCGGGCCAAGCTCTCCCGCTCCAAAGGCCCGCCCCCTCTCCCATACTTGCTTGCGTACCAGGCGAATGTTTTCGATAGCCCCAGGCGGCAGGGCAGTTTCTGCCCTTGCTGCCAGGCGTTGGCCCAACGGACGGCTTTTTTGCCAGGAATTAATAGCGAAGCCAAGCGTAGGCCGCCTCAGAGAGCACTGGCACCTCCGCATAGTGGCCGCGCAGGTTCTGTACCCAAGCGTAGAGAGTGACAGCAATCACTCCCAGAAGGGCAGTGTTGGCCAGAATGCTGCTCACTTCCACTAGACCCAGGCTGCCAAAGAGCATAGCAAACACCTGCATCAGCACCTGCACCAGAAACAGGGCTATGTTGAGCAACAGTGCCTGCATGGTGTTGAAGCGAACAAAGTGGGCGATGCGGCTGTTGCGGATTACGAAAAAGAGGAGGGCAAAAAACAACCCCACCCCCAGCCAGCCGGTGGCTAGAGGCAGCAAACGCAGCAGCGGACTAAAAATGGGGATCAAACTTGGCAGAGATTGAAACAAGCCAGAGGGCACAAAGCCGAAGGGGAGAGCCGCTACCAACGGCAAAAGATAGGGAAGGGATCCCCACAGCCGATCCAGGGGGGTGATGTTGCCGCGCCAGGTCATAGTCTTAGCTGCTCATTGAGGTGAAGTTTGCGGGTCGGTGCGCTCCCGGGATCCAACAGCAACACCCAAGCCTTGGGCCCATTGTAGCAGAACGGTCAGTGGGCAAGTGTTCAGGATGAGCATCCTCCTTCATCGGGGCTGGTATAATTGCTGGCAATTCCCTCCCCCCTCACCTTTTCGGCTTTGACTATGAAGATCTCCTCCTTTCCTGTTGCCCGCCTTGTGGGAGCTTTCCTCTGGCTAGTTTGGTCTGGGCTCATCGGCTTTCTCAATGACCGCCTGTTACCGGAGCGCTTCCACGTTCGGCCTGAGGCTTTGCCAGAGGGGCTGGCCCAGCTTTGGGGGCGTTATCTGCGCTACCGACAAGCCTCGCGTCCAGGGGCGATCCAGTTTCGCGGCCTGACGGTGGATCCCGGCCAAGGTGGGTACTCGGCTTATAGGTCTGGTCTGCTCCGCTACCGGGGCTGCCCGCTAGAGACGGCTGCCCCAGCTCGGGATCCCTCCGTTGCTGCCCCAGCCATTGCCAAAACGGCTTTTGTGCCCTCCTACCAGAGGCTGCTCAATACACTTCGCTTGAAGTTGAGCCTGGCCGATGTCGATTGCTATGGGGTCGCGCCGGCCTTGCAGAGAGTTTACCGCGGCCAAGCGTTCTAGGCCGGCCTAAGCAGCGGTGGAGGGGGACGGGATCCCCAGGTGGGGGGCAGGAGCCAAGGGAAAGTTGAGAAAGTTCCCGCTGGGGGACAAGACCTCCTAGAGTGGATAAGGAAGGTCATCGAGCTTGTTATGTCCAAAAGCGGCGTGCTCCTGCTGAACTTGGGGGGGCCAGAGACCCAGGCGGATGTGCAGCCCTTTCTTTACAACCTCTTTGCCGATCCGGAACTAATCCGTCTGCCCTTTCCCTTTCTCCAGAGAGTGTTTGCCTGGGCCATCTCCACGCTGCGGGCGCCCAAATCCCGGCGCAACTACGCGGCTATTGGGGGGGGATCCCCTTTACGGCGCATCACCGCTGCGCAGGCGCAAGAGCTACAGGCACAGCTGGTGGCGGAGGGCTACGATGTGCCGGTGTATGTAGCCATGCGCTACTGGCACCCGCTTATTGAGTCGGTGGTGCAGCAGATCAAGTTAGATGGGATCACCCGCCTGGTGGTGCTGCCCCTGTACCCGCAGTATTCCATCAGCACGACTGGCTCCAGCTTCAAGCTGCTGGATCGCCTCTGGGCTGAGGATCCGGAGCTGGCCCGCATCGAGCGCCGCCAGATCTGCTCTTGGTATGATCAGCCCCAGTATGTCCAGGCCATGGCTAGGGCCATCCGGCAGCAGTTGGATGCGTTTGCAGATCCAGCAAGCGTTCACGTGCTCTTTAGCGCCCACGGCATTCCCGAAAGCTATGTTACCCAGGCCGGGGATCCCTACCAGCAGGAGATGGAAGCCTGTGTCCAGCTCATCTGGCGCGAAGTTGGGCGCCCCAATCGCTACACCCTCTCCTATCAAAGCCGAGTGGGCTCCGTGCGCTGGCTGCAGCCCTACACCGAGACGGTGATCCCGGAACTGGCCGCGCAGGGGGTAAGGCAACTCCTAGTGGTGCCAATTAGCTTCGTGTCGGAGCACATCGAAACCCTCCAGGAAATCGACATTGAGTATCGGGAGCTGGCCCACCAGGCTGGGATCCGCGAGTTTCGCCGCGTGCCAGCGCTGAATGCCGACCCCCTGTTTATTGCTGGCCTGGTGGCGCTGGTGCGGCCCCATTTGCTCCCTCCAACACCTGCGCTTGTGCCGGCGGCAGTGGGCAGCTCGCTACTGGAGTGATCTCTGGGCCAGCAAGGGCTAGATCCCCCAAAGTAATTGCTTGTTTTTGTGCAGCCTAGGGATAATCCTTCGGGAAGTTTCCCCGCTCTACCCAATCGATGAGCAAAGCCCTGCTGACCGAGTGGCTGCTGGACTATTTCTACCAACGGCTGCCCTTTCCCAAAGAGTGGCTGCCCCAGGGGAGCTACTGGGTGGGGGGATCCCTGCGGGATGCCTACCTAGCTTGGCTGCGGGGCCAGCCTAGCGACCCCAAGGGGCCGTTGGATCTGGACTTAATGTGTCCAGCCGATCCCGTGGGGTGGGCGGCGGGGGTGGCACGGCGGCTGAAGGCTGGCTTTGTGGTGCTGGATGCGGAGCGACAGATTGCCCGCATTGTGCTGGGCCAAGGAAGGGCTTCTCCTCCCACGGCGGCGACGGTGGACGTAGCCCTGCAGGTGGGCCCCACGCCAGAGGCGGATCTGCGCCAGCGGGACTTCACCTGCAACGCCCTCGCCCTGGCGCTGCAAGAGGGGCAACTGTTGGATCCTACGGGCGGTCGGGCAGACATTGAGCAAGGGTGCCTGCGTATGGTTCACCCCGACAACCTCAGCGCCGATCCAGTGCGGCTGTTGCGGGCCTATCGCCAGGCAGCTCAGCTGGGGTTTGTGCTGGATCCAGCCACGGCAGAGGCGATTGGCCAGCGGGCTTCCCTCTTGGCCAGGGTGGCAGCAGAGCGGGTACGGACCGAGGTGGTGGCCCTCTTGGAGACCCGCATCCCGGGCCTGGCCCAGCTGCAGGCAGCGGTGGCGGCAGGGTTGCTGGTGGCTTGGCTGCCCCGCCTAACGCCCCAGAGCTGCGGCTTTGCCCAGGCTCAGGCAGTGTGGCAATGGGCTGAGATCTGGCAGCTCCAGTACCCCCGCACGCTGGCGGAGCTGGCCCAGCCTTTGGCGGATCGGCGCAGCGCCCTCTTGGCAACGGTGGTGGCAGCCCTACTGTGGGATCCGGCGGGCACCCCCGCCGAGACAGTGGAAGCGGAGCTGGAACGGCTGCGTTTCAGCCGGGCAGAGATGCGGGCCATTCAAAAACTGCACCAGCTTCTGCCCCAGTTCCAGCCCCTCCTAACCCACTCCCCCCCACCCAGCCAACAGTGGCGGCTCTATCACCAGGCGGGATCCCTCTTTGGCGGCCTGGCCCTCCTGGCAGCCGCCACCAGTAGCAGCCCCCAAAAGATAGAGCCCTGGCTCCAGCGCTACGAAGATCCCCAGGATCCCCTGGCCCATCTGGTGCCCCTCCTGGATGGCCGCGACCTGCTGCACACCTTAGGCGGTCGGCCCGGTCCCTGGGTAGGTCAGTTGTTGCAAGATCTCCAGGAAGCCCAAGCTTCGGGTCAGATCCAAACCCGTGCCGAGGCCCTTTCCTTTGCCCGCCGCTGGCGCGAGAGAAGCTCCCAACCCTAGCCAAAGCGATAGCCAAAGCCGCGCACCGTTACCAAATACTCGGGGTTACTGGGATCCACCTCCAGCTTTTCCCGCAGCCAGCGGATGTGGACATCCACAGTTTTGCTGTCACCCATGAAGTCGGATCCCCAAACCCGCTCTAGAAGCTGTTCCCGCGTCCAAACGCGGCGGGGATTGGACATGAACAGCTCCAACAGGCGAAACTCCTTGGGCGAGAGACTCACCTCCACCCCCCGCACCAACACCCGGCACTCCTGGGTAAACATGCAAATATCCCCGTAGCGGAGCACCGTGGCCTCGCTGGCGTAGGCCTGCTGCCGACGGCGCAACACGGAGCGACAGCGGGCAATGAGCTCCCGCATTCCAAAAGGCTTAGTTAGGTAGTCGTCGGCCCCCAGCTCCAGGCCCATCACCCGGTCGGCCTCGCTGCTTTTGGCTGTCAGCATCAAAATGGGGAGGGTGTTACCCTCCCTACGCAACAGACGGCATAGATCCAAGCCATTCAAACTGGGCAGCATTAGATCGAGGATCATCAAGTCCAGCCGCTCAGCTGTATGCACCAGCTCTAGCGCTTCTCGACCATCCGCTGCTTGCAAAACTCGGTACCCCTGTTCTTCAAGGGCAAGGGCAACCGTTTCTCGGATGGCATCCTCATCCTCCACCACCAGCAGGGTCTCCGAGAGGGGGGAAGCTTCCATAGGGTGGGAAAGGTGACTGGTCATGGAAAGGGTTGCTTGCATGGCAAACTCCGCCTCGCTTGCTCACAGGGAAAAGTCATCAGCAGCCGCTGGCTAGGATATCAAACTTGCCAGGCCGGCCAATAGAGGGAAGAAAAGGTGCCAAATCCCACTTCGAAAGTCCGCTGGAACCGCAAGGGTTCCACCAGCGGTTGGTTTAGGATGATTTAAGATCACGGCGGAGCTGCCTTTAGGCCACTGGCGCAGCCTGCCTATGTCGGGTTCTCGTTCTGCCCTCTGGGCGACTGGCGGAGCAATTTTACGGCTGCTGCGCTGGCACAAGCCGGCGGGACGCCTGATTTTGATGATCCCCGCCCTGTGGGGAGCCTTTTTAGCCGGAAGGGGAACGCCGCCCTGGCCCCTGGTCGGGATCATCATTCTGGGCAGTTTGGCGGCTAGCGGGGCAGGCTGTGTCATCAACGATCTTTGGGATCGGGACTTGGATCCGTTGGTGGAGCGCACCCGCAGCCGCCCTCTAGCTAGTCGCGAATTGAGTGTTGGCGTCGGCATGGCAATGGCAGTGCTGTGCTTGGCCTGTGCGGGGGGACTGGCGCTGTTTCTCAACCCGGTCAGCTTTGCCCTCTGCGTGGCGGCAGTGCCGGTGATTTTGCTCTACCCAGGGGCCAAGCGGGTGTTTCCAGTGCCCCAACTGGTTCTGGCCCTGGCTTGGGGGTTTGCCGTGCTCATCAGTTGGACGGCGGTGAGGGGTCAGGATCCCCGACTACCCCTGTGGGAGGAAGGACTAGGCTGGCTGTGGCTGGCCACAGTGCTATGGACCCTGGGGTTTGACACGGTCTATGCCCTCTCGGATCGAGAAGACGATGAGCGGGCCGGGATCCACTCCAGTGCCCGTTTCTTTGGCCGACAAACACCGACGGCGGTGGGGCTCTTTTTCCTGGGGACCACCCTTGCCCTCTTGGGGGCAGGGCTCAGCCTACGTTTGCACGGGGTTTACTTCCTCACCCTGGCTGTTGCCGCTGGTCTCTGGGCTCGGCAAACCTGGCAGCTTCACCGGCTTAACCCTTCCCCCCGCCTTTACCCAGCTATCTTTGGCGAAAACGTAGTGCAGGGCTTTATCCTGCTGGCGGGGATGATTGCCGGCTCTCTGCTAGGGGAGCCCTGGACCCCCTAGTTGGGATAGATGCGCAGGCGGCGGTTGGGCTCCTCGCCAAAACTCTGAGCTCGCAGGTGATAGTACTCCACTAACTGATGCTGCAGCTTGCGAATGTGGGCAGAGCGGGGGAGGAGTTCCACCGGCTGCGACTTGGGGATAACAATTTGCTCCACCGCCAGGCGAGCTTCCTCCAGAGCTTCCGCTTCTTCCCCAGAGCTAGCTTGAATAAACAGCTCCAGGTCAGAATCAGCCCCCTCCTCAATATTAAGGATGCGGCGCAGGGCGCTAGCCAGAGCAATCAAGGTATTGGCCTTGACGGTGTGAATGGGGATCTGGCGGGAGTGGGCCAGTTGCTGAATCTTGGAGCGGCTGCGCACCTGGGATCGCAAAGCCAAGACAATGTCGGCCTCATCCAAGTCTTTAGTAACCTGCGCCGGCAGCTGCAGGGTTCGGATGACCTGCTCCAGATGGAAACGGCTAACTCCGTAGGGATAGATCCTTAGAGGTCCCTCCGGATCCTGCTGGAGCTCTACTTCCTCTTCCTCCTCGGCTTTGGGCTCTGACTGAGGGCTAGGTAGAGGCACCGCTGAGGAGGAGACGGCTTCCTCCCCCTTTACTGAGGACAAGCCAGGCTGCTGCAGACGGGTCGCAACCGGCTCCAAAGGTAAAGGCTCCATGCAGCTAGAGCGGCCCCAGCTGCTTCCCAGGGAGGACAGGGTGCTGTCAGCAGGCGGCCACTGCGGTCGAGAGAGGGCGGGGCGTTCGTTCATGGCGGTGGTACTGCGCACAATCACCACTTGGCCGCGTTCGTCCAGGCTGCGTATTTGGATTGACGCCTCGCGGTTGCGCAAGAGGCGATCCACAGTGGCTGCCACATCTTCGTGGATAACCCAGCGGTGCCGCTCCAGCATTTCCACTGCAATCTCAAAAGTCGGGGGAGCCTTGCGCTCCAAGACACTCTTCTGGCAGCCCCGCCGCCGTGCCTCCTCATCCCCCAGGGTGACGGATTGGATCCCGCCTATGAGGTCCGAGAGGGTGGGGTTTTTGATCAAGTTTTCGATGCGGTTGCCATGGGCAGTAGCCACCAGTTGAACCCCCCGCTCGGCAATGGTGCGGGAGGCCAAAGCCTCCTGCTCAGTGCCAATCTCGTCGATGATTACCACCTCCGGCATGTGGTTTTCCACCGCCTCAATCATCACCTTGTGCTGCAGCTCGGGACTGGCCACCTGCATGCGTCTGGCTCGACCAATCCCTGGGTGGGGCACATCGCCATCGCCAGCAATCTCGTTGGAGGTGTCAATGATAATGACTCGTTTGTGCAGCTCGTCCGCCAAAACGCGGGCAATTTCTCGCAGGGCAGTGGTTTTACCCACCCCTGGTCGGCCCAGCAACAGCATTGAGCGGCCCTGCTCCACCAGATCGCGGATCATGTTGATGACGCCGACCACGCAGCGGCCCACCCGACAGGTCAGGCCGATGATTGTGCCCTGGCGGTTGCGGATGGCGCTAATCCGGTGCAGAGTTGAGGCAATGCCAGCCCGGTTGTCGCTGCTAAACTCTCCCACTTGGCTGATGACCAAATCCAGGTCGGCGCGGCTAACCACTTCTTCGGAGAGGTACTCAGCAAAGCCGGGGAAACGAGCTTCTGGGCGGCGGCCCAAATCCAGAACCACCTCCACCAGCCGATCCAAGTAGGGATGCTGCTGCAGCCGCTCCCGGATGGCTGCAGGCAGAACGTCCAGGAGCTTGTTGAGGTCGTCGTTGTAAAGGACTTGTCCAGGGAAGGGGGTGTGTTCACCTAGGAGGTGGGGGTTCCTCTGCAAGTCCACCGCCGGGTTAAAGGGCTGGGCTGAGAAACTCATGGTCGGTCGAGCGACGCTGTTAAACACTGGAAAGACAGCTCTGTCGGAGGGCAACTGGCCGCTGCTTTACCTGCTGCACCAACTGCTTGGCCAACAGGATCCCTGTTGCCAGGCCAGACCCTTCCTCGAGATAGGCAGCCACCAACTGTCGGGCATAGCTGCCAAAGGCAATCCCCGCCACTGGCCAAGAGGGATCCAACAGCGACACCGTTTGCGCATTGGTTCCTCCTGCTAGTTGCACATAGCCAGGCAGGCCCATATCCAACACCTTGCGGGCCAACCTTAGGGTGGCCTTGCTGGTGCCAGCTCCAATGTCTCCACTCATGGGCCGGCCATCCACCTGCCAGATCAACACCTCCGGCAAGGGATCCATCAAGGCCAACACATCCCGCAAATAGGCCTCCAGGCCGGGACCCTCGTTAAAGCTAATCGAAACGGCCTGCAGCTGCCCCAGCCATGGCCGCAGGGATCCCCACACTTGCTCAAACTGCTTCTGCCGGCCAACACGGGTGTGGATTTCCACCGCCTGAACGCCCAGCTCCAGCAAACAGGGCAAGACTTCCGCCACCGCCACCTGGTAGCCGAGGGTGGTGATGCGCTGGTAGGGGCAAACAGGCTCGCAGCGGCCACAGCCATAGCACAGATCTGCCTGGATGTGAACCTGAACAGAGGCAGACGCCGGCGCACCCAGCGGCACCACGGCATGGGGGGGGCAGACCGCCACACAAGGCTGTGAGCATTCGGCCGGGCAGGCAGCCTCCGTCAGGACGGCCTTGCGGAAATGGACATCCTCACCGTCGTTGAGGCTAACCATCAGCCATGGGGATCCCGCCTGCGGGTCTTCGGCTTGGGCTCGCTGGATCCCTTGCTGCGCAGCCCGTACAATGGCCGGCTCAGCGGCAACGTCAATGCAGTCGGCACCGGCCAGCGTGTAGAGAAAGGCTAACTCCCGAATTGAGGGCAAGTGGTGGAAACTTGCGCCGCAGATGAGCTTAAACCAAGTACCCTGTTGCAGCGAAGCTTTCGGCGAGGTCACAGATACAGCCACCAGCAAGGCCGCCTACTTGAGATAGTAGCAAAGAATTCTCTGAGAGTCTGAGCCAATCCTCAGGCGCTCTGCAGGGCGTCCTTCAGGGGTTGCCACCGAATTGATCGCTCTCGAGCCAGCTCCACCACAAATTTCACGCCCTTGTCTTCTTGGCTCAGCTTCACCAAGTAGGAGAGCTCTTGCCGGCTGAGGACATGCCCCTCGTAAAACCAAAACACCAGTCCTTTGGCTTTGGGGGGCAGGCTGGCGCGGTACTGCTCAATCAACGAGGGGTAGAAATAGGTGCGCCGCTGCGATTTCCCTAGGGTGGCAGGCCGCACCCCATGGCTGCGCGTTAAATAGCTGGCCAGATCCCCAATTCCCTTGCTGGAGAGGGTAACCACCTCATAGCCGGCCCCGCGCAGCCGCCGCAGGTAGTGCCCTTCGGATCCCCCTTCCGGGGTAACAAACATGGCCAAAGCCCCAGATTGCTCGAGCTGTTGCACAAACTTGGCCCCTGAGCCAACCAGCAACATAAGAAACCTCAAAACCCGCCTTGCCCCTGCCCATTGTAGCGGGAGTGTACCCCCGGCTGGGGATAGAAGTCTCCGATAGAACTCATAGAAACCCCCGGCCTTTCCTGGCTTGCTGGAGGAGTGGTTAGAATGGGGATCGAAAAGAGAGCAACAGCCAATGGCTCAACCAAGTTATCCTGTAACCAAGAGCGACGCCGAGTGGCGCCAGCTGCTTACTGAAGAACAGTACTACGTGCTGCGTCAAGAAGGAACTGAGCCCCCCTTCCGCAATGCCTACTACAACCACAAGGCGCCAGGGATCTATGTCTGTGCTGGCTGTGGGCAGGAGCTCTTTTCCTCGGCAGCCAAGTACGACAGTGGCACTGGCTGGCCCAGTTTTTGGGAACCCATTGCCCCTCATGTGATTGGCACCAAGACAGATTGGAAACTGCTCGTGCCGCGCACTGAGGTGCACTGCTCCCGCTGTGGCGGCCATTTGGGGCATGTGTTTCCAGACGGCCCCCCGCCAACGGGCTTGCGCTACTGCATTAACTCGGCAGCCCTGAAGTTTATTCCAGCCAACGCCTAGGCTTTGCCAAGGGCAGCTTTTTTGAGCCACCTGCTGGGGTGAGCATGTCGGACTACACCTTTTGGGATGCTGCCTTGGTTCTGCTGCGGGAGGGCCTGGAGGCTCTCTTGGTGCTGTTGGCCCTGGTGGCGCTTCTCAGTAAGAGCGGGCAGTCGGCCCAGCGCCAATGGGTGTGGCTGGGAGGAGCAGTGGGTCTACTGGCCGCCGTGCTGCTTGGCCTCTTAGTCAAGCTGTTTTTCCAGCAGCTCCTTACCCACACCCGCCAAGAGGTGCTGGAGGGGATCACTGGGCTGGTGGCAGCAGGTCTGTTGTTTTCCGTCAGCTTTTGGCTGCACCGGCGGGCCGCCATTGCCGCTTGGCAAACCTTTGTGCAAGAACAAGCCCAGGCAGCGCTTGCCAGGGGCCAGATTTTCTCCCTAGCTTTCCTGGCCTTTACGGCGGTGTTTCGCGAAGGGGCGGAAACGGTGTTGTTTTATGTGGGATTGGCCCCTTCCCTAGCACCCAAGGATCTCTGGCTGGGGATCGGCTTGGGAGCCCTGATCCTAGGGGGGATGGCGGTTTTGCTGCTGCAGGTGGGGCTAAAGCTGCCCTTGAAGGCTTTTTTCCGGGGTTTAAGCCTGCTGATTTTCTACTTGGGCTTTAAGTTCCTGGGCAGCGGCCTCCATGCTTTGCAAGCAGCAAGTTGGTTGCCCACCACTGCTCTAGCTGGGATCCCCAGGCTACGCTGGCTGGGGATTTATCCCACCTGGCAAACGCTGCTACCCCAACTGGCAGTGTTGGCAATAGCTATTGTCTGGTGGCTACAGCCGTGGCAGTGGACTAGTTTCCCCCAAAAGCCTTCTTCCTAAAGGGAGAAGCTACCCCACCCCCTGCTTGCTGCTTAGCTCCCCACCCACAGAGAAGAGCGGAGGAGAGCATCTTCCTAGCTTACCAGTACGGCTCGAGCGGCTGCAGCAGTATAAGCACGAGCTCTTTTACTAAGGGCCAGGGACCCCTTCAGGTGTCGTAAACCCGGCACTCGACAGCATCAGGGTTTTCGGCGCAGTGCTGCTCTAGGCTGCTAGGAGCCTTTTGCTGGTGGCTGCGGGCTGCCAACACTTCCTCCACAGCATCCCAGGCTGCACGGCAATGGGGATCCCCTTCGCCGTACTCAGAGCAGATCTTGCGGGCATTTTCCAGCTCTTTGGCAATGACTTCAGACAGTCCCATATGCTCAAGCTCCTTTAGACAGGACGGGGCCTGTAGCCCCCGGATATAGGCGGTTGGCAACGACCTCCGCTAGGGCAAAATCTGTCTACTGGCCCTACCGCTGAGTCTCAAAGAGTGCCTTAACTGCCAACCGATCTATCTCGTTGCTTTCACTTTTAATTTTAAGGGACAGCGGCAGGGGGTCGCCGCCACGCTTTTGCAATCTCTTCGGGATCACCTCCAACTGCCAAACAATTGGCTAATCTGTTGCCGCACCTGTTCTGGGGATCCCTGTTGGCGCACCTGTCCTTGCGCCAGAAAGATTGCCCCGTCTGCCCATTCCAGCTCTGTCAGCCGGTGGGTTACCCAAAGGGCAGTGATCCCCTCTTGATCCACCAGGCGGCGGATGCAGCGCAGCAGATCCTTTTGGCTATCGGGATCCAAGAGAGCCGTTGGCTCGTCCAACAGCAGAACTTCGCAGTGCCGGGCCAGGGCCCCAGCCACTGCCACCCGCTGCTTCTGCCCACCGCTAAGGCCGTGAATGGGGCGGCGGATCAAGTGGCGCAAGCCCACCTGCTCCAGGGCCATCTCTACCCGCTTCTGGATTTCTTCCAACGTGAGGGGCTCTGCTCCCAACCCAAAAGCTACATCCGCCCCCACTGTTGGCATAAACAGCTGCTGATCCGGGTTTTGAAACACGTAGCCTAGCCGCCCCTGCACCTCCCAGAACCCCGCCAGGGGCTGGGGATGGGTGAGCACTCCCGACAGCAGTTGTAGCAATGTCGACTTGCCACTGCCATTGGGCCCCAGCAGCATCCACAACTGGCCTTTGGGAATGGCAAAGCTGCACTCCTGCAGAACCGGCGGACGCCCTGGCCAGGCAAAGGTCAAGCCCTCCACCCGGATGGCCAACGAGGATTCTCGGCTAGGGAGGGGAGTCTTCATACAAGAGACTCCTAGAGAGGTGGCCTTAGCTCTGCAGCTGGGCCAAAAACCCAGGTCGGACTCCCAGGGGTGCAGCGCCGGACCTGGAGGAGGTCATCTGCACACCACACAGCTCGCCGGTAAGCAAGAACACCTTTTTGCCAGTGCGGTCGCAGGTTAGCTCCAGGCTCTGCGGGGATCCGTTGCGAAGAGCTTCAACCACACTCTGATAGGCGCGGTTGGCCGCTTCCTCCTCTTTTTGGTGGATGACGATGGGGGCGGGATTTCCCTTCAGAAGCAATTCCAGGGTATACATGGCTAACTGTTCGCGTAGGGGGCTGTGGACACCTGATCCCAGTATCCTAGATCCCAGACCTAGGGGCAGGGGCGAGCGGAAGGAGGATCCCCTGGAGTGAGACTGGCAAACCAACTCGACAGGGCCGCCGGCAGGCAGAGGCCAGGGTTGCCCTCAATGTGGAGCCGTTCCAGCCGCGGCAGTTCTGCCAAAAAGCCGGGCAACTCGCCTGTGAGCTGGTTACGGGCCAGGCGCAGATCCCGTAATTGCTTGAGTTGGGCTAGCTCTGGCGGCAGGGATCCGCTGAGGCGGTTGTCCGACAGGTACAGATTCTCCAGGTGGCGCAGTTGCCCCAGTTGGGGCGGAATGGGCCCAGAGAGTTGGTTGCGATCCAAAAACAGGCCCCTCAGGGAGCTCATCTGGCCCAGTTGGCTGGGAATGGCGCCGCTGAGCTGGTTGTTTTGTAGGCTGAGGTTTTCTAGGCGGCTGAGCTGCCCCAGCTCGGCAGGAATAGGCCCGGAGAGCTGGTTGTGATCCAAAAACAACCCCCGCAGCTTGTGCAGTTGCCCTAGCTCCGGCGGAATGGGGCCGGAGAACTGGTTATAGTCCAGAAACAGGTTTTCCAACTCGCTCAGTTGCCCCAGCTCGGCGGGGATGGGGCCAGAAAGCTGGTTGTAACTGAGAGACAAAGCCCGCAGGCGGTGGAATTGGCCAATCTCCGGCGGCAGGGATCCGCTCAGCCCGCGGCGATCCAATACCAACTGAACCAGACATTGATCCGTATCGAACAGAGCCACCTCTTCCACCGCCACCTGGGGACGGCCCAGCGCGGCCAGGATTTGCCGCAGCAAGCGCGGCTCCCGCTCCCTACAGGAGGGGGCAGACCAGACCAGTGTCCCCCAGCTCAGCCAAGCCCCAATTGCCAGCAAGAGCAAAATCCGAGCTTGTCTTTTGACTGATCCCATTGCCCCTTCCCGGCCAACGTCTTAAGGCAGCATAACTCCCGTCCAGATCCTTGCCAACTGCTAGCTGGGGGAAGGGGCAACCGTTCCAGAGCAGGGCGCCAGGCAGGATCTTAGGATTGGCTGCCTTGAGAGCGCTGGATCACCTCAGCTTCGCTTAGAGGGGTAGGGGCGTGGAAAGACAGGCACCAGGGAGTTTGGACTTTGCAGGGCGGGTGAAGCTCCTGCGAGGAGAGGTAGAATTGCCCCACCTTCAGGATCGCTACATCCTCGCCGCTTCCCCCCCTCTGGGCAATTTGCTCGCGCACCACCTCGATAGCCGCTGGCGACGTGACCCGGCCAAAGAACTGGGTGGAGCAGTTGGCAATAATGTTGTGGTCGATGCTTTTGGGAGCCTGGGTGGCGAAAATGAGGCCCAGGCCGTATTTGCGCGCTTGGGCGGCTAGGCGCAGCAGGCTCTGCTTGCAGGGGGTAGTCCCCTGGGAGGGCACAAAGTCTTTGGCCTCGTCGATGGCCAACAGCCCGCGCACTGGCGCTTCCGGCGGAGCGGGGTTTTTCTTGATCCAGGCAAACAGCGCCATGGCCAGTTGGTTTACAAATTGCTGCTGTTCGCCCAGGGTAGGAAGACCCACCAGGTTGATGACCGACACGCGGGTTTTGCCATAGCCTGCGCCCAGCCCCAACAGGCTGGCCGGATCCAACGCCGTGCCGCTTTGACTGAGCAGCTTGTTGTTGACCATGGCAGCCTTGAGGAGATTGGCCATCTGCAGGGCCAGTTGCGGAGCCTTGCTGATATCGGCTCCTGCTTCTGGGGGCAGATCTGCCAGGAACTCGGCAAACTCGGCCAGGGATCCGGGCTGGTGGGTGGCAAAGTACTTCAAAGCTGCCCTGAGAACTCCCCGCTTCAGTTGGTCGCTGACAGTCTTGCCGGGGGCCACGATTTCCTGAAGGGTGCCCCAGGCGATGTCGACGGCCTGATCCAGCTCTTCAGGATCGTCAGCCAGCGCAGCAAAGTCCGGCAGGGGGGCGAGGGTGAGGGGGTTACCTGCTGCCAGCCCAGGGGTCCAAATCACCACTTCGGTTTGGGCAAAGTAGCGCTCTGCCTTGGCCTGGTCTTCCTCTGTCCAGCCTTGGGGGGCAGCAGGCCAGGGATCCCCCAGGCGGGCCAAGTCGTTGGCAGCATCGATAACGATGGAAGGGATCCCTTGCAAAGCTGCCTCCTCCACGATGCGTCGCAAAAGCACCGTTTTCCCAGAGCCGCTGCCGGCCAGGATCACGGTGTGCCGCACCAGCTCTGGGACGGGCAGAAAGACCGGATCCCCTTCTCGGTTGGCCACCCAACGCCGCCCGACAAACAAACCTGTCAGGTGCAGATCCTGCTTGGCTTGAGGGGCCTTGCCGTTCTCTACCCTAGAAAGTGAGAAATCCCCTTTTGGAGTTTCCTGCCCAGGGATCCCTTCCTTCAGCCAGGCGAGGATCTTGGCCAAACCCGAATCAGGCTCGGCGGCTGCCAGTTGGGCAAGGGGTTGCCGCTCGGCCAGCCAGTCCGTAAAACCGGGCCTGGATTTGAGCTGTTCTAGGGCCAGCAGAACCCTGATTGCCCTTTCGCTGGGCTGCCAGTGGATCCCGCCCTCCGCAAGAAAACTCTGCCACAATTTTTGGCTTACCCGGCCTCTGGGCACTGGTATCGTGCGCACCACCACCAGCTTGCGAGATCGCAGGGCCGGATCGATCCCGGCGGCTGTCTTGGCGGCTCCCAAGCGGGCCTGGAAGGCCTTGGGATTACCTGACTGGATGGCTATCAGACAAAGGTGCTTTTCTCGCTCGTTGGCCTCATGGAAGATCAGGCGCAAACGAGAATGCATCTGGGAAAAGCTTGTGGCTCCAGGGAAATCCATTTCAATTTGGGTGCCGATGCTGGCCGGCAACTTTGCTTGCCGAACGAGAAAGTCACATACAGAAGTCAAAAGTTCTTTCCATGGCTCATCTTTGTTTTCCTGTAAATATGGAGAGATATCAGCATTTTGCTTGAACTTCTCAAACTCGCGATCCAGTTCCTGCAGAGAAGCACTTGAAGTAGTAAGAGGAGAACCGGAGGATCCTAACTCGATAACTTTCCCTTCTTTCAAGCAGCTCTCTCTGTGCTCATGGCATTTTTGCAAAAGAGCTCGAGGAGATAGAAATTGATTACTTTCAAAAAACTCCGGCTTAAAGGGGTAGGAGGAATAGGGAGGGGTAAAGCCAACCTTGCGATAGGCTTTTTCTAAGCGAGGGACAACAACAGCCTCAGCAGTACCTGCAGAGGGAAGAAGCGTAAAGACAGAATGGGACTCAAAGCGACCTGAAAGCGTAGAAACAGCCGTCTTTGTTAGGATTTCCCAAGAGTGTTCTAGGCAGGAGACAACCACAAGAGATCGAGAGAGATAATCTCGTAGCGCAATAAGACCGCCTCCAATGCTGTGAATGATATTTTCCGTGGCCTTTGCTTCTGCCCCTGATTCTTCTGAAGCTATATGAAATTGCATAATGATTGGATCCAGTTGATCCAAAGCAACTACAGTGGGCCCCCTCAGGCTCATGAGCCAAGAAAGCCCCGCGACGATCTCGCTGGGAGTTAAGCCTGGCGAGACAAAGCCAAACCTTTGCTTCGTCTCCGGATCATCTACACCTAGGCCCTCTATCCAGCTAATTCCAGCTGCAGCTATTGCAAAGTCGGCAGAGTTGGCCAAAATCATGGCCCGCACACAGTCTTGATACTTAAGTGTTTTACTCTTATCTTGAGTAAACAGCCATTGCAGAACTCGGTTGACAACTCTGACCAAGAGGTCAGGAGGAAATTCGGCAATCTCTTCTGCCTTCTTAGGACTGGCCAGGGCCTTCAGGAAGATTTGATCGAGAACCTTTCTTAACTGACTTCTTCCATCTGGCTCTTCCTGTATCAGGGATGTAAGGTACCCTTGAACTACCGTTTTCCAGAAATCTTTCACATCTGTCATGTCCACCAGGACAAATCCCACGCCCCTTTCAAAGCAGCGCTGTCTCAATACCCTGAGCAGGTGGGTCTTCCCAGTACCGCTGCTGCCGAGGACAGGGATCCCCAGCGGAGACTCGCTTTGGGGGGATTGGATCAACTTCTCCAGCCGCTCAAATAGCCGCTTTCTAACTTCTCCATTAAGATCGGGGACGTCAAACTCTGGTGGCTGCCAGATTTTCTTCAGGTGAACCGTCCAATCAAAATCAACTTCCCTGAGAGCCTCAAGGGCCTTTTGTTGTTCTTCTGCACTCTGCATGCTTAACTCCTAATTCGCAGAAAGTATCTTTTGGCGCCGGAGAGGGTAATAGCTGCCGCCTCGATTGCGGGAGTGATAGATAAGGGATCGTCAATAGGCATCAATACAATCTTGGTCTGGCGATCTAAAGCCACAAGAGCCTGATCCAGTTGCTGGCGTGGAACTTGGGGAAATCTTTGGCGCAGATCTGATAGGTAAACCCGGGAGTGGCGTCCTCCCATCTCCTCACAAGTTCGAAAGACCTTCTCGAGGAAGGCGGGATCGACTTTTGCTTGGCCAAAATCGGAAGGAGGTTGGCCAGAGCCGGCTGGCTTGAGGACATGGGCCAAGGGAACGCTCTCCCGCTGCACGTAGTCCACCAAAATTTCCAAGACCTTTTGCAAAACGACTGCTGCCTCCGGTGACTTGGAACGGGCAATGGCCGTTGGAGGTGTGGTGGAGGCCCAGTCCCAGGCCTTGTCAGTTAGTGCAAGCCGAGCTACTTTCCTTCCCTTTTCAACTGTGGTCTTGTATTCAATGAGGCCCCTTTCCTCCAGCAGCTTGAGCTCCTTGGCGCTGTGCTTTGGCTTCAGCTGGGACTTGGCCGGTTCCTCCCCCGTTAGCAGAAGCTTCCAGAGCAAAATTTCGCTCTTGGGCAACAAAGAGGTCATCTTCTCACTCTCCAACTCGCCTCAAAGCCGGCTCCGTTGCTGTTGAATTACCTTGCGGATCATCTCCACCGCCCGCTCGCAGTCGCTCATCACCAGATCGTTGGGGATCCGCAACACCAAGTAGCCGGAAATCAGCAGTTGGTAGTCCCGCAGGCGATCCTGGTAGTAGCGGTCTCGGCTGCAGTGCTCTGGCCCGTCCACTTCCACCACCACCTTGCCCTCCCGCCAAAGGAGATCTGCTAGAAAGGATTGCCCGGTTACACTTTGTAACACTTGGTTAAACTCTAGCAGATCCTTGAGCTGCGGGTCCGCTGCCACCCGCTCGGCTAGCTTCTTCTCTGCCAGGCTAAAGGGGTGAGGGGATCCCTTGCAACCCACCACCACCTGCACCGAGCTGTCGAACTCCTCCCGCCTCTCCGGGAGCGGCACCTGGAGGGCGCCGTAGCTCACGGAAGCCAATTCAGGGTGAGCGGCCAAAGCACTCGGCACCACCAGCACCAGCCGTGCTTGACTGTGGTCGGCCAACCAGGTAGCTGCCTTGGCCAAGCCGAGGAGGTAGCTGGGCGCCGGCTCTGGCTCATCGGTTGCTAAAGCCAAGGTTAGCTCGCGAGGGGCAATGGCTTTAGCCAGTTGTTGCACCTGGATTGCCCGCTGGATCCCTGGCACCACAGGCAGGCGTTGCTGCTGGCACAAGTGCATTGCTGCCCTAAGCCAGGTACTGGAAATGGCGGGATCCCGTTTTACGGACAGCTCTCGGGCGCGGAGGCGATTGAGAACCTGGGCCTCTGCCGTTCTGCCCGGCTCAAACTTTTCTCCATACCAATAGGGCCAGAGGGATAGAGCTACCTCCGCCAGCACCTGCAGACACTCGTCAAGGATGACATCCTGAGCCGGAATTCGGTGCCAAAGCTTGGAGACAAAGACCGTCTCCCGAGTTTCAGCCTCTTCCGCCAAAATTGCCAGCGCCTCCTCCACGGACGGCGCTAGCAACAGCTTTACCTCCCCCTCTTTGCCCAGGTCTGGCCACGAAAGAACGGCCACCTCGCCCTTCCCCCCTGCCTTTCTAACTAACTAAAAATCCTGGCTTGGGATGGGTCGGGGGAGCAAGAGCATCGAAAGCTGGGTCGGCAGGGATTCGAACCCTGGGCCAATCGGTTAAAAGCCGAGTGCTCTACCGCTGAGCTACCGACCCAAGTTTGCAGCTCTGACAGAATAGCACAACTTCTGTCATATTAGCAGAAGCTCTAGCCAGATCCCCAAGGATTTTGCTATTCTAGGTTTAGCCAAACCCTGGGGCTGTAACGGTTTCGACGGGGTGGCGAACAAGGGTTCATGATGCAGGTCGGGCTTGAGCTTATCCCGTTACCACTAGGCTCAACAAAGTAGGTGCGAACAACGTCGTACCTTTTGCTCGTAAAGCAGCTGCTCTGGCTGCCTAAGGCTCAGTAGAGAATTACCCTGAGCTCGAGGATCCTCCCACGACCCCGTTAAGTGGGCGGATCACAACCCCAACGGGTGCAGCTCTCTTCTCCCGCTCCGTCGAGGGAGAGCCTAAGCTGAGGCGGAGAACTCCCGTCGCCGGGATCTAAACGGCGATCCCTGCCTCGAGGGTCAGAGAGGCTAAGCCTGTGAAGGAGTGAGCCCCCAGTACCCATCTCGGACACGGGTTCGACTCCCGTCAGCTCCATCTTCAGGCCAACCCTACTTGCCCAGGCCCAGCTAATCCTCGGCTACAAGCGGGGCTTCTGAGTTCCTCTAGAGGTGGATCCAACCTCAACCGGCTTTGCGGGCGGAGGAGCTCCTATTGCTGTGCCCTACAATCAAGGGCAGTGGGTTGGAGAAAAGAGGGCCATGCGGCTCATCGATGAACGGGGGCGTCTTCTAGGAAAGGTCAGCCTCCTGGATCTGGGGGCGCTGGCAATTGTGGTGGCGGCGATCGTAGCTGTCCTGTTTTTCCCAGGGCGGCAGGCGGGCAGCGTCGTCCAGGTAGGGGGTGGCCCCACGCTGCCAGTGGAAGTGGATATGATCGTGCGGGGGGTCAGCAGCCGATCCCTGGAACCCTTTCAAGTGGGTCAGAAGGCCGACTTGATCATCCGCAACCAACCCTACGGCCAGGTGGAGGTGGTGCGGATAGAAAATGTCAGCCGCACCGTGCCAGTAGTTTTTCCGGATGGACGGGTTGAAAACTTGCCTGACCCTGAGCCCTATCGTTTTGATCTGGTGTTTACCTTGCGGGGACGGGGCCAGAAGACGGAAAATGGCATTGTCCTGGGCAACAACCGCGTCAAAGTTGGCGTTCCCCTGGAGGTGGAGACTTTTAGCTACAACTTGCGCGGCACCGTGATGGAGGTGCGGCTGCTGCAATCGTAGAGAACCCCCACCCTAATGCAGCTACAGGAGATTGCCCAAAGATTGGGATGCACCTACGAAGGGGATCCCACCCTGGAGATCCACGGCGTGGCCAGCCTGGCAGAAGCTCGCCCAGGCGAGCTGAGCTTCCTCAGCGAGGTCCGCTACCTGCCTCTCCTGGAGCAAACCCAAGCCAGCGCCGTCATCGTAGGTGAATCTGTAGTTTTGCCCCGCCCCATCCCCTGCCTGCGGGGCAGGGATCCGCGCTTGCTCTTTGCCCAGGCCATCGAGCTGTTTTACCAACCCTACCGCCTGCCCGTCGGGATCCATCCCACAGCTGTGATCGATCCCAGTGTGGAGTTGGGGGAGGGGGTAGCCATTGGGCCGCATGTGGTGGTGATGGAAGGGGTGAAAATTGGCAACTACACCCAGATCCACCCCAACGTAACCATCTACCCCCACGTGCGGATTGGATCCCGGTGTCAGCTTTTGGCTAACTGCGTTATCCACGAACGCACGGAGATTGGCGACGATTGCCTCATCCACAGCGGCGCCGTGATTGGCGACGACGGCTTTGGCCACATTCCTCTCCCTGATGGATCCTGGCGGCGCATGCCGCAGGCGGGCCGGGTGGTGCTGGAAGACGGCGTAGAAGTGGGCAGCAACACCACCATTGACCGGGCTGCCGTTGGCGAGACGCGCATTGGCCGCGGCACCAAGATCGACAACCTGGTGCAGATTGGCCACGGTGTGCGCACGGGATCCCACTGCTTAATCGTCGCCCAGGTGGGCATTGCCGGCAGTACCCAATTGGGCCACCACGTCATCTTGGGCGGGCAATGTGGCTTGGCGGGGCATCTGCACATTGGCGATGGCGTGCGTGTGGCCGCCCAAACAGGGGTGACCAGCGACATTCCTCCTGGCCAAACAGTAGCCGGCT
The DNA here is from genome assembly GCF_047462275.1 of Synechococcus sp. H70.2. Lineage (NCBI taxonomy): Bacteria > Bacillati > Cyanobacteriota > Cyanophyceae > Synechococcales > Synechococcaceae > Synechococcus > Synechococcus sp. H70.2. The sequence goes on from NZ_JANSIU010000004.1 coordinate 123,727, forward strand.
ACCCCCACCAACCCATTGCCGAATGGCGTAGGAGCATGGCAGTCCAACGGCATCTGCCCGAGCTGCAGCGGGCCCTGCGCAAGCTGGAAGCGCGGGTAGCCAAGTTGGAGCAAAACAGTGGGAGATAGGGGATCAAGGGTTAGCCTGCTGATAGCCAATTCGCTTGCTTGCCCCCACCGCCTAGCCCAAGAAAACACTCCCCTCACCCGCCGGCAACTGGCGGAGCTCATGCCCTCGGCCCAGGGGCTGCTCAGCGATGAACCCGAAATGGAACACTCCCTCCACGCCCTGCAGCTTTTGATTCTGGTGAGCTGCCTCAATCGTCCCTGGCAAGACCGCAACGACTACTTCCTCGCCTGGAACCTCACCGTTTACTACAGCCGAGAGCAATTCAAAAACAAAGACTTGCGCGGCCCGGATCTGTTTTTGGTCAAAGGGGTAGAAAACCGCCCTCGCCCCTCTTGGGTGGTGTGGGAAGATCATCGAGCTGCTTTCGGAATCGGCAGCCAAGGTGGATCGGGGTGAAAAGGGGGAGCTTTGCGAAAGGGTTTTTAGGACGCTGGAGTACTTTTACTTTTCTCCCGAAACGCAGGAGTTTACGAGCTTGCAACTGAGGGGGGAACGGCATGAGGAGATTGAGCCATCGGAGCAGAGGTGGCGCTAGAGGGAAGTGTTGGGGCTGCGCCTAGGCATTCCTAGCCAGCAACTGCGGTACTTTTTCCCCAATGGGGAGCTGGTGCTCACACCAGAGGAGGCTGAAAAGATCGAGCGTCAGCGGGCTGAGCAGGAACGGCAACGGGCGGAGCGCCTGGCCCAAAAGTTGCGAGAACTAGGAGTGGACCCGATACTTTGTCAAAGAAAACTGGCCAGCCCAAAATACCTCTCGGAGAACTGGCAATGACCAACCCCAAACCGATTATTGAGGTGCCGGATCCGGTTGATCTACCCGACTGGCCCCCTACCCAAGACGAGCTCCCCTACGACGACGGCGTACCTATGGAAAGCTGGCGACACAAGTGCCAGATGGACTTGCTCATCTCCGTCACCCAAACCTGGCTGCAACAGCGCCCTGATGGCTTTGTCAGCGGCAACATGTTCCTCTACTACAGCTTGGAGCAGACCCGCAGCCGCAATTTCCGAGGGCCTGATTATTTTGTGGTGCTGGGAGTGCCCAAGGGCGAGCGCAAAAGCTGGGTGATCTGGGAGCAGGGCAAAGGGCCAGACGTGGTGATTGAGCTTCTTTCTCCCAGCACTGCCCAGGATGATAAGACAAGCAAAAAGCAGCTTTACGAGCAAATTATCCGGGTGCCGGAGTACTTTTGGTTTGACCCGTTTGAGCCGGAGGACTGGGCGGGGTTTCGGCTGAGGGGCGACCGCTATGAGCCGATTGAAGTCGATGCAGAAGGTCGCCTGCCGAGCGCAGTTCTGGGACTGTACCTGGTGAAATGGGAAGGCAGGTTTCGGGACATCGAAACCACATGGATTCGCTGGGCCACGCCTGCTGGAGAGCTGGTGCCCACCGAGGCCGAACTGGAGCGGCAAAGGGCTGAACAAGAACGGCAACGAGCCGAGCAGGCCGAACAGCGGGCGGAGCGTCTGGCCCAAAAGCTGCGAGAACTGGGGGTGGATCTCGATGTAGTGATGGACAAGTAAGTTAGAGGAGCAGTTTAGAGTCTGCCTTACCAGGCTGGTCGTTGGTTGGCTAAATAAACTGCTCCTACCGAAAATAAACTGCTTCTACCGAAGAGGCTCTATCAATGGATTATGAAGGATGTTCTTCTTGTTTAAGTAGCAAAGCGTTCCTCGATGTGCGTCAAATATATTTCCCCTACAGAGAACATGGGTGGTACTCAGAATTTGATCGATTATTCGCCTATCTTCCTCTGAATGAAACTCTAAGTATATTATCTTAACGTCAGCTAACATCTCAAAGAGATCCTTCAGTATTTGGGTCTCACAGCCTTCCGTGTCTATCTTGAGGATATCAATTTTTGCAATGCCAATGCTCTTTAAAAATGAGCTCGCCTTTACAAAACGGACAATTCTTGGAAAAGCAGTGTCTCGGTTTTTGTATACAGAGCTATGGGAAGGTGTTATGAGACTACTGTAAAAAACTTTGTCAATGTCATCGCTGTATAAGCCGAATGGGTACAAATTGCAGTTCCCTATTGTGACACTGTTTAGCTTTAGCAAGTGGAAGGCCAATGGATCAGGCTCAAAACAAACAATCTTGGCATTTGGGTACAATGCTCGAAAGTAAGTGCTGGCAATACCAATGTTTGCTCCTACGTCAACTATTAGTGATACATCATCAACAAAGTCTAGAAACGGGTAAGATTGCTTTCTAAATATTTCATCAAAAGTATATCTTGTTGAGTCTTCTCCTTCCTTATAAAAGCGTATCTCAACTCGACAGGAGGAGCCGTCTGCTCTAGACAAACTATAATAAATTGTTTCAATGTTTACCAATCTCGTTGCGTTGGAAAATACTATCTGATTCTGGTCTCCAAGAACAAAGGCAAACTTAGAGTGAGGTAGAAGTTGAGAAATAAGGTCGCTGCTGGAATTGACAATTAAAACATCCCAAATATTACCATTTGAATAGTTATGTCCCTCCTTAAAAACATGCACTCTGGATGTAACTCTATCTGTCTTCGGAAGCTCAGACACTGGGAAGCCAGCCTCAGCGTAGACTTCTAGCCTAGGCAGATCTAGGAGATCCGAGACAATTGCTACTGGACACTCCTTACTAACCAGTATCTTAAGTCTCTCTTCTACCCGGTGTAGCTCCTGAACAGATTCATAGATAGCTAGCCGTGTATCCATAAGATCGTTATTAGAAGTGCTAATGAAGAATCGAGGATCGGAGTTGCCCGCGTAAAATTCAGGCAGTTCTCCCTTAAACACCCAGTTCATCAGGTCAGCTACCCGATACCTTGGGTGCCAGTCTGTAAAGAACTTCTCGTAGGCTCTTCTCGCGATTTCTGTCGCTAACTCTGGGTTCTCCAAGTAAAACTTGACTTTTTCTACTAGCTCAGACTCGGAGTCATAGACATCACAGTACAAGCCTGGAGTAAGATACTCATCAAAACCAGAAGCAAACGATAAGCGATCTGTCAACAGAAATCCTCCTGCGGATATAATCTCGAGGTTTCTTAGGTTAAAGTCTCCGTTTAAGCTACAGTTAAATGAGACTAAGGAGTGAGCAAACAAGCGAGCACCTTCCTCCCTAGTTCCAGACTTTGCTACTAGAGGCAAGCCGGCCTCCTTTAGAGTGTTGAGCAGCCGAACTCGCCTTGGATGAAAACTACCCGCATGTCCTAAAAAAGCAACTTTGTCTTCTCTGGTCTCCACCCATTCATGAGTAACCGTGTGCATGTGTATGAGTGGCAGCCACGCTGTATTGCTAAACCCTGCTGCTGCAAACCAGTGCAAGTGATGACGGTTGATAGGAGTAACGATGTAGTCAAAGTCTTCAGTTGCACAGTAAGCTAAGAGATAGCTAATTGGAAAACGCTCCTGATGAGTGGTTCCTGCAAGTAAAACAGTCGGGCACTTAAGCTTTTTAGTATTGATAGGGATGCTTGGCTCACAACTAGATGCTCGAACGATTAGTAAGTCAAATCTTTTATTCTCAATTCGAGATGATTTTTGTATAAAGTCGTAAATGTCATACTCTTCCTCTGGACATTTAATGAGATCTTGACAGACGCTAGAGAATTCTACAAAACCTTTAGCTCCTCCTCTCGGGCACAAGGTCACTTGTTGGCTGGAAAAAACTGGAGGAGGTACATAGTCTGGTGAAATTGGCCAACTCAGTAGAACACGAGGCTGCAGAGCTGTATTTTCAGAGTTTTCCATAGCTCACTCTCCTATTTTAGTCATTAGCTCCGTCTGGAATGTAGCTTCTACTCAGGTAGCACAGACAGCCCTGGCTACCCTGAGACATGATCCCCCGCCAGATTATGTGAGAAGGATCCCGCATCCGGTCAATCTGCTTGCGGTCTTGCTCCGAGCCAAACTCCACATAGATGACCTTGATGTCCTTGAGCCACAGCTCCAAGCTAGTCAACATCTCCACCTCTTGTCCATCTGTTGCTACCCTCAGTACAGCGATACGCTCCAGATCCAGCTTCTGTAGGGCTGTCTTGGCTTCGCGGAAAGGAAGTCCCCTCTGTTTTCTAGCTCGTCTAGGCACCCTCTGACCAAAGACAGGAAGAGGAAGTCTTATCTTTATTGTGCCCTCTCAGGCTAGTTAGGGTCTCGGTACCTCCAACCCTCGCCCTCTTCCCTGCTCAGATAGCTCTGCTGGTCTCTATAGATTAGCCACAGAAGCCAGGCCAAGTGAGAAAGGATCCCTTGACCCTCAACCTAGGATCAGCCATGGGTAGCTCTGCCATTTCTCAAATAGCAATAAAACATCTCCCTAAATCGTTATTGCTACGCAACGCTGTCGCAAACGGGCTGGCGGCGTCGAGCCCTTGGATCGGCAGCAAAGGTGTCTCAATCTCGTTTGAAACGACCATAAAGTGGTGAGATGAGCTATTTTGGACCTCAAACTTTCCAAACCTGACTAAGTGAGAAATTAGACACATCCTGACAACCCTTTTTGCAGTGGTCACTACTTCCACCAGGAAGAACCCCCGTTCCTGCGCCGGCTTTGCGCGGTAGGGTTTGAGCTTGTGTTTGCACCTCACAGATCTCCAGAATTGCCAAGATACCAAAAAAAGCTCCCCAGTCACAGGGAGCAAAATAGTCACTTAGCCTTGACTTAGGGTTACTAGGATTGTTGCCGCGGGAAAGTCGTAGCAGTTTTCTCTGTCAGATCGTAATTTTCCTCTTCGTCACCGAACGGCTTCAGCTTCAGCTCGTCTTCTAGTATTGTCACCCCTGAATCTTCGTTAGAGAAAACATTACAAGACTTTCCGACATAGTAGTCACCGGTAGCTACCAGCTTCTCACCCCGCCCAAGGCCGATCTCACAGAGGATGGGGTAGCCACCAGCGTTCACATAGGCAGGGTTAACCTCTGTATTACCAAGAACCGCCATGATCAAGCCGCGCTGAGCGGGGGTATCCACTGACATAGCAGGAGCGCCGTAGTTGGGAGCAGACCAAGGATCGTTCTGGTACTTATCCCTGGTGGGACCACACCAGGCACTATCGCAGCCACGGCCAATCACTTCATATGCCGTAGGATACTGACTCCAGTCCATCCGATAGGCCTCAGCACCACGAGAAGCATCGGTCAGAGCAGCCTGGGCTTCTGCCACGCGAGAGCGACGGATCTGGTTCAGGAACTGGGGAATTGCAATAGCGCTCAAGACGCCTACAATTACAATCACCACTAGCAGCTCAATCAGCGTGAAGCCCTTGGCGCGAGAAAGCAAGAACTGAGAGAGCTTTGCGCGAAGTAAAGAGTGGCGCAGTTTTGCACTCATGATTCGTTACTCCCTTGAGAGTTAGAGGAAGGCTCGCTTGTGCCTTCTGTTGACACTACTAGACTACCCACCCCCGCTCGAGTTCATAACATCCCCCAGACAAGTCTTTGTAAACGTTGCCGAGAGTGCCCAGCCTGCCCTTGGCTATTGGCCCTGCAGGCGGAGCTGCCGAGCTCTTCTCGTTGGCCTCTCACAGATTCTGCCAAGGGGAACTAGGTAGCCACCTTCCTTTCCAAGCAGCTACAGTCTTGCCCACCGGGAAGCCTGCCCCCCACGGTGCGAAGGTTGAGCTGGAAACAGGCCCACGCTACGGGCAATTGACACTCCCCCGACTAAAGTCGGGGGATTCTTACACAGTCCACACGCGGACTCATAAAGGTGCTGTCAAGATGCCCCTACACAGTTCCCTAGAGCAAAGCGCTAAGGTTCTGCTTACTTTGCTGAGCAACGCCCCCACGCTCTGCGCTGGTCGGGTTTTCCACCGTAGTAGGTGCTTGCTAAGGCCTCCGACCCGCTGGCGCGAAGGGATAGCAACTCAAGTTGCTTACGGGCTTTTCCGCCCCGCACTCAAGTGCGGGGCCACCAAGCTATCCCCGTGTGTGGTCGACTCCCTTGAACCGCCTCAGCTCAGGGCTATGGCATAATGAGGCCAACTTGTCCTAGTGCCTTCCTGAGTCAATGCCACTTCCTGAATCTTTCACCTTAGAAGAGGTTGCTGCTCGAGGGCGAGCTGCCCTTGCCCGCTCCGAAATGGATTTTCAAGACTGGGCTAGAACCTATGCCAATGTTCTTTCCCCTCTGCAGTGGGGACAGGTGCTAACAAAAGTTATCTACCCTGACTTCAGCACCGACTGGGAGAATGCCCCGGGAACACCACAAGAAGCCACAGAAATAGCAATCCGTAAACTTCTTTACATAGAGCCCAGAAAGGTTTATCCTCTTTACAACGCTTTACTGAGAGTGGAAGGCATTTCTTTGCTTAGTCGAGAAAAGCTGATCTCGCTCATGCTCGAGACAGCTCGAGAAATAGCCTTCTTGGCTAGCAAGCAACCTATTCACCAGTCGAAAATCCTTTACGATCATTCATTAAAAATAAGAGAGCTCATCTTTGAGCTAGATCCGTTGCAGAAGTCTAATAATCTACTCTTGCTCTACGACGCCATCAAGAGAGAAGATGAGTTGGCAATCCTCACCTATGCGTCAGCAGTAGCTGAGAGTATAAGCTCTGGGCCAGAAATTGTCGACCTATCGGAAGAAATTACCTTCCTGGATGTTGCCCGCCATCTCTTGGACGAAGGATACTTAGAGGTCTTCTTTGATCTCCTAGAAGTCTTTGCCCAGAAAATGCCTCAGCCACAGCGTCGCTCGGTTATGGCGGCGCTATCCTTGCTCTCGGAGATTTATCTTCCTGAGAGGGCTGAATCCTATAAAGCACTCTCCACATCAAAAGATTGGCTGTCCGGCTTCGGGATAGAGCTCATTTATAGGCTGATGGAAGAATCGAAAAGTCTGGGGTACTCAGTAGTGGCAGAAAAACTACTTTCACTTGCCTCAGAGGAAGAAGAGAAATCTGCTAACTTCATCTATCTTCTAGAGAACGCAATGGCCTTGTTTGCCAAAGCAGCTCTCACAGACAAGGTAAAGCTTATTATTGACAGATTCCTGAGCTTGTGGCCACTGGAAAGTTTACAGGTTATAAAGGAGAAACTAGTTAACCAAGAGCCTGTAAATGACAACGTTCAGAGTCTCGCTCGTGCTTTTATGTTTTCAGTCTGCTTTTTTATCAACTATGTTAGCGACGATAGAAAGACTATACGAAAGCTAACTCAGATCTCTGCCGACATACTTTATTCTATTCTTCTATCTTACCGAGAAAACTTAGATCTGGATAGCTTCAGTAGCAGATCCCGAAACCTAGCAAATCAGCATCGCAGCTCCTGCCCTCGAAAGCTGAGAGTTGGCTACCTGGGTATATGCTTTATGAGTCACTCTGTAGGCCTAATGTCTCATCAAATACTTGCATCCCACGATACTGAGAATATAGAAGTCTATTACTACTACTTAATGGGCCTAGCGACGGAAGAAATTCTCTCCTCAGATCCTCTTTATCAAAGTTTTCTCCTCCACAAGGCTTATTTCCGTCAGTTTCCCAAAAACACAAGCCTAAAGGAGATTGTACGAACAATAAGAGACGACAATCTTGACATTCTTATACATCTTGACTCGTTGACAGATCGAATTAGCAACTATGTTATGGCATATCGTTGTGCTCCTATTCAGTGTAGCTGGCTGGGAGGAGACTCTTCCGGCTTACCAACTCTAGACTATTTCTTTGTTGATCCTTATCTACTCCCGGATGAGGCGAAAGAGGACTACCGGGAGGAGTTAATTCGCTTGCCTGCTTATGCTGCTGTTAGCCAACTTGCCGTAGATCCCCAAGATCATCAAGTATTTTCTCAAACGCTGAACATTACCCCTAAAAATACTCTCCTTTTTACAGCTGCTCATGCATATAAGCGCAATGACCAGTGTGTAGAAGCTCATTTGATGATCTTACTCAATTCTCCCAATGCCGTACTGGTTGTAAAAGGCAAGGGGGAAGCTCCGTCAATGATTGAGATGTATCGAAAAAGAGCTAAAGAACTGGGAGTCGAGGATCGAATTCGCTTCCTAGCAAGAACAGAATACACAGGTTTACATCGTGGTCAGCTAGGGCTATTTGATTTGATGCTAGACACATTTCCCTACACAGGGGCCACTCATACAATGGAAGCCTTGTATATGGGCTTACCGGTGCTGACCTTAGTCGGTAGGCACTACTATGGCCGCATGAGCTTCAGTCTGCTGAAAAATATCGGCCTCGAAGAGTGCATCACCTGGTCAATTGAAGAGTTTATCGAGCGTGGGATCCAACTAGCCAATAATCCAGAACTCCTGAAAAAAGCTAAGCAAACCATTCGAGATTCCTATGACAGATCGATAATTTGGGACCCAAAGCGCCTAGCCAGAGCTATGGAGAAGGTATACCTTGATCTTGCGTACAAGCATCAGCTAATTGAATCGGTTCCGCCTTTGCAAGAGAATCAAGCTGAGCCTAGGCCTGCTCAGCGTATCCGCCTTCACATTGGAGGTAAAGAACCTCACCCCGATTGGAAGATCCTGGATATTCAGGCAAGGGAGCACGTCGACTACGTGGGAAATGCTAAGGATCTCAGTCAATTTGCCGATGGCTCCGTAGAGGCCATCTATGCTTCCCATGTCCTAGAGCACTTTGATTACATTCGAGAACTTCCAATTGTTCTCAAAGAGTGGCATCGAGTTTTGCGTTTTGGCGGCGAGTTGATGATCAGCGTTCCTGATCTGCCTACTCTTTGTCGTCTTTATTTGAGAGAAGGAGTCTCGCCTGAGGAGCGATTTGCGATTATGCGAATGATGTTCGGCGGACAAACTGATGAATATGACTACCATAAAGTTGGCTTCTCTTGGGAGTACCTGTTTATGTTACTAACTCAAGCAGGTTTCAGGATCATTAGTAAGGTTGATAAATTTGGCTTATTTAATGATTGCAGTGACATGTCTTTTTTAGGCGAGCCCATTAGCCTAAATGTAATTGCGATCAAGTAGAGTAGCTTAGCAAGTTAACCGAGCTTAGGCTTTCTGCAGGTGTGTTTCTCTATGAGCTCAGCAATTATTATCACTGGCGCTGATTCTCATTTTTTTGACCTGGTTAAAGGAACGATTCTTTCTATTCGATATAAGCCGCAAGGTCAATTAATCGATATAGGCTTCTTTAACCTAGGCTGCTCACTTGAAGAAATAAACTGGGTTTTGGAAAACGTAAACTATGTTGTTGAGCCGGACTGGGAATACACGTTTCCTGGTATTGAGAATGCACCCTTATACTTGCGGGGGCTTCTGGCTCGACCGCACCTTCCTAAGTACTTTCCAGGCTATGAAGTTTATATCTGGCTTGATGCAGATGCCTGGGTTCAAGAATGGTTTGGAATTGACTTACTCATTCAGGGAAGTAAAAAAAGAGGCCTGGCCATCGTACCAGAGATTGATCGAGGAAACAGACTACTTTATGGATCAAAAGAACACTTAATCGAACTATCCAAAGCCTATAGGCATTACTTTCCTAACCTAAATGTTGATGATCTGCACACTTATCCTCTTCTCAACGCAGGTGTTTTCGCACTACTTTATAGTGCTCCGCATTGGAACTTCTGGGATCTTCGCCTTGCTCAAGCCTTAGCCAAAAGACCTTCGGTTCTAACTGACCAGCTTGCCTTAAACGTTGCCGTCTACCTAGACGGTTTATTGGAGGAAACAGAACTTCTGCCAGCTTACTGCAATTGGACCTGCCACTATGGCTTACCGAGGTGGGATCCAAAGCGCAGTTTATTTGTTGAGCCTTACCTACCCTACACCCCTATTTCCATCTTACACCTAACTAGCAGCAGCAAAAAACAGGCTAGTCATACACTACTCACCACGGAAGACGAGAGAATTGACCTAAGCCTTAGGTTTCAACAGAGTAGAGCTTGTTTGAGGTGCAACTCTGGGCAAACTAGCCCTCTTGAAGAACATCTGGATACTGCTACTTCAGAAATTTACCTTAGCCAACTTAACCTGGTTCTCTTCCCAAACTGGGATCCTAGTTTCCAGGAAGCAACTATTTCGAGTCTGGAGCTCTTACTGGAGTTTATTCTGCTTAGCCCAAGCCCTCAGGATTATGCCCTGATTGTATCCGCAGAGCTAGACTATGGAATGGCAGACTCAGTCCTGGCAACAGCAGCAACTAACGTTGCCCTCAAACTAATCGAGTCAGGTTACGAGTTAAAGGGAGAGCCGTCTATTTCTCTGGTCAAAGCTCTCAATTCGGAGCAGTGGAAACGGCTGCTGTCCCAGGTCAACTATCACTATCCTCTTGCTCATGAGCAGATCCCAGCAGGGATCCAGCCTGTCTTGGATGGACTACCTCGCTTTGAGCTGCCGTCGAGATAGGGATCAAGCTAACCCGAAGAACGCAGCGACTCCATCAACTGCTGGGGCGTCATCTGCTCGTAGGGCTCAAAGGGCTGGTGGATCCAGGGGTTATCGGGCAGGTAGTCCACGTAGTAGTCGGGCTGGTAGACAGAGGCCGCTTTGTACCACAGTACGCCAGTGCGGATTTCCTCGATGTAAAAGCCGTAGTGGTGCTTAAGCCAGTGGACGGAGCGCTTCAGGGTCATGCCGGAGTCGACTAAGTCGTCCACCAGCAACACGTGGCTGCCTAGGTTGGCAGTGGTCATGGCCAGATCCCGCGAGAAAATCAGCTGCCCCCGTTGGCGATTGCCAGGGCCGGAGTAGGAGGAGGCGGCGAGAATGGCTAGGGGGAGGTCAAAGAGGCGGGCCAGGGTATCGCCGATGCGCAGCCCGCCTTTGGCAATGCAGACAATTTGGTTAAACTCCCAGCCGCTTTCGTAAACTTTGACGGCCAGCTCTTCGATTTTGCGGTGGTAGTCGGCCCAGGTAATAGAAATCTCGTGCAAGGGATCCCTCTCCCGCAGTCTGGATTGGTCAATTCTAATTCTCCCCTTCGGCAGCCTGCCGATGGCAAGCTGAGGGTCTAGCTTTCTTTTAGCGGGATCACCTTCACCCAATGGGCATAGGCAGGATCCCGATTTTCGGTGATGGCCGTCAGCTTCTGCCGCAGCTGCTCGGTGATGGGGCGAGAAGGGGGCAGGACATACTGCTCAATCTGGCGAATGGGGGTAATCTTGGCAGCAGTGCCAGTCAGGAAGGCTTCGTCGGCAATGAACAGCTCCGATTTGTCGACGGGCCGCTCCTGGGTGGGGATCCCCAGGTCGCGAGCTATGGTGAGGACACTGTCGCGGGTGATCCCTTCCAGGATGTCTTGGTCAAAGCTGGGGGTAATCAGCACGCCGTTGCGCACAATGAAGATGTTCATGCCCGAGGCTTCGCTTACCTTGCCTTGGGAGTTCATCAAAATGGCCTCGTCATAGCCGGACTGTACTGCCTCGGTTTTGGCTAGAGAAGAGGTGATGTAGGCGCCGGTGATCTTGCCCCGCAACGGCAAGCTGCGATCTTCTTGGCGGGCCCAAGAGCTGATGCGGCAGGTAACTCCCTCGGGGGAGAGGTAGTCTCCCAATTCCAACCCGTACACGAAAAAGTCTTTCTCGATGTTGTGCAACCGCGGCGAGATGCCCAGGTCGGAGGTGTAGACCAGGGGGCGGATGTAGAAAGAGGTGGAGGGACGATTTTTGCGGATCAGCTCGATGATCACCTGCTCGATCTTCTCGGCGGGCAGATCGAAGCAGAGCAGGCGGGCACTCTGGCTCAGCCGTCGGCAGTGGCGATCCAGACGAAACACCAGCACTTGATCCGGATTTTGTGGGTCGGGGATCCCGCGTAGACCGCCGAAGGCTGCCGTCCCGTAGTGCAGAGCATGGGTGGCAATGGAGATCTTCGCCTCAGCAAAGGGGACAATCTGGCCCTGAAAGTAGGCGTAGGGCAGAAAATCGGGCATGGCCGGCACCTACTGCAGCAGGAACAAGGGGTAGGAATATTATCGCCGATTGACGCAGCAGCAGAAGCTCGCTGTTGGGCGAGGAGGGTAGCCAAAGAGAGCCAGAAAGTCAAGGGCCGGAGGCGCTCTAAGCTAGAATGCTGTCTATCCGTCTTCCTGCTCCCCTGATGGACGACCCTCCTTTAGACTCGTCCCCCAGCCCTGAGCCTGCCTGGGGAGAGGCGTCTCTCAGTCTCCTCTGGGTTATCGCCCTTCTCCTCGTCAACGCCTTCTTTGTGGCAGTGGAGTTTTCCTTGGTGTCGGCGCGGCGCTCCCGCATGGTGCAGTTGGCTAGTGAGGGGAACCGCCAGGCGGCAATTGTGCAAAAAGCCCAGGAGCAGTTGGAGTACGCCCTCTCCACCACCCAGTTGGGCATTACCCTAGCCAGTGTGTTGTTGGGCTGGATCGGGGCCACCCAGGTTGCGCCAACGCTGTTTTTGGCTTTGAGGCAGCTGCCCTGGTTTCAGGGTATGGATCCTGCCCTTGTCCAAGGGGGGGCGGGGGTGGTGGTGTTTTCGCTCCTCACCTACTTGCAGATTGTGGTGGGGGAGCTGATTCCCAAGACTCTAGCCATTCTCTATTCGGAGCCAATTGCCCTGAAACTAGCCTGGCTCAACCGGCTGGTGAGCCGCTTTTTACATCCTTTTGTGGAGCTCCTGCGGTTTTCCTCCCGCTGCTTGCTGCGCCTCCTGGGTGTCCGCATCCCGGAGGCTACTTCTTTTTACAGCACCATGACGGTGGAGGAGCTGCAACTGCTGATTGCCTCGTCAGTGGAGTCGGGCAACATCGAGGCGGAGGAGCGGGAGCTGTTGAGCAATGTCTTCGAGTTCGGCGAGACGGTGGCTAGCGAGGTGATGATCCCGCGCACTAGCATCGACGCGGTACCGGAAACCGCCACGGTCCAGGAGGTGCTGGCCGAGGTGGCCGAATCGGGGCACTCCCGCTACCCGGTCTACGGCGAGTCTTTGGATGACATCCGCGGTCTCATTCACGTCAAGGAGCTCATTGGCGAGCTGGCCAAGGGATCCCTAGACTTGCACAGCCCGATCACTCCCTTTATTCGGGAGGTTCACTTTGAGCCGGAAAACAAGCTAATTGCCGAGCTCTTGCCGGAGATGCAGCAGCACCACTGGCCAATGGTGGTGGTGGTGGACGAGTTTGGCGGTACAGCAGGCCTGATTACCATTCAAGATTTGGTGGAGGAGATTGTCGGCAAGCTCTCCGATGGCCCGGATCCCAAAACGAAGGAGCCGGATATCGAGGAGCTGGACGAAAACACTCTCCTTGTCCAGGCCCAGTTGGACATCGAAGAGGTCAACGAGCGTTGCCACCTTAACCTCCCCTTACATGAGGACTACCAAACGCTGGGAGGTTTTTTGATTTATCACTTACAGAAGATCCCGCGCGTAGGGGAAAAGTTTACCTACCAAGGCATAGAGTTCCAAGTAGTGCGCATGGAGGGACCCCGGGTGGACCGGGTGAAGGTTGTCCGCCACCCCCGCAGCTCTCCCAACCCGCTGCCAGTGCTCCCCCCCGCCCAGACGACCAAGCCTGGCTCTTGAGGAGCTAGGTTTTGACGACCTTGAGGGTCTGCAGCCGCACATCTTCAGGGCCGTTGATAAAGCCACCTGCCTCGTGCACTAGCAGCAGATAGTCTACCGCTTCCTGCGTCACTTCTTCGCCGGGCACCAGGATTGGGATCCCAGGAGGGTAGGGGGAGATGATCTCAGCACAGATGTGGCCTACGGCCTCCTGGAAAGGGATCCGCTTGATGGGGGCAAAGAAGGCCTGCCGCGGCGAGAGCCGTTGGGGCGGCAGGGGAGGGCGTTTTAACTGAGCGAGGCGCCGCAGTTTCTCGGCCATGGCTGGGGAGGGTTGGGATCCCTGGGCATACTTTGACAAGGCGGCAAAGCTCTCCACCAGCCGGTCGATGTCTCGCTGGGTGTTGCCGAGGCTCACAATAAAGACCACGTTGTGCAGGGTGGACATCTCCGGCTGTACGTGGAAGTGATCGTTAACCCAGTCATGGGCGTCGAAGCCAAAAAGGCCCAGCCCCGACACCGTCACTGTCAAGCGGGTGCGATCCAGATCGAAGAAGCCAGGTGTAGAGCCGATGCGCTCCGGACCAAAACAGTACAGCCCTGGGATGCGGTTGAGGCGGGCGCGGGCTTGATCGGCTAAAGCCAGGGCTTGGCCCAGCAGTTTCTCGCCTTCTAGGGCCATCTGCCGCCGCGCCACGTCCAGCGACATCATCAGCACGTAGCTGGGGCTAGTCGATTGCAGCAGTTGCAAGATGTTACGCACCCGGTTGGGATCGATGCGGGATCCCTTGAGGTGGAGCATCGAGGCCTGCGTCATGCCGGAGATCACCTTGTGGGTGGACTGCACCACCAGATCGGCACCGGCTTCCAAGGCGGAGATGGGCAGTTCTGGGTGAAAGCCAAAGTGGGGCCCGTGGGCCTCGTCCACCAAGAGGGGCAGGCCGTGGCTGTGGGCGATGGCCGCCAAGGCTTCTAGGTCGCAGCAAACCCCGTAGTAGGTGGGGCTGACCACCAACACGCCCTTGGCGTCGGGGTGCTCGGCTAGGGCCCGCTCCAGGCCGGCAGGAGTGATGCCGTGGGCAATGCCCAGCTCTGAGTCAAAATCCGGCTCAACGTAGACAGGCACCGCCCCGGAGAGGATCACGCCGGCAATGGCCGACTTGTGGCAGTTGCGCGGCAGCAGGATCTTGTCCCCTGGGTCGCACACGGCCATCACCAGGGTTTCTACGCCACAGGTGGAGCCATTCACCAGAAACCAACTGCGATCCGCTCCGTAGGCAGCTGCAGCTAGCTCTTGGGCTTCCCGGATCACGCCGTCGGGATCGTGGAGGTTGTCCACCTCCGGCAACTCGGTGAGATCCGCCCGGAAGACGTTTTCTCCCAAAAACTCCCGCAGGTCGGTGGCGATCCCGCGTCCCTGCTTGTGGCCTGGTGTGTGAAAGGGAGCCTTGTCCAAGCTGCAGTAGTGGCGGATGGCCTCAAAAAGAGGGGCCCGCTCTTGAGCTTTGCGATCCAGCAGGCGCAGACGACGGGACGCTTTGGACAGATGCGACAAAACCATGGGCCACTCCCCAACACACCAGCGTCCAGCCATTATCCACCCCCAGCGGAGCCGAGTCCACCCCCAAGGTCACCTCAGGGAGCGTCTTTCCTGCTAGCCTGGGTTCAGGTTGCCCTTCCTGCTTGTATGTTTGAAAAGCTGCCCCTCCCCCTGAGCACCCTGGTGTTGCTGGCGGGCGTTGCCGCCACAGCTTGGGGCTTTGCCCAGTACAGCGATCCCACCCTGAACCTCATCGGCCTGTTTGCCGGGATCCCTCTGCTGCTGGGGGGGATAACCCTGAAGGTGGTGGAGCTCAAGCCAGTGCCTGCCCTGACGCCCCCCTCGCCAGAAGTGCTCCAAGCCCGTGCTCAGCAGGCCACGGAAATTCAAAAACAAATTCGCGCCGACATCACTAAATACAGCTATGGGGCCAACGCCCACCTGGAAGAGGCCCTGGAGTTCCTCGGCCTGCGCGGCCCTCTGGAAGCAGACCTACCCAAAATTAGAGGCTACAGAGAAGAATTGCGGGATGGCCGCTACACCTTGGTACTCCTCTTCGATTCGCCAGCCGTTCCCTTCCAGCAATGGCAGGAGAGCTACCAGAAAAAAATGCAGGGCTTCTTTGGCCGCGACGTGGAGGTGCAACTGCAGCAACCCCAAGAACATCAGGTGGAGCTGGCGCTCATCGCCTGTCCCGAATCCCAGGCCACCGGGACAGGGTGAGGGGGCTTGGATCCCTCTTTTTTATAATGCTATGATGCGACGGTTACTAATGATTAGGTTGGTCGAGAATTCGGAAACTTAACGGCTTAGCATATCGACTCCCTACTGTCTTATAGATTAGAAGGCAGACCAAAGGCTACGTTGTCGTCCATGATATAGGGCGTCAGCATAAAAACTACTTCATTGCGCTCATTATTCACAGTCTGGGAGCGAAACAAAGCACCTAGAAGAGGCAAGTCCCCTAGCAGAGGAACCTTACGAACATCGACAGTATCTCTGTCTTGGATTAGGCCGGCGATAATAAAAGTCTGTCCGTCTCTTAGTCTCAGTTGAGAGGCTTCTAACTGTCTCCTATCAATGTTAAAAAGCTGGATCCCTGCAAAGTCTCCACCTTCCAGCACTTGGATGGGTATGGGGATGGAAATCTCAGGCCGAATAGTTAAGGTAACAAATCCATTATCGTCTATCCTGACATCCGAAACGTTCAAGATAACTCCAGCCTCCTCTCTTTGCAAACGCTGGGTAACAACTGGTGGCTGGTTTTCTCCTTGGGGTATGGTAATGGTTTCGACGTTTACAGGCACGCTGGTGGCAATGCTAATCCGGCTAGAGCCGCCATCTGCCACCACCACTTTGGGATCGGTTAAAATTTTGCCGGTTCCGTTCTGAATGGCTGCTTGAACTCGCAAAGCCAAGGATTGTTGCAGGCGGTTGAGGGTATTGAAGATACCTGTAATAGAGCCAGAGGGCCCAGTGGGGCCAATGGATTCTACTGAGGATCCCTGAGGCTGGTTCAGTGGCTCGCCACCGAAGCTTGCCCCTCCCAAGGTTCCAACAGCAAAGTTACCAGAGGCTCCACCCAAGTTAACCGATAAGCTCTCGTTGTTGTTCAGACGGATATCGACCGCTCTTACGGAAATCAAAACCTGCCGCCGGCGCACATCCAGTTGAGCAATTTGGGCAGCGGCGATGTCCTGCTGTCGCTCGGTGCCGATCACGGTAATGGAGTTGGTGCGCTCGTCCACATCAAATTGGGCGCCTGGAGCTACGGCATTTAAAACAGCTTCGAGACGAGGAACTATATTTGCGGCAACGGCTTGGTTCAGGCGGTAGTTGCGCACCAGGATCCGGCTCACCCCTGGCAGGTTTTGTCCAATAAAGACAGTTTGGCCCCGTCGCTGTGCCTGTAGCTGTTTTAGCCGCAGGATAAAGTTAAACGTCTCTTGCAGGGGCGAGTCCTGCACGTCTAAAGAGATAGTCAGCTCGGGTGGAACGTCGTTGAGCACCACATTCAAACCTGCCCGTCGCACCAACAAACTCAGCACATCGCCCACGGGAGCATCCTTCAAGGTCAGGCTAATCTTGGCGTTGGTTCCCAGGTCAACCGGAGGGGGATCGGGTAGAATCGTGCCGACAGCAATATCTCCAGCCGGAGGAGCCACAGCTCTTCCTTGGAAAGGAGACTCAGCAGGCAAACTTCCCGGCGGCAGTTGGGGTTGGTTAAGCTGCCCTACGGGGGGCACCTGAGAAATGACCGGCCCAGGAGAAGCTGGCTGAGCTGGCGGGGAAGGGGGAGGAGTTTGAACAAGCGGCTGAGGAGTAGGGGCTGTTCCCTGGGGAGAAGGAGGGTTTTGAACAGCTGGAGGGGAAGCAGGAGCCGGCGGTGGGGCCACAGGCTGAGGTCGGGTTGGGGAGGCCGGTTGATTGGGCGCTACTTGGCTGGGCGCTGCCGCTACAGGAGCCGGTGGAGCAGAGGGCAAGCCCTCAAACTCGAAGACCAGCTGTGTTGGGCTGCGCTGGGCCAGCAAGCCCTGGGGAGCTGCCGCAACACCGGCAATTTCTATCCGCACGCTGTCACTGCCCAGTTGCTTGGCTTCGATGAAGCGCACTCCCGGCAAGGGAGACTCCTGACGATAGCGGCCTTGACCGCCATCCAGTTGGGCATTGGTGATATCTCCAATCCAAGACCGGCCCTGTCGGGTAAAGAACACCTGGGGACGGGCGCCCCCTGCAGTGGTGATCTCCAGCTTCATGCGGTTGCCGTGGGGCACTAGGCGGATATTGGTGATGCGGCTGAGGCTTTGGGGTTTTACGGAGGTCAACCGTTGGGCGACAGCTTCCTCAAGCTGACTTTCTACAGCCAACAGGGGCAGAGAAAGGAACAGGCTCAGTGCCCATCCCCAGGCAACTCGACGCTTCATCATCCTCACACCTCACTCCGTTAGCCAAGCGCGTTCTTGCTTCACTGCACACGGGTTACCCAGTGCTTCCCTAATCAAAGCCGAAATCTCGCCCTTTGCCACTACCTGTAGGGGCCCCAAGGCAAATTTTTCCTGAATCTTCGATACGGCGCCACTATCTGTGCTTTCCTAGCGAGGGTTCGCGCTCCCTACCTATCCCCTCAAATTTCAGCAGGATCCCCACAGCAGCAGCGCCCAACCACAGCATGGGCTGCTCTTGCCCTGCTGGGCTATTGGCTGGGTGTTGGCTGTCCTTCCGCAGGGGGGGTTTGTCCTTCAGGGGCAGGAGCAGTGCCCAAGGGAATGTCTTTGTCGTAGTAATAGGCAATCAAATCAAAAGCGGCGTCCAGCTCCCCTGTGTCTTGAACGGGATTTAGGCTAATGTTGCTCACCCGAAACAAGGTGCGTAGGCGCTCTATATCCCTCATAAGACTAATGATGTCCGTGTAGGGGCCCCGCACCGTGACGCGGGTGGTCTGCACCTGGATAGCCGGAGCAATGATCGCGGGCACTTCGGGGTTATCCGAAGAAGCAGGGGTGAGGGGAGAAGGGGCAAAACTGCGCAACTCGCTGTTGGGCTGTCCTCGCACCAGGCGGCTGAGATCGATCAGTTGCGTGTCGGCATTCTCGGGGGCGGCGAGCAAGGAGCTGATCTGCTCTTGCTGCACACGAGCCCTCTCGATTTGGTTGGGCAGATCCTGTAGGCTGGCAATCTGGCCCTGTACCTCCTGCAACTGGCTGGTTTTTTGGGCTACCTCTCTTTCCAAGGCCTGCACCTCTCTAATTAGAGGACGGAGTTGGGTGAAGGCCAAAACGCCTGCTGTACCCAGGCCCAGGATCCCGATCAACAGGCCAATGCGAATAGGGGTCAGCTCGACACCCAGCAGTACCGGCGGCCCCGCCGGAGGTGCCATTAGTTGGTCATCGTGAAAACTGTCCAGCGAGCCGGTCATCAGTTCCCCTCCACTTGACGCAAAATGCGGATCTTTTCCACCAAGCCTATTGCTCCCCGCTGCTCCAGCTCGCGGGTAAACTCTGGGTCGGGATCCCCTATGGTTCGAATAGTAACCGTTAGGCCGTAGGTGACGCTGGGTTCAGTTTCAGGGGTGCCCTCCACTCGAGAGGCACTGTTGATAACGGCGCTGGTTACGAAGTTGGAATCCAGCAGAGTAAGCAAAAAGTCGTTCACCAAGGGAAAATCCAGCGCCCCGCCTTGGATGTTCACAGTATCGCCAGAGGCGCTGATGTTGGTTATCCATACCCCTTGCCCAGGGATCCTGCGCCGCACTTCTTCTAGAATGGCCGACCAAGGCTGGACGGATCCCAGAAAAGAGCGAAACCCTTCTGTCTGGGTGCGAATGGTTTGTAATTCTTGGCTGAGGCCCTGGAGCCGGGTCAACTCGGCATTGGCTGTGCTGAGTTCTCCTTCGAGGCGGCTTCGCTCTGCCCTAAGGACATCTCTCTGGCGGGAGAAGAGGGTCTGGAAGTACAAAAAACCCCCCATGGCCACGGCAGCTACGGCAATCCCCAGGCCAATGGCCAAAGCCCAGCTCTCCGCTCCGGCAGCAGCTGTTGGGGCAGCTACCGCCCCTGGCTGAACGGTGGTAGGAACTTCCGGCCTTTCCTTGAGAAAGTTAATTTCCGGTGTGTACATCACTCGCCTCACTCATTGGTGGACAGTGTCTCCAAGGGATCCCTGTCGTTACTTGCCGGCTTCCCGCATGGCTAGCCCCAGAGCCACCCCCATTGCTGGTCGCTCCTCCAGGGGCACCTCGGTTGAATCTGGTATGAGGATGCTGCCAAAGGGATCCACCAACTCCACCGCCACGCTCAACAACTGGGATAAGAAGCCATCCATTTGGCCAATGCTGGCTCCTGGCCCGGCCAGCAATACTTTCACCACAGGAAAGCTGCTTTCCGTGCTCGTGAAAAAGTCAATCGAGCGCTTTAGTTCATCGGCCAAATCGGAGACGACACGGGCCACCGCTGCCACACCGGGGTTGCTGGGAACCGGTTGCTCTCCCGTGGCCAAAACATCGGCGGGGTTGATCAAGGGTAACCTTAGAGTTCGCAACAGGTCGCCAGTGCGGCTAACCGGCAAATTCAGGGCCTGGGCCAGCACCTGGCGCATGTGGATGGTGCCGATGTTGACGGTGCGGGTAAATTGCGGGATGCCGTTGACCAAGATGCTGATCTCGCTGCTCTCGTAGCCGATGGAGCTAAGCAACACCGCCTCTTGGGGGCCGTACTGGAGGAGCTGGTCGCGGATGGTGCGAATGAGGGAGAAGCTAGCCAGCTCCACACAGCGCGCCTTCAGGTTGGCTGCTTGCAGCACAGCCAGGTAGTTGTCCACCACCTCCTTGGGGATAGCCACCAGCAGCACCTCAATGCGCTCAAGGCCATCCTGGGAAAGGTCGAGGCCCAAGGGTTGGTAGTCCACATCCGCCTGATCCCGGGGGTAGGGGATGTAGAGCTCCGCCTCCTGTTCTAGGACCACCCGCCGTAGCTCATCAGCAGGCAGGTCAGCAGGCAGGCGAAGGAGGCGGACAACGGCCTCTCGTGCCGGCACCGCGGTCGCCACCGGCAAGTTGGTGGGCACCTTGTATTCGTTGAGCAAGTTGGCCAGGGTCAGGCCAACCGTGTCTGGATCGAGGATGCGCCCCTCGACCATGGCCCCCTCTGGCATTTCCACGCTGTGGTAGTGAACTAGACGATAGCGGCCATTGCCCTGTTTTTTCAGTTGGGCAACGGCAATGCGCTCGGCGTTGATGTCCACCCCAAGCAAGGTTTGGGTTCTGGAGCCACCAAGAAAGCCAAACACGCTGGAAACCCCGCCCTCTGCGCTACTGCTAGGACGCATACTACCCAATTTGTCTGGGGGTTACCACCGTTTGCAGTTGACTGCCGGCAAAGATTTGTGCTAGCTGGCCCTCCCCTACCAGGGATCCCAACCCGTTCTAAGCAGGCGAGACTCAGGGGTGGGAAAGGCAGAACTTGCGGCTAGAATCGTAGTCTGTATTTACGGACACTAGGCTGACTTTATCGCCCCTTTTTGGAATGCTGAGCACTTGGGAATTCGACCTGGCCATTCCGGCACCGGGCCGGGTGTACCGCGGCCGCGGCATTCTCGAGGCCGTCCCCCTGACGATCCTGGGATCCCGCGTGTTGGTGATCGGGGGGGAGCGATCGCTAGCTGTGGCTGAACTGCCCCTGAAGCGCAATCTGGAGCGGGATCCCGCCGTTCAGGTTTACTGGAGCACCTATGGAGTTGACTGCACCGAATCGGAGCTGGCTCGTCTCCAGGCTCTGGCCACAGCAGAATCCGTAACCGGCATTTTGGGGGTGGGGGGCGGCAAGGCGTTGGATACCGCCAAGCTGGTGGCCCATCGGTTGGGGATCCCGGTGGTGACCGTGCCCACCTCAGCTGCCACCTGTGCCGCCTGGAGCGCCCTGTCCAACATCTACTCGGAGGCCGGAGCTTTTCAGCGGGATGTGGCCCTGGATCAGGCTCCCGCTGCTTTGATCCTGGACTATGAGTTGATTCTGCAAGCGCCGGCACGCACCCTGGTGGCCGGGATCGGGGATGCCTTGGCCAAGTGGTACGAGTCCTCTGTAAGCAGCGGCGCCTCGGAAGATGCCCTGGTCATCGGCGCTGTACAGCAGGCCCGCGTCTTACGGGATTTGCTCCTCCAACAATCGGTGGCAGCCCTGCGGGAGCCAGGTGGGACTGCTTGGAAGCAGGTGGTGGACGCCTGCATTTGCCTAGCGGGGATTGTCGGCGGCATGGGAGGAGCCAAGTGTCGCACCGTGGCCGCCCATGCTGTCCACAACGGTCTTACTCATCTGGTGGGCCACCGGGCCGCCCTGCACGGCGAGAAAGTGGCTTTTGGCATCTTGGCCCAGCTTCGCCTGGAGGAAATCCTGCAGGGAAGCCAGTTGGCGGTGGCCGCCCGCACCCATTTGCTGGAGTTCTACCGCCAGGTGGGGCTACCTCTTAACTTGCGGGATCTCCACCTGGGCCACCTGGGATCCGCCGAGCTGCTGCACGCAGCTCAAGTGGCCTGCCAGCCAGGCTCGGGCATCCACCACCTGCCCTTCCCTGTTAGCCCCGAAGCCCTGCTGGTGGCCCTTACCACCACCGACTTGACCAGCTCCAGTCCCGTCCTGCCGCGGCTCTAGGCTGGCCTAGGGATCTTCCCGCTTTCCCACTTTGCCAGTCCAGGCGGGGGTTTGGGCCCTCTGCAGCCGAGCTTCCCGGTAGGCGCTAGAGGTGGCGCCTGCCAAGACCAAGGCTCCGCCCATCCAAGTCCACCCATCCGGGATCTCGGCAAAGACCCAGAACCCGAGCAGGCTAGCCCAGAGGAGGCGAAAAAAATCAAGAGGCAGGAGCATCGTCACCTCGGCCAGCTTGTAGGCCTGCGTGAGGGCCACCTGGCCCAGGCTGCCCAGCAGCCCCATAGCTGCCATCCACAGCCACTGCTCCGGCGAAGGCCACCTCCAAACCCAGACGGCAGCCAGAAAAGAAAGAGGGGTCTGCAACAGGCCCATGTAGGCAGTGATCGTGAGGCTGGACTCGGTGCGGGCGAGGATCTTGAGCACGATGGTCACCCAGGCAAAGAGGGCTGCCGCCGCCAAAGCTAGTCCTGTCCCTAAGGAGAGCTCCCGAAAGCCCGGCCTTAGCATCACCAAGGCCCCGGCAAACCCCAGGCCCAACCCCAGCCAGCGGGAGGGACGCATCTGTTCGCCCAACACCCAGACCGCCATGAGGCTGGCAAACAAAAGCTGGACAAAGCTCAGCGCCGTTGCTTCCGCCAAAGGCAACAGGCTGGCTGCCCAGAAGGAAAGCAGCATCCCCAAGGTGCTGATTGCCGAGCGCAGGAGGTAGAAGCCCATCTTGGCGGTGCGCAGAGAGTGGATCCCTGCTTGCAAAAGCAGCGGCACTAGGGCAAGCAACCCAAATAGGTTACGCAAGAACACAATTTCAAAAGGGTGCAGGGCGGGCGTGTTGAGCCGGATGATCGCCCCCAAACAGGCAAAACAAAAGGTGGCCAGCAGCTTCAGGGCAACCCCTTGCCAGGCTCTCATTTGGCCCCCCTCCGCAAACCGGCCCACTTGCGTGTTCTCAACGTTACAGCTCACACCCAAACGTTTAAGTACAGACTTTTCAGCCTTGAACTCTCACCCTAAGCGGACTGTCAGGGATCCAACCTGCGCTCCTGAGCACTCCCTGCCCCCCTGGTCAGCAGGGAAAAAGACTTCAAGAGGAGCCACCGGCTGGAAGTCCTAGGTCTTCTTTAGAATCTCCTGCAGGTAGCCAATGACTGTTTCTGGCCGGAGGTGGGTCATGCAGGGGTGGCCTTCCACCAGGCAGGCTTCGTTTTTGAACTTGTTTTCCACGCAGACCCGGCATTTATAGGAAGTTTGGGTAATGTAAACATGGGGCAGGCGAGGCGCCCACAGCCGCACCGGGCTAGCTCCATCGCCATCGGCATCGTTGCCAAACAGAGCAATGGTGGGGCAGCCCACGGCCGCTGCAATATGCATCGGCCCCGCATCCACAGAGATACAGACCCGCGCCCGCTTCAGGGCTCCGGCCAGCTCGAGGAGGCTGGTTTTGCCCCGCAGGTCAATCATCCCTGTTTCAGCCATCAGTTGCTCTTCGCCGTCACCGTGGTAGAGGGATCGCTGCAGCTCGGGGGCACTGCCAATTAGCCCCACCTGCAGGCCCTGGCCCTGGCACCACTGGATCACTTGGCGCCAGTACTCGAGCGGCCACATCTTGGCACGGCGGGTGGTGGTGATGTGCACCAGAACTTCCGGCACTGGAAAGTCGGGATCCCGGCTGGGCAGCTCTAGGCGGAAAAAATCTGTTTCCACATAAGCCAGGCGGCAGAAGATCTCGGCAATGTAGTTGCTGGTGAGGATGTCTTTGTAGCGCTGCAAAAACTCCAGGCTGTTCCAGTCGTCGTCCTGGAGCATGCGCTGCACCGGGTCGGGGCCGGGATCCAACTTGCGGCGAAAGTCCAGGGTCAAGCAGGCGCCAGCAATGTACTGGGGGCGCAGGGCCGTCACCGCCACCAGGTTGAGCTCGCTAAACTCGTCGCAATTGATGGCCAGATCGTAGGGCCCGGCCTGGGCCACCCGTTCCCGTACTGCTGCTGTTAGGGCCTCGAGGTAATCGGGGCGGCGGCTGTAGAGGGGGAAACTAAAGTCAATGTAGGGGCAGTGGAGCTCAAAGTCGCGGGTAATCTCGCTGCCAAAAAAATCCAGCACACAGCCGGGGTATTTCTCCTTGAGGCCCCGCAGGAGGGGGACGGTGACCACAAAGTTGCCCACCTTGCTGGAAGAAAATACTGCCAGATGGGGCCGTTCCCGCAGGGGTTGGTTGGCAAAGCGCTGCATAGGGTTGGGATCCCCAGAAAAAGCTGTTTGCGTCCGCAGGGCAGAGCACCTTACCTTTTGTTAAGCTACCATCCCCAGGGCTACTCAAGGCCGGCTGGCCTGGCTGCCATCCCAGATGACTACCACAGCAAAGCGATCCAGAAAGCCATCGACGGCGTTCATCTGGCGCAGGTTGAAGGCATCTTCGGCGGAGATCACCAGGTCGTAGCCTAGCGTGCGCATGGCGCGGATGCGGTAGGGCCGTTCCCCAATGCGGTTGACTAGCAAGCGGGCCTGCTCTTCCGAGGTGGCGTAGGCGGCGGTGCCTTCGCTGCCCACAAAGGCAACATTGAGGTCCTGGCCAAGATTGGCGGGCGGGTAAACTGGGTTGCCGTCGGGATCCAGAAGGCGCATCGATTGGCTGGGCAGAAAATCCAGGCCGCGGGCATCCACGAGCAGCCCTGTTATCTGCGGGGTTTGCCGCCGGGATCCCGCCTCGAGGCCAGCTCCCCCCCCTGGCCCTTGGCCTGTGCCCACCCCCGAGCCAGGGCTGGAGCCGCGCCCCCCGCTCTGGCCGCTGCCGGGCCCGCTCCCTTCACCCTGGCCAGAACCCGAGCCACCGCCCCCGCTGCCGAACTGGCGCAGCAACTCCAAATCGAAAACTGGCCCTTCCGACCTTGCCTCCTCGCTAGAAACTACCGACTCTACTTCCAACTGGTCAGGAGTAACTGGCCGCCAGGGCGTTTCTGCTGGGAGCGGTTGTCCCTCGACGACTGAAGCAGGGGCGCGGTAAAGGGGAGGGAACAAGGGGGTTTGTGCCCAAGCTGTTTTTGTCCCATGGAGGGGAAGAATCCCTCCCGCCACCACCGTCACCAAGATTGCCCCGATCCCGGCCCTGTGCGGTCTCTCCTTCCAGCACCTCATGCCTACACCTTGTGGCCTGATGACCTGCGCCTCACCCCTCCCCATGCTAGCCAGACCCTGCCGGTTCGGCAGGGGATCCCGCGCAGTCCTTCCTTTGGCTTTCTCTCCCCTGCGGCGGGATCCTTGGCTTAGGGGGGCTGGGAAAACGAGGTGTTGATCCCCAGCGATCCCCAGGCTCTTGACCAATAAGCAGAAATACGTGAACATGGGTTCATCATGCCCTTGATCCCCGTTGATCCCAAGCTGGGGTCATCAGCGGTTGGAAAGCACAAGGCAGGCTGTTACCCCCGTGAGCCAGGGGTTGCCCTTAGCCACAAGTGGGGATCGGCCTTTGGGTTAGCTAGTGGAGCGTGTGCACAAGCCCAATCTGTTGAGAACAGGAGACCCTGACCATGCCACCAGAGCGGATCCCGTTGGAAGAAATGACCATTCGGCAGTTGCGAGAAGAAGCTGCCCGCTATCAGATCCCCAAGTACAGCCGCATGACCAAAGACCAGCTTATCCAGGCTATTCGGGAGGCCCAGGCCAAGGCTGGTCCCCCCGGGAATGCAATGCCGGAGCCCAGTGGCCAAGAGGTAGTTACCGGGACGAAGTATGTCGGCCAAGTAGCCAGCAAGCTGGATCTGGCTGATGTGGACAAGGGGCTGGGGGATCTGCCCGGGGGCTATGGCGAAAGCCGCATTGTCCTGCTGCCGCGGGATCCCCAGTGGGCCTACGCCTACTGGGATGTGCCCAACGAAGCCAAGGAGAGCAAGCGCCGCGAGGGCGGCCAGCAGTTGGCGCTGCGTCTGTACGATGTAACCGATATTGATTTCGACCGCCAGCCGGCTCACAGCATGCAGGAGTACCCCTGCGATGAGTTGGCGCGGGAGTGGTACTTGCCAATCCCAGTGAGTGACCGCTCCTATTTGGTGGAGATTGGCTACCGGACGGCAGATGGTCGCTGGCTGATGTTGGCCCGCTCAGCGGCAGTGATGGTGCCGCCGGTCTTCCCCTCTGACTGGTTGGAAGAGCACTTCCTAACCGTGCCCTTTGATATGCCCCTCCAGGGCCGCACCCTCTACCAGCTCACCGAGCCCTACAAGCGCAGCGCTGCCGGCATGGGCGTGGTGGCCTACAAAGGCGACGAGCCGCAGCGGGAGGCGACAGCGGATCCCTTCCTGGAAATGGTGGGCGGTTTTGAGGCAATGCGGGTGGCGGGATCCCTGTTTGGCAGCCACCAAATGGGCAGCCGTCAACTGGTGCCCGAGCAGGCCATTAGCTCGTTTGTTATCCCTTCAGGTGTGGGCATGATGGGCATGGCAGAGGTGCCTGCTGCCCCTTGGATGGCTTCTGGATCGGGCCTGGGGCTGTTCTCCGGCGCTTCCGAAGTCCTGCCGCGGCGCTCCCGCAAGTTCTGGCTGGTGGCTGATGCCGAGCTGATTGTCT
Source organism: Synechococcus sp. H70.2 (assembly GCF_047462275.1). NCBI lineage: Bacteria > Bacillati > Cyanobacteriota > Cyanophyceae > Synechococcales > Synechococcaceae > Synechococcus > Synechococcus sp. H70.2. The sequence goes on from NZ_JANSIU010000004.1 coordinate 150,515, forward strand.
ATGGAGCCACGGAGCCGGACGCCACCGTTACCATTGGCGGGCGCAAGATCCAGCTCAACCCCGATGGCACCTTCCGTTTCCACATGGCTTTCCCGGATGGCAACATCGACTTCCCCATCTTTGCCGTGGCTGCCGACGGCGAGCAAAACCGGGAGATCCACATGACCTTCGACCGCCGCACCCTCTCCCGCCGCACCAACCCCAAGGAGGAAGCCTTCGAAGAACTGCTGCCCTAGAGGTTCTACCCCTACTCTCCTCCCCCCGCCTGCCAGGGGGGCTTTTTCTGCTGTTAACGAGGGACTTGCCGACCTTGGAAGAAACAGGCTAGAGTAAAAGAACGACGCGGGGTAGAGCAGCCTGGTAGCTCGTCGGGCTCATAACCCGAAGGTCACTGGTTCAAATCCAGTCCCCGCTATAGGAACCCAAGGTAAGCAACTGATAAGCCGAAGGCGGGAAGACAGCACATGGATCCGCGGGAAATTGAGGCCTTGATACAAGCTGCCCTGCCTGGTGCACAGGTGCGGGTAGAAGATACGGTGGGCGATGGCAACCATTTTCAGGCCATTGTCGTGGCCGAGCAATTCCAGGGCCTCCCCCTCCTCAAACAGCACCAACTGGTGAATGAGGCTCTAAAAACCTACCTGCAGGACGGCCGCCTCCACGCTTTGTCCCTGCGCACTTTTACCCCCGCTCAGTGGGAGCAGCTTCGCGGAGGAGATCCCAGCTTAGCTCTTTGGTCATCCCAATCCCCTTCATCTTGAGCCGGCTTGCGGTAGCCCCTAGCCAAAGCTGATACGGAGCAGGGAAAAATCATCTTCAAAATCAGCCCTGCCGCGGAAAGATTGGATGTGTTGCAGAACGCGATCGAGGCCAATGCAGGCATGGGCGCCTAGGAACGACTTCCAGTTCTCCATTCCCCAGATCCCTTCCGAGCTGGACACTTCGTAAACCCCGTCGCTGAACACGTACAGACAACTGTTGGCCGGGATCCGCACTTCGTCCCTAGCAAAGTCCTGATCGGGCAAAATGCCAATGGGCAAATTGGGTGTTTTCAGCTCTAAGGGGATGGGATCTGATTGAGCAACCAACAGAGCGGGGGGGTGGCCAGCGCTGGCAAAAGAAAGCAAGCGAGATCGCGGCCGGTAAACCCCATACCAGAGGGTGAAGTACATGTCATGGTGGGATCCCATTTGGAAGGATTGGTTGAGGGCGCGCAACACCGCATCTGGCTGCCGCAGGTCGGTGTCGGGCAGGCTGTGGGAACGCAACTGGTTCATCACCGACACGGACAAGAGGGCGGAGCCCACCCCGTGCCCTGACACATCCAGAAGGTAAATAGCTAGGTGATCCTCGTCCAGCCAGTGGTAGTTAAACGAATCGCCCCCCAACTCCTGGGAGGGCAAAAAGCACCACTCAATCGCTATTTGGTGAGGTGAGAAGTCGGCCGGCTTGGGCAAAAGCGAACGCACATAGCTGGCTGCTTCGGCCAACTCCGCCCGCAGTCGGGCAGTTTGCTGCTGCAGGTCATAGCTGAGCTGGTGCAAGCGCAGCCCAGCCCGCACCCGCGCCCGCAATTCATTGGGATCGATGGGCTTGCTGAGAAACTCGTCTGCCCCGGCATCTAGGCCCTGGATGCGGTCTTCGACTTCGGTGCGCGCAGTGAGCAAAATAAAGAAGGTGGTGGAAAACTTGGGATCCGCCTTGATGCGCCGGCAGACTTCCAGCCCATCCATATCCGGCATCATCCAGTCACAGATAATCAGCCCCGGGGTTAGGAGATGAGCTTTCTCCAGCCCTTCCAAGCCACCGCTGGCCATCTCGACGGTGTAGCCCTGCCGCTCCAGGGATCGCTTCAACACCAGCCGAATGGTGGGATCGTCGTCGACAATCAAAATGGCCGTCATGCACCCTAATCCTGAATCAACCCGAATTCAGAACGCATCAAACCGCAACTCCCGTACCGGTAGGCAGACCTTCTGTCGTAGCTTAGGGATTGGGCAGAAAAACTGGCTCCGCAAGAGGGGGGAAAGACTCAGCAACCTCGTCCACCAGAGCTAAAGTTGCGTATCGATCGGTGGAGCCCCAAAACCGTGGTTGCACGCTACCCAAAAGCTGACCGTTCCCAGATACTGGTAGCAATAGATCACAGCGCGAGGTTTTTGGGCAGACTCTGCTTTAGAGACTTCCGTTGGACATAGAGACACAGATCACATCTTACCCATCCTTTGCCGGTCTAGAGTGACCTTCGAGGTTAAACGCCCTTTGCTGCATGAGTGCATCCCCCCTACCTGTATCTCCTCCGTCCGTTCGGGATTCGCAGGCGGCTTCACCCACGGCACCCTGCCAAGCTCCCAGGGGAGAAATCCGGCTGGAGGACTTGGATGAGAAGCAATTGCTGGGCAGCCTCTCCTCAGTGGTGCTTAACCCCGCTTCCTGGAGCTGCTTCAGCCTTAGCGAAACCAGCCGCCTGCTGCGACCTTTGCAAATTTCCCCCGACCTGACAGGAACCCCCGTCCTCTCTCCCAGCGCCACGGCCGAGATTGTGTACAAGTTTCTGAGGAGCGACGGTCGGATTGGAACCATGAAGGGGCTGATCTCGATCGAGGACTTTCGCAGCAAGCGGCTGCATTCTATTTACGAGGAGCTGCGTATTGAAGAAATCATACCGGTTTTTAACGAAGCGGTCGTTGTGCAGATCATCGATCAGCTGAAGCCGATTTTTGCCCGCGACCTGGACGAGCTGCTTTGGCAAGAAAGCTTTTACTTTACCCCTCAAGATCTGCGCCAGCCGGAGTTTTTGCTGCGTGGCCTGCGACCCGAGGCGATCCCGCGCCGCTTTCGGCCCCACTTGCAAAGAGTATACTCCCAGATTATGAGGGTGTGTCGCAGCCTGCCCAACATCGCTTTCCAACTGTGTCTGCGGGCCTACCTGGAGTACAACGAGGTCAAAAACAAGCATCTGTTGGCAATTCTGCTCAGCAAGTATTTTTACACGCTCTATCGCATCGGTGGACTGGACGGTTGGGAAAGTCGGGATCCGGTGGAGGTGGGATCCCTGGGCTCCTCCGATCGGCGAGCTCGCTTGCAGGCTCTTTCTCGCCTACTGACGCTGGATAACGACAGCGACGAACCGCTGGCAAGCCTCGGTGGTCCAGGGCCGGGCGGCAGTTATTTCAGCGGAGAGGGGGAGCTTGCTGCTACCGAGGTGCCGAGCACAGAAGCGATCGAAAAGCTGCGGCAAGAGGTGGAGGCAGCGCGCAGCCAGGCCGCCGAGGCCCAGCAACTGGTAGCCCAATACCAAGAAGAGAAAAAACAAGAGCTCCTCAACCGCCTGCAGGATCCAAATAAGTTTCTCCTTTTCAGCCTCCACCAATTTTTCGACACTCTCTTGATCTCCCTCCCTGTGGAGGTGAAAAGCGAGTACGGGGCAGCTTGGGTGCCGCGCACCTCCTACTTGGACGAGAAAGAGCGGGACAAGCTAACCGAGCATTTGCACCGGATCACCAGCGAGGCCTATTTGCTTAGCATCCCCTTTGCTGAGGCAACACTCATTGGCTATTGGCGAGTTTTGGCCGATTCGTTCTACAACCAGTGGGTTTTAAACCAGTACAAGCAGTTGCAAAGCTACGGAGTGGATCTGGAGCAGCAGGGCATCCAAATCCTGGAGCGAGAACAATTTTTGCATGAAGTGCAACTGCGCTTTGCTGCCCGCCACCGCGAGATTGTAACTCAAAATGTGGAGAAGATCAGCCAAATTCTGGTGGATAGCCTAGCCAAGCGGGTGGCCCTCAACACCAGTCAGCAAAGCTTCCAGGCGATGCGGGCCAAATTGACCACCGTTTTGGATATGGACATTTCCCGCAAGGACATGGGAGAAGTCAAGCGGCTGATTGACTACTTCACGGATGTGTTTTTGGGCAAGCGGGAGGAGCTGCGTTCTCCCTACCCAGTGGGGACCATCTTGCAAGTAAGGGCAGCCATCGAGGCCCTTCCCCCCGACAGTCGCACCCGCATTGGCCTGGAAATCCTAAACCAGATCTACCGCGAGTACATGCCTGTGCTGCAGCAAGAGTAGGGGCAGGGATCCCAGGGGCTGGCAAGTTTTGGGCACAATGGGGACTGGTGTGCTGTTTAGGGTTGGAGACGGCAAGTTCCCATGCGCTACCGCCAGCTTGGCCACAGCCCTCTGCAGGTTTCGGAGATCTGCCTTGGCACCATGACGTTTGGTGAGCAGAATACCCAGACTGAGGCTTGGGAACAGCTCGATTACGCGGTGGAGCACGGGATCAACTTCATCGATACCGCCGAGATGTACCCGGTGCCGGCGCGGGCGGAAACCCAGGGAGCCACAGAACGCTACATTGGCGAGTGGCTACGGCACCAGCCGCGGGAGCGCCTCATCATCGCTACCAAGATCACTGGCCCGGGGCGACCCTGGCACTGGATCCGCGGCGGGTCTCTCTCGATTAGCCGCAACAATCTTAAGCAGGCAGTGGCTGGTAGCCTCAAACGCCTGAAGACCGACTACATCGACCTCTACCAAATCCACTGGCCGGATCGCTATGTGCCCCTGTTTGGGGGGGTGGCCTATGATCCCAGCCAGGAGCGGCCCACCGTTCCCATTGCCGAGCAACTGCAGGGCTTGGCGGAACTGGTGCAGGAGGGCCTGGTGCGCTACATCGGCCTGAGCAACGAAACCCCCTGGGGGGTCTGCGAGTTCTGCCACGTGGCCGAGCAGTTGGGCCTGCCCAAGGTGGTTTCGATTCAAAATGCCTACAACCTCCTCAACCGCACGTTTGAGATGGGCCTGGCAGAGGTCTGCCGCCACGAGCAGCTGGCCTTGCTGGCCTACAGCCCCCTGGCCTTTGGGCTGCTGACGGGCAAATACCTGGGGGGCGCCAAGCCGCCGGGATCCCGTTTGACCCTGTTTGAGAGCTTTGGCCAGCGCTACCGCAAGCCGAACGTGGAAGAGGCGGTAGCTGCCTACGTACGCATTGCCCGCCAGCACGGCCTGACTCCTGCCCAGTTGGCTTTGGCCTTTGTGCGCAGCCGCTGGTTTGTTACCAGCACCATCATTGGGGCCACCAACCTGGCTCAGCTCAAGGAAAACCTCAGTTGCCTGGAGGTGGAGCTGTCGCCTGAGATCCTGGCGGAGATTGAGGCGGTGCACCAGCGCTACCCCAATCCTGCGCCCTAGGCAGGCAACAAAACGGCCCGCCAAGGAGAACTTTCTGCGTCTGGGGCCACTCTGTCTGAGTTGGTCCCTCTTCTTGGACCCACAGACGTCCCATGACCTCTTTTGGCAGATCGTGAGGTGTGAACAATGCGCGACCTTTTCCTTTGGCAGGGTTGGAAGACGGCAGCTCTGGTGGTAGGCTGCAGCAGCTTGGTTTGGATGGGGGATCCCACTTGGGCGCAACTTTCTGATATCAGCACCTACTGGGGCGCCCAGTACATCGCCGGGCTCAATGAGCGGCAGATCATCAGCGGGTTTCCAGATGGCACCTTTCGCCCCAATGAGTCGATTACCCGCGCCCAGTTTGCTGTCATCGTTACCAAAGCTTTTGGGCTAGACACCAACGTTCCCGTGCGTCCTTTTGCTGATCCCATTCCCAGCTGGGCAGCTCCCTCCATCGGCGCGGCGGCAGCAGCAGGGTTGGTTTCCGGCTTTCCCGACGGCACCTTCCGTCCCAACGAGGTCCTCACCCGTGCCCAGGCCATCACTGTCTTGACCCGCGCTGCCACCAACGGTAAGCTCCTCGAGGATCCCGGTCAAATTGAGGCCATCCTCGCGGGGTTTGCGGATGGCGATCGGGTGCCTAACTTTGCCCGCGCCCCCATCGCGACAGCACTTCAAGAAGGGCTGTTGGTGCTCTACCCTGATCCCACCCGCTTGAATGCCCAGGCGGTGGCCACGCGGGGGGAAGTGGCGGCTCTTACCTACCAAGCGCTGGCCAAGGTGGGCCGGGTGCCCAGCCTAGACCCACCGGTGGGAGCTGCCATTCCCAGACCAGGGATCCCCACCGAACTCCTCGCCCAGGTTACCCCCACCCCTGAGCCCCTGGCTACGCCGGACATGCCCGTTGAGCCGCTGGTGGAAACGCTGCCTGCCGCGCCGGAAGTGAGGACTTTCTTTGCCCGCGAGGAGAGCTGGGATCCGTCAAGCCGGGAGATACCTTGACGGTGTATTTGCTGGGATCCCCGGGGGCGCAGGCGTCTTTCTCCATTCCCGGCATTGCCTACAACCTGCCCCTGCAGGAAACCCGCCCCGGCCAATACGAGGGCAGCTACACCTTCCGCAGCCAAGACCGGGCTCTAGAAGCGCCGGTATTTGCCCGTCTGGAGCGGGATGGGCTGGTGACCCTAGTCCAATTGCCGGACAAAACCATCACCATTGGGCAGGTGACCGACACCACCTTCCCCACCATCAGCGATCTGGCTCCACCCAACGGAGCGGTGACCGACAACCCGCGCCCATCCATCTCCGCTCGCTTTCAAGATGACCAGGGGATCGACCTCAATAGCTTTACCCTGCTGGTGAACAACGTCGACGTTACCGCCCAAGCCCAGCTCAGCCGCACTGGCTTTACCTATACCCCCGCCGAGCCGCTGCCCACTGATCGACCAACCTTGATTGCCGTCCAAATTGCCGATCCCAGCGGCAACACCGCCCTCCAGCAGTGGTCTTTCCAGGTGCGGGTCACCCAGCTGACCCCGACGCCCACACCTACCCCTACTCCAGAACCCACACCCACGCCGAGTCCCCAGGCTGGCGGAGAGCCTTCTCCTAGCCCTTAGGGAAAACTCAAGCCAGGCCTTCAACAGGCCTCAATAGTGTTCTAAGAGCTGCCTTCCCCTTAACCTCTACTAAATCTAGTGGGGAACAGGCTGGTTAGGATGTTAAGCTACTGCCAGTTGCGACTGGATGGGATCCATGAGCTCAGGGTTGCAGCCGTTTTTGCCATTGTGGCAAAGGGTTGGCTTTAGGTGGCTGGTGAGTGGGGTGGGGTGGGCTGCGGCGGCGGCTGCAGTTGCTGCCCAGCAGTTTGAGTTTACTCCCCAAGCTCCTCAGCCGAATCCCGTTCCCACCCTGCCGCTGCTGAGCGCTCCATCTTCCCCCAGCTCTGCTACCCCCGATCCCCTGCCACCAGTGCCTCAGGTGCCGCAAATGCCGCTGGATCCCACGGCTCCGGCTGTGGCTCCGATCCCGGTGGTGCCCGTTCAAGCGGCCCCAGGTGGACAGGCTACGCCAGGCGAGGCCTATTCCTATCAACGGCGGCCCGACCTCAGTCCAGGGGGGAACCTGGCCGGGGCTGCGCGGGGCGAGCTGCCGGCGGGCACCCGTATTCCCCTCACGGTTTACCGCCCCATTACTTTTCAGCCTTACCAGGCCATCAGCACCAGTCTGGAGGTCTCCGAGCCGGTGCTGGATCGCTTTGGCCAGGTGGTGATCCCGGCGGGGAGCGTGGTGTGGGGCACCTTTGAGCCGGTTTACCAAGAACTGAAGCTTTCTGGTCGGGAGTCGGAGAGCGCCGATCCCCAAGAGCGGGTTGTCGGCAGCCGCTTTGTGGCCAACCGCCTGACCATCGGCTCTTCCACCTATCTCATTAGAGGCCAATCTGCACCCCTCCAGGTTGGGCTGGATCGCAGCGCTGATATGGGTACTACCGTCGCTCGGGGGGCAGGCTATGGGGCGGCGGGCGGCTTAGCCTTGGGAGTGCTCACGGGGGGATGGGGCTTTTTGCCCATCTTGGCCGGCAGCCTCGTGGGAGCAGCCGCCAGCACTACCAACATCGACCGAGTGGTGACGCTGCAGCCCAATACCCTGGTGGAGCTGGAACTCGCCGAGAGCCTGATCATCCAGTAGCCTTGACAAAAAGCGGGCAGGAGCGGGTCGGTAGAGTAGAGAAGAGCCCCCTAGTTTGCCCCATGGCCTTCTGGACCTACCTCGTGCCCCCCTTGGCCGGGTTGGTGATTGGCTACTTCACCAACGACATTGCTATCAAGATGCTGTTCCGGCCCTACCGCCCCTACCGGGTTTTCGGCTGGCGCATCCCCTTTACCCCCGGCCTAATCCCGCAGAACCAGCCCCGCCTGGCCAGGCAAATCGCCAAAACCATCATGGGATCCCTGCTCACGCCGGAGGAGCTGCACAACCTGGCTCGCAAGCTCCTACAAACCGAGCGCATGCAGGCAGGGATCCGCTGGCTACTGGGGGTGGCTTTGGATCGACTGCAGGATCCCCAACACCAGCAGCAAACGGCGCAGGTGCTGGCCCGCATCTTAGCGGATTTGTTTAACGAGTCGCTGCCCCGCCTGGTGAAGGTGCTCGCCCGCCAGGAGACCTTCTTGGAGGGGCCAATTAACCAACTGTTCGACCAGGTGCTTCTAGAGCTGCGCCTTAACGCTGAGCAGGCCCGGCAGCTCTCGGAGTGGATCCTAAAGCAGGTGCTGCCCCCCAAGGTGCTGCGGCAAAACCTGGTGGACTTTCTCACCGATCGCAACATCGAAGCTTTGGATGAAGAATTTCGCGAACGGGCCACTGGCTCCTACTGGGTGGTGGCTAACTTATTTGGCCTCAAAAACGCCCTGCTGCGTCTGCGTACCTATTGCCTGGAGGATCCGGAAGGCGCAGAGGCCCTCTTGGCAGATCTGCTCAAGGACCTCAACGCCTCCCGCCGCTTAACGGAGATTCTGCAGAACCTCTCGCTGCAGAACCTACCCCTTTCTGCCGTACGGCAGTTGCGCCGCACCCTGCGCGACGGGATCCAAGACTACCTGCGCTCCCAGGGAGCCGAGGCCATTCGCAGTTTGGGAGAGAGTATTGATTGGGAAAAGGTGGCCAGCTTAGTGTTGGGTCGGCTGCGCAGTTCCAAGGCTGTTATGGCCTCCATCGACCAGATCAGTGCCGATCTTGCCTTGATCCTGGAGCGCTACCTAGAGCGCGACTTAGAATCTCTCATGATGCAGGTGATCCCCGTGTTGAACTTGGATCAGGTCATTGCCGATAAAGTCAACGCCACCTCCCCCGCTGAGCTGGAGCAGGCCATCCGGCAGATTGTGCGCCAAGAGCTGCAGGCCATCGTTAACTTGGGGGGGCTGCTGGGCTTTTTGGTGGGCTGTGTGCAGGTGCTGTTTTTGCTGAGGTAGCAGCTTCCCAAACCAGGAGCTTGGATGGGAGTTTTCGCTTCGGTTAGGATAGTGGAATGCGGTTAACAATTCTCCACACTTCCGATCTCCACGCCAACCTGCACCCTTGGAACTACTTTACCGGGATCCCTGCCGAGCACGGCCTGGCCAAGCTGGCCACTCTGATCAAGCGTGTGCGGGCTGCCAGCGAAGATCCGGTTTTGCTTATCGACAGCGGCGACACCATTCAGGGATCCCCGCTGGGCACCTACTATGCTCAGGTGGAGCGGGTTTCCCCCCACCCCATGGCTTGCGCCCTCAACGCCCTGGGCTATGACGCCTTCACCCCCGGCAACCACGACTTTAACTTCGGGCTCCAGGTCCTGCAGGATTTTGCAAGCGACCTCCGCTGTCCCACCCTCTGCGCTAATATCCTTCGCCACAACGGGGATCCTCTCTTCCAGCCCTACCTCATCCGGGAGGTGGCCGGGCTCCGCGTCGGCCTGGTGGGGCTGACCACTCCCCGCATCGACACCTGGGAGCGTCCTGACTATATCGCAGGGCTGCGCTTTGCCCCCCTGCTGGAAACTGCCCAGCACTATCTGGCCCTGCTGCGGCCCCAGGTGGATGTGCTAGTGCTGATTTTGCACAGCGGCCCCAGCCAATTGCCCCCTCTGCGTACCCCTGAGGGCTGGCTTAGCCTAGATCGCTCCGGCTGGGTCAGCAACAAGAGCTTGGTGGGGGAAAACGAGCTGCTGGCCTTGGCGGAACTCGAGGGCATTGACGTCATTCTCTCCGGCCATACCCACCAAACCATTGCCGGCTTGGGAGGGGCCAAAGCCCTGGTGGTGCAGCCCGGCTACTGGGGTAGCTACCTTTCCCACGTGTCTTTGGAGCTGGAGCGCCACGGCGGACGCTGGCAAGTGATCCGCAAAACCGCCCAGTTGCTGGCTGCGGAAGGGATCCCTCCCGATCCGCAACTCTTGGCCCTCACAGAACCCTATCACCAAGCTACCTTGCGCTACATCCGCCAGCCCATCGGCCACGCCCGTTGTGCCTATCGCGGGGGGCTGGCAGCCCGCTTGGGGGCCAACCCTTTGGCGGAGCTACTGCATCAGGCGCAACTGCAGGCAGTACGGGAGGCCGGCCTTTCGGCGGAGCTCTCCCTAGTCAATATCTGCAGCAATGCTGGGTTAGCGGCAGGCCCCATCTTCCTGCAAGATGCCTATAGCCTCACCGTTTACGACAACACCCTCTGCCTTGTGGAGATCACTGGCGACATCCTGCGGCGGGCCCTCGAGCAGACGGCTGGGTATTTTCGCCAGTTGGATCCCAACCATCTGCCAGAGGATCCTGCCGCCGTCGTGGCCCCCGAAGCCCGAGGCTACACCTTCGACCTCTATCACGGTATCAACTATTGCTTTGATCTCACCCGCCCAGTGGGCGATCGCCTGGTTAGTTTGCAATTTCGCGGCCAGCCGGTGCAACCGGATCAAACCTTTCGCCTGGTAATCAACCACTACCGCGCTGGTGGTGGCGGTGGCTACAGCATGTTCCAGGAAGCCCAAATGCTCTGGATCTCTGCAGAGAGCATCCGCGATTTTCTTGCTCACCACATCCGCACCCATTCCCCCCTCCGGCCCATCTACAACTACAACTGGCACCTTATCCCCAACTTGGCTGAGATCTACTTTCCCCAGAGCTTGGACCGGTCTCAGGAGAGGCTGCTGGTGGGCTAAAGCAACTAGGGTCCCAACTGGCCGGCAGGGCAACCGGTAGAATACGATCAGCACAGAGCCTAGTTTGGCTAGCTGCAGCGGTAGTTTTGAGGTGCCAAACTGGGAACGTAATGCCACTGCTAAGTGCTTGTCCTCTTGTTGACCAACTTATGACTGCTGAAGAAAAGCAACCCATGCCTCCAGAAGATACCCACCCTGAGCTCCAGGAAGAAGAGCTCAACGTGGAAGCAGAGCTGGAGAAGCTTATTTTGGAAGACCGTGAAGCAGAAGTCGGCACCCCCGCTGGCGAGACTAGTGCTGAGGCTTCTCCGGATCTCAACGAAACTCTAAAGCAGCTCCAACAGGAGTTGGAAATAACGCGCCAGAAACTGAAGGAGAAAGAAGACTCCTACATTCGCCTTTATGCTGACTTTGAAAACTACCGGAAGCGTACTCAGCGAGAACAGGAGGAGCTCAGCCAAAGAGAACGGCGGAGATTTGTGCTGGAGATCCTGCCTGTTGTAGATAGCTTTGAGCGGGCCCAGCAGCAGCTAAGGATCGAGACTGATCGCGAGCGGGAACTGCACAACAGCTACCAGAGTGTCTATCGCCTGCTGGTGGAATCTTTGAAAAAAATGGGTGTATCCCGCATGAAGTCAGTGGGCCAGCCCTTCGATCCCAGCCTGCACGAGGCCATAGCCCGCCAACCCAGCAGTGAGTACCCCGAAGATGTGGTAGTGGCCGAGTATCAGCCAGGCTACAAGCTGGGAGATGTGGTGATTCGCCATGCCCTAGTAGCCGTCTCTGCGGGTAGTCCCAGCCCTGAGCCCTCCCCCCCAGACGAGAGGGCCGACGCCCAGCCCGAGGCTGAAGGTAAAACTGCCCCCAATTCGTAGCAAAGCTGCTTTCTGGAACCCTAGACAAGTAGGGTCTACCCGCCTTCCCAAGGCTACAGTAAAGCTAGGGAGGTGAGAGCGCTACCGGAAGGTTTCTGCAGGATGCTGGGCAGAATGCTCTTAGGAGATCCCGGGAATCCATCCTGGGTTGGGATTTGCCACACGGGAAGAGGGGGCCATGGGTAAAGTTATTGGAATTGACCTGGGAACCACCAACAGTTGCGTGGCGGTTTTGGAAGGCGGCAAGCCCATTGTGATCACCAACGCCGAAGGAGGTCGTACCACCCCCAGCATCGTCGGCTTTGCCAAGAACAACGTCCGCTTAGTGGGCCAACTGGCCAAGCGCCAGGCGGTTACCAACGCGGAAAACACTATCTTCAGCATCAAGCGCTTCATTGGCCGTACCTTTGCCGAAACCGAGGAAGAGCGGAAGCGAGTTCCCTACAAGGTCATTCCCGGCCGGGACAACATGGTGGAGGTGGTTGTGCAGGATCGCGCTTACACGCCCCAGGAGATCTCCGCCATGATCCTGCAAAAGCTCAAGGCCGACGCAGAAGCCTATCTGGGGGAGCCGGTGACCCAGGCCGTGATTACTGTTCCCGCTTACTTTACTGATGCTCAGCGCCAGGCTACCAAAGACGCCGGCACTATTGCAGGGCTGGAGGTGCTGCGCATCATCAACGAGCCGACAGCAGCGGCTTTAGCCTACGGGCTAGACAAGCAAGATCAGGATCTGCGCATTCTAGTTTTCGACTTGGGCGGGGGCACCTTTGATGTCTCTGTGTTGCAGGTGGGCGGCGGCGTGTTCGAGGTAAAAGCAACTGCTGGCAACAACCACTTGGGCGGGGATGACTTTGACCAGCGAATTGTGGATTGGCTCATCCGCCAGTTTCTCGAGAAGGAAGGGATCGACCTTTCTCGGGATCGCATGGCCTTGCAGCGGATGCGGGAGGCAGCCGAGAAGGCCAAAATCGAGCTCTCCAGCACCCAGGTTACCCTCATCAACCTGCCCTTTATCACCGCCGACGACTCCGGGCCCAAACACCTGGAAGTGGAGCTGACCCGCGCCAAGTTTGAGGAGTTGGTGCGGGATCTGGTAGAGGCCACCGTAGAGCCTACTTTCCAGGCCCTGCAGGATGCCGGCCTCTCCCCCGAAGACATCGACCGCGTGCTGTTGGTAGGGGGATCCACGCGGATCCCGGCTGTCCAGGAGAAAATTCGGCAAATCTTCAACAAAAATCCCGATCGCTCCGTCAACCCGGACGAGGCAGTGGCCCTTGGCGCTGCCATCCAGGCGGGAGTATTGGGCGGAGAGGTCAAAGACTTGCTGCTGCTGGACGTGATTCCCCTCTCCATTGGCGTGGAAACCCTGGGGGGAGTGTTCACCCGCATCATTGAGCGCAACACCACCATTCCCACTAGCAAAACCCAGATCTTCTCCACTGCTACCGACGGCCAGACGGTAGTGGAAATTCACGTCCTGCAGGGGGAGCGGGCCATGGCCAAGGACAACAAGACCCTGGGCCGTTTCCAGCTGACTGGGATCCCACCAGCTCCCCGCGGGGTGCCGCAGATTGAAGTCTCGTTTGATATCGACGCCAACGGTATCCTCAAGGTCTCGGCCCGCGAGAAGAGAACCGGGATCGAGCAAAGCATCAAGATCACCAACCACGGCGGCCTCAGCAAGAGTGAGATTGAGCGGATGCGCCAGGAGGCCGAACTCTATGCCGAAGAAGATCGCCGCCGGCGCCAGTTGGTGGAAGCCCGCAACCAGTCAGATAGCTTGCTCTACAACTACGAGAAGACGCTGCAGGAGCACGGCAGTCGCCTGAGCGAGAGCCGCCTTCAGCGGGGGGCCCAGGCGGCGGGCACGTTGAGGGCATTGCTGGCAAATGATAACGTAGACTTAGCGACTTTGCAGAAGGCAATGGAAGAGCTAAGGGCAGCTCTCCTAGAGATGGGGAGCGAGATTTACGGTCCTTGCTAAGCCACTTGACAGATTAGCCTGAAGTAAAGTTGCAGTCAGATCTCTGGCCAGCTGTGTTTCCAGCCTAGTTTTCTGAAGCGTTTCTATGGCCCGCGACTACTACGAAATCTTGGGGGTTAGCCGTGGTTGCTCCAAGGAGGAGATCAAGCGCGCCTATCGCCGGCTAGCTCGCAAGTACCACCCTGATGTCAACAAGGAGCCTGGGGCTGAGGATCGCTTCAAAGAGATCAACCGTGCCTATGAGGTGCTCTCCGATGACGAGCTAAGAGCCCGCTACGATCGCTATGGCGAAGCAGGGCTAAGCGGAGCAGCAGCCAGTGGGTTCCAGGATTTTGGTGGCATTAGCAGTTTTGCTGACCTGTTTGAGAGCTTTTTCACCAATTTTGCTGGAGGGGGAGTCGGCTATACCCGTAGCCGCCAAGGGCCCGTACGGGGGGACGATCTGCGCTTTGACCTAAAGTTGGAGTTTCTCGAGGCCATCTTTGGGGGCGAAAAGCAAATTCGCATCAGCCACCTGGAGACCTGTCCTGTCTGCGGGGGCAGCGGCGCTAAACCGGGCATGGGTATGAAAGCCTGTCCCACCTGTGGTGGCATTGGCCAGGTGCGGCGGGCCACCCGCACGCCCTTTGGCAATTTTACCCAGGTTTCAACCTGTCCTACTTGTGGAGGTACCGGCCAAGTGCTGGAGGAGCCCTGCCACCACTGCCATGGGGAGGGGCTGGTCCAGACCACCAAGAAGCTGCGCATCAACATCCCCGCTGGCGTGGACAGCGGCACCCGGCTGCGGGTTGCGGGTGAAGGAGATGCGGGCCGGCGGGGCGGTCCGCCTGGGGATCTCTACGTCTACCTGTTTGTCGAGCCGGACCCCGACTTCCAGCGGGATGGCCTCACCATTTTCTCGGAGGTGCGGGTGAGCTATCTGCAGGCCATCCTGGGAGCCAAAGTCTCAGTGCCTACGGTAGACTCAAAAGCTGGCCTAGAGGAAGAAGCGGAGCTCATTATCCCGCCTGGATCCCAGCCGGGCACGGTGCTAACTTTGGAGGGCAAGGGAGTGCCGCGTCTTGGCAACCCAGCAGTGCGGGGTGACCACAAAATTACGCTGGTGGTGGAGATTCCCACCCGCCTCAGTCCAGAAGAGCGGGAGCTGCTCCTGCGCTTGGCTGAGCTGCAGGGGGAACGCACCAACAAGCGGGATGGCTTCTTGAGCGGACTGTTGCGCGGGCTGGCCCAAATGCCTGGCCACCGGGAGCGGGAGGAAGAATGATGGCAGAGACAGTTCCCCCCCAAGAGGTGAAGTTGGTTTTGGATCAGCGGGGGATCCCCTGCCCGCTCAACTACGTGCGGGCCAAGTTACGCCTAGAACGCATGGCGCCAGGGGAGCTGCTAGAGCTGTGGTTGGATGCAGGGGAGCCCTTGGAGCAAGTGCCCAAGAGTCTGGCGATGGCTGGGCATTCCATTGAAGGGCAACAAGCGGCGCCTGAGGGGCACTACATCCTCTGGGTACGCCGCGGGGACCTGGCATGAGCCACCTGCACCAGAACGGATTGCAACAAGCTGTCCAAAGGGAGAGGCAGGGATCCACCTGTAGTGGCTGGGTGCGAGCGGCCCAGGCCAACTTTTATCGCGTGCGCATTGATCCCGAGCTGGCTGCCCTGTTTCCCGAGTTCAAGGCGCATTTCCCGGCTCAGAAGCCCACTCCGGCAGAGCTTCTCTGCACAGCACGGGCCAAGCTCAAAAAATTGGGGCAGCAGGTGATGGTGGGCGACTGGGTGGAGGTTAGCTTGCCGCCAGTTGCCGACTCTCTCTGGCCGGAGCGGGGGGCCATTGAGGCCATTTTGCCGCGACGCACTCAGCTGTCTCGGCCGGCGATTGCCAACGTGACCCAGGTCTTGGTGGTGGTAGCTCTGGTGGATCCAGAGCCTGAGCCCGAGGCGCTCAGTCGCTTACTGGTACAAGCAGAAGCCAGCCATCTGCGGGTTCAGGTGGTGTTCAACAAGAGTGACTGTGTCGAAGCGGCGGTAGCCGAGGAGTGGCAGCAGCGTTTGCAGCGGTGGGGGTATGAGCCTGTGGTGGTCAGCGCCCTTACTGGGGCCGGGCTCCCTGAGCTCTACCACCGTTGTCGGGATCAAATTTCAGTGGTAGTCGGTCCCTCGGGGGTGGGCAAATCCAGCTTGCTCAACCAACTGCTGCCGACTGTTCAGTTGGCTACCCAAGCTGTGTCGGAGAAGTTGCGCCAGGGGCGGCACACCACCCGCCATGTGGAGCTGTTTCCCTTGCCAGAGGGCGGTTGGATTGCCGACTCTCCAGGGTTCAATGCTGGCGAAGAGATCCCACCGGTTTCGCCTCAGCAACTAATACGCTGCTTTCCGGAAGTGAGGGAGCGGCTGGGCACCTGTCAGTTTCGCGATTGCCTGCACGATCGGGAACCGGGCTGTGGGCTGCGGGGGCTAGATTGGGAGCGACGCGCATTCTACCTGCAGCTTTTACACGAACTCCAGGAAGCGCAAGCGGCAAACTTTGCCCCCGCTCGTCCAGAGCCTAAGCGAAGCGGGGAAAGGCACCACCCTCCCTCCCGTAAGCAGAGCCGTCAGGAACTTGACTGGCAGGAGGATTGGCAGCCGCCGTCCGGTTCTTGGCCCTAGTGGATTGCTGCTGCTTGCTACCTCTGGGCGCGGGATACCCCACCGTATATATAGACTGCGCTTGGCATGACCCAACTATCTCCTGCAAGCTCAAGGTGTCTGCCTTGCAAGCTGCCAAGCTAGATGCGACCTTAGAGGCTTTTGCCTAGGCCTTGCTTGCGCCAGCGGGACGGAGTCCTTGAGTTTAGAGGGGTAGTTTATGATGGTAGGACCTCCTATGCCATGCTCCGCCAGAAATAGCTGTCGCCAACCCCAAGGCTTAAAACTCCCCCTGGGCAGCTCTTATGGTTTTCTTGGATCCCCTTGGCCCTGTCGTGCAGGAAATGCTGCAGGGCGGGTACGCAGACCGGGTAAAAAAGCTGGTTTACTTTACTTACACCCGCACTTGGGCAAACGACGCTGGCAAGCTAAGTGAGGAGGAGCTAAGGGCTCTGTTGGAGCAGCTTTGCCGGGAGAGTGCCACCCTTGAGGACTTAGGCCGGCGTTTTCGCGAAGCCATCAGTCGCCTTAACAAGAAGGCCGAATATGCCCGCGTTGCCAAACTCCTGCTGAGCAAGCTCCAGCCCCTCTACCAGTCCTCCCAGTCATCTCAAAGGGATCCCCGCAACCCCTTTCCCTCCTCAGCCAGGGCTCCTTCCCCTGGGGTAGCTCCTCCGCTTGGCCTACCGCTGGGCTACAGCGGCCTGCAACTGCGCAAGCAAGCCTACGATCCCTTTGAAGTGCGGGCTTGGGTGATGCAGCAGACCAGTCCTTTGCGGGCCAAGCTGGTTCTGTTCACGGCTTTGCACCACAAGCTGGAGCCCACAGTGCAAGGGTTGGCAGCCCTGAGGCGCTACAGCCTTGACGAATTGCTCAAGGCCCTCTATGACGCCTGCAGCTCCCCTCAGGAGCTGGAAGGGCGGCTGCAACAGGCAGTGCAGCAGCTCCAGGAGCCTGAGCAAGATGCCCAAGCAGCCAACGCTGTGCTGCAGATACTGCAGCCCCTCTATACCTACGTGCTTCCAGAGGCCGGGGCGGGTGGGGGACTGGCTGCCGAAACCTCCAACGCCAATCTCGACTGGCTAGATGGGGAAAGTGCCGCTGGTGGGGTGGAGGCCAGTCGCATCACCTGGTTAGAGCCAGAAATTCCGGAATGCGAGGAGGGCGAGCCTGAGGTTGCTCCTGTTTCCCTACCTGGCCCTCCTGCCATCGCGGTCCAAGAGCTCCCAGAGCTCTGCCGCCAACTGCTGCAGCGCAGCGCCGAAGCCCTGATGGTTACTCTTGAGAACACCCTGAGCGACTTGGGCAATGCTTTAGACGAAAGCCTACAGGACGGGAATCCAGCCCACTACTTGAACCTCAAACACCAGGTGCTGCGCGGCTTTCTCAAGGAGGTAGAGGGATCCGCCGCCCTTTTCCAAGGGATCCTGAGTAAGCTGGAGCAATCGGAGTGGAGTTTGCTGCGGCCCGCTGGCCAGGGGGGACAGCCAGGGGAGACAGCCAAGATGCCGCTTCAGGTGGGGGGGGATCCCCATGCTGCTCTGCGGCAGGTGCTGGCCACCAGCGAGCTGGCGCGGCAAAAGCCCCAGTTGGAGCAGGAAGTGATGCGCTTGGTGCGGCACAGCATTGGCGCGATCAAAACCGCCATTGAAAATGCCCTGGACGAGCTGGGCCAAGCGTTGGACGAACAGTTCCAGAGCCGTCCTCCAGAAGAAGCCTTAATTCTCAAGTACCAGACCTTGCGCGCCTTTTTGCAGGAAGTCGAGGAGATCTCCAGCAAGTTCGCCGCCTTTCTAGCTCGCCTGGAAGAGGCGGAGCGCCGCCTGTTTGGTCTGGTTTGAAGGCCAAGTTTTCCCCGCCAACGCCAAGAGCCAGAGCCGGACCTCATTAAAATGGGCTCTAGGAGCGGATAACCTTGCCATGGATGCCAAAGATCTGCTCCGGCTATACCGGGCGGGGCGCACTTCCTTCGTAGGCGAGAACCTGGCTGCCCTTGACCTCAGCCGAGCCGACTTGATTGGGATAGACCTCTCCCAGGCTAACCTCCAGGGTGCCACCTTCCTCTTTGCCTACTTGGGGCGGGCCAAGCTGACTAAGGCCAACTTAGTGAGAGCCAACCTCAGTGGAGCCAATCTCAACCAGGCGGACTTGAGCGAGGCGGATCTCAGGGATGCTCAACTGCACGGTGCCACTCTGCAGGGGGCGGACTTGCACAGAGCCAACTTGACGCTGGCCCTATTGATTGACGCCAACCTCATCGATGCAGATCTCCGCTGGGCCGACTTAACCAGTGCTAACCTGGAGGGGGCTTGTCTGCGGGGGGCCAATCTCCGTTTTGAAAGCCGCCGAGGAGCCGTGTTGCGCAGCGCCAATCTTAGCCGCGCTGATCTCAGGGGAGCCAACCTATCGGGCGCAGATTTAACCCGGGCCAATCTCAGCAGGGCCAACCTCAAAGAGGCCAGTCTAGTTGGGGCGCGGTTGCAAGGAGCCAGCCTGCAGCAAGCCTGCTTGCAGGGAGTCATCCTCAGCAATGCCGACCTGAGGGAGGCTCGCTGTCTAGGTGCAGACTTGCAGGGGGCGCAGATGGGAAAGGCCAATTTAAAGGAGGCGCTGCTTAGCCAGGCCAACTTGGCAGAGGCCAACCTCAGCGAGGCAAACCTGACAGGGGCCGATCTTTCCGCCGCCTGTCTGTACTCCGCCAAACTGGCGCGGACGGACCTGAGTCGGGCCAATCTAGCTGGAGCTGATCTGCGGTCTGCTAACCTTGTGGACGCCTACTTGGGCCGCACCAGCCTAGAAAATGCCGATCTCAGCAACGCCATCCTCACCCGCGCCGATCTAAGCACAGCCAACCTCAGCGGGGCCAATTTGCGGGGAGCTACGCTTCCCGATGGGCGAACTGGCTGAGGCGGGGATCCACCCCGTAAAAGGTGAGGTTTTCCGCTGTCTGAGGAGCACTGCAACCGCTACTCTACAGGGGGAGGGTGGAAGCAGAGGGAGCCGTGAAGAGCCGCCGATTTCTGTCCCTGCTGGATGCCCTTTGGGCCGAGCTGCCTTTGCCAGAATGGTTGCCGGGGGCGGGGGAGCGCGCTTGGCAGCAGGCAGTGGCTGCGCTGCTGCGGCTGTGGCAGGAGGTGGGTCAATTTGGCGTGGTTATTGGCGGGCCGGTACCCTGGTGGCCTCCCTGGGTAAGCGGGGATCCGCCGCCTGTGGACGCCGTGCAGTACCGCCCCCGCCAGCCGGCGCGGGAGGCGCCCTGGCTGTTTACTCCGGATTTGTCGCCTGAGTCCATCCTAGCCCCCGGCCAGACAGTGATCCCCCTGCTGCGCCCCGACCCGCTGGCGGAGGAGCTATTTCTACTGCTGCTCACTCCTGTTTTTGCCGTGATAGTTGCCCAGGGGTACCATCCCCACACCCGGCAAAGGGGAATGATGCTCTCTTTTGAGCCGGAGGTGGTGCAGCGGGCCTGGCAGAACCTGGAAGAGCGAGTGCACCAGGGCAGGCCCGATCGGCTAGCTGCTTGGAGGGATCTAGCTATCCACTATCCCCTGAGAAAGCCCCATGGGCGGGTGCTGGCCCGCTTTAGCAGCTTCCTCCTACTGGGTTCCCTAGCTGAGACGGGATCCCCGCCTGCCTGCCTGCCCCCCGCTAGGGCAGAAAAGGAGCCTGCCCCTAGGCCTTCTCCGCCACCAGCCACGGCCAAGAGGCCAACCCCTGCGTCTTCCTCTTCCGCTGCCTCGCCACGGCTCGAGTCCCCTGCCCGCGGCCCCTCCTCCACCCCCCAAGCCGAGCCAGAGCAAGCGGGTAGCCTTTCAGAGGCAGAGCTCTTGCGGGCCCTCATCCACGAGATCCAGACGCCCCTCTGTACCATTCGCACCTTGGTCAGCCTCATCCTAAAGCAGCGCGACCTGCCACCACGGGTGCGGGAATACGTGGAGAAGATTGACCGCGAGTGCACCGAGCAGATCAACCGTTTTGGACTGTTTTTCCAGGCCACAGAAACCGTCATGCCCACTGCCCCTCCGGGCGAGGGACGGCGGTTGCACCTGGAGCCAATTGCCCTGGTGGATCTAGTGCGGCAAAACCTACCCCGCTGGCAAGACCAGGTAGAGCGACGGGGATCCCGCCTGGAGCTGGAGATCCCTGATGAGCTACCCGATGTAGTTAGCGATCCCAAAGCCCTGGAGGCCGTGCTATTTGGCATTGTCGACCGCCTGGCCCGGAGCACCCCTGCCGGCAGCCACATCCGCGCCCAATTGCTTAGCGCTGGCGAGCTGGTTAAGCTGCAGTTTCAGGTGAACACCCCAGAGGGGAGCGACAGCCCCAGCTCGGAACTCAAGTCCCCTCAAGCAATTGGCCAGTTGCTGGTGGTGCAGCCAGATACAGGCGCCATTAGCCTTAGCCTGCCAGTAGCCCAAACCCTGTTCCGAGCCTTGGGGGGCTACCTAACTGTGCGCCATCGGGCTCGCCAAGGGGAAATCCTCAATATCTACTTACCCCGCCAGCTCTAGTTTGGATCCCAGCTCCAAGGAGATAGGGCTAGGATCATTGAGGTGCCCCAGGAGAGTCAAGAGAGGGGATCCATGCCGAGAGGGAAAAAAGTTGCCGAACCCCACCCAGAGCCCGAGCCTGTCTGTGGGGCCAGGGCTGCCAGGCCGGGGGAGAGGGTCACGCTGCCTGCCCAGCAGCTTTCCACCCTCATCCACCAGATGCGCAACCCAATCGCGACCTTGAACATGCTGGCCAAGCTGCTGCAAAAGCGCCTGCCCCCTGAAGATCGCAACCACTGGATTGGGCTCAGTATCGAGAAAGAGTGTAAGCGCCTGCAAGAGCTACTGGGCGAGTTCGAGCGCTTGGATGGAGCTCCAGCCCCCCTGCAACTCCGGCCCCTTGCCCTGGGCGAGCTGCTCCAGGAGTGGATCCCCCTCTACCAAGCCCTCGCAGAAACCCAGGGGCATCGCTTCCAGGCCATTCTGCCCTCCTGGCTGCCCCAGGTTCAGACAGATCCCCGTGCCCTCCGCCAGGTGTTGGACAACTTAATTGACAACGCTTGTAAATATACCCCTCCCCCCGGCAACATCCAGCTTAGGGTGGAGCTTAGCCCTGCAGAGGCAGCGAAAAATGCAAGCGGCTCCCCTCGGCAGGAGGTGTGGATTGCTGTCTGCGACAACGGCCCTGGCATCCACCCCGAGAACCTGGAGCGGATCTTCGATCCGTTTTTTCGTGCCGATCTCTCCAAGCCGGGGCAGGGGCTGGGGCTGGCCATCAGCCGCAACTTGGCCGCCCAAATGGGAGGGAATCTCCAGGTGGAAAGCTCCCCCCAGGGCTCCTGCTTCCGCCTTAGCTTGCCTACGGTCCAGTAGGACTTGCCTCCCAACCAAAGTTTTGCAAGCTACCTAGGAGCTGCCCTATGGCCTCTTCCGCCAACACCAAACCCGAAACTGCTGCTAGGCCAGTGGCCCGCATTCTGCTAGTCGATGATGAGCCAGGCCTACGGGAAGCAGTGCAAGCCTACCTTGAGGAGAGTGGCTTTGAGGTGATCCCGGCTGCCAATGCCCAGCAGGCCCTGCAACTGCTCAGCACGGCCCAGCCCCAGCTAATTATCTCCGACATCATGATGCCGGGCATGGACGGCTACCAATTTTTGGCCCAATTGCGAAAACTCGAGCCCTACAGCCATCTGCCGGTGGTGTTCCTCACCGCCAAAGGGATGACCGCCGACCGCATCCAGGGCTACCGGGCCGGCGTCGATGCCTATTTGCCCAAGCCCTTCGATCCGGAGGAGCTGGTGGCCATCGTCTCCAATCTCATTGAGCGCTCCCGCGCGGCCAGCCCTTCGGAGGTGGTTGCCCGCGAGCTGGCCTCGATTCGCGCCCTGCTGTCGGAGCGCACCCTTGCTGCTGCCCCTCCCCCCCAGCCCGCTGCCCCCAACCCCTTGCCTCCACCCATCAAGGTGGAGCTGACGCCGCGGGAACAGCAGGTGTTGGAGAAGGTGGCGGAGGGGCTGATGAACAAAGAGATTGCCAAACAACTGCAAACCAGCGTGCGCAACGTGGAAAAATACGTCACCCGCCTCCTCAACAAAACGGGCACCAGCAGCCGCACCGAGCTGGTGCGCTACGCCCTCACCTACGGCCTGATCCGGTTGTAGCCCTCACCCCTGGCCCCTCTCCCTTTGGGAGAGGGGAGAAGGAGCTTACGGCTGTGGCTTGGGCGGAACGGTAACCAGCAGCTCCAGCCCAAAGGCGTGCTCCCCGGCGGGGTAGCTGGTGATCCCCACCCCATCGATGCGGGTCAGCAGCTCGCGGGCTTCTGGCTCTACGCTGGCCAGCCCACCCGGCAAGGCGGCTTCTAGAACCGTGCGGAGGCCTCGCCAATTCAGCAAAAAGTAGCCGTAGTTGGGCTTGGGCAACTGGTTGTAGAGGGTTTTCAGCGGCTCGGTTTGAGGAAGCAGATGGCCCTGGCGTTGGGCAAGGCTTTGCAGCGCCGCCGTGCTGGTGGTAACCATCAGGTAGTTGCCTTCCCAGGCACGGGTTAGAAGCGGACGGTTAAACAAGGGATCCGCCCAGCTCACCTGGCCGCCGGCTTCTGTTACCTGGGCGCCCGACTCTTGGGCCAGCCGATCCAACTGGGCCAGAGCCGCGTTGGCCTTGTCTTTTTGGCTGCTCTCGATGATCAAAGCCGCCCCCATCCCTTGCAAAAGGGGATGGGCCTGCTCATCGGGCGCTACCAACAAGGCCATCTCCCCGTCCAGCCAAGCCATTAGGTCTCGATCCAAATCCAGGCGGGTGTTGGCGCGGAACTCAGACCGCAACTCCTCCAGGAACTCTTTGGCCTGGGGATCCTTTTCCAGCTCCGCCACAGCCGCTTGCCAGCGTTGGGCAACCTGCTGGGTGGTGACTACCAGCAGGGCATTGCCGGGCAACCGCTGGATCAGCTCGCCCCGGGCCAGCTGCCACCTGCGCAGCAGGGGAGTTTGGGGATCCAGTTGGGTGAGTAGGCGCATTTGCAGGCCCTGCTCCCGCCAGTGGGCAGCCATAGCCAAAGAGCGCAGCGGCTGCAGGGATCCCAGCTCCACCGGATCCCAGTCCCGCGTCCAATCTCGGAAAGACTCGGGATCCTCCTGCAAGGCCTGGAAGTTGAAGTAGGCAAAAGCCAAGGTGCCCGGCTTCTGGTAGAGATCGCCCACGGCAGTGCGGAAGCCTTCGGCGCGGCTAATGGACTCCGTCTCGCCGCGATAGACAGCAATCGCCTGCTCCATCACCTTGGGGTCGTTGGCCAGGGCCACGAAGCGGTTGCCAAACTCGGCCGTCACCCACCGTTCGCCCGGCTCTCCATTGGTTTGCACGTGGAGAGTTACCCCTTGCTCCTGGCGCTGCTCGAAGTTGGCCCCCTCCGCCTCTGCCTGTTGCCGCACTTGGGCCAGGAATTGCCTGGACAGATCGGCGTTGCGGGTGCTAGCTCCAAACAGGATCCCGGGCACCGGCTCCGCAGCCCCCGGCACTAGATTGGGGATCACCACCGCCAGCGTGAATTGATCCCTGGCCCAGGCCTGGATTTCCTCGCGGGAGAACTCCTGGCCGGCGCTAGCCCAAGCTTTGTCCGTCCAGCTCTCCCACTGAGCCAAAAGGTCAGGGTGGGTGCGCAGCGCCTCTTCTGGTTGGGTAGAAAAGGCCAGCACTAAGGGTGCTGACTGGGGCACCAGCGCCGTCTCCGGCAGGACATCGCCGGGCAACTGCACCTGGGGTGCCCTAAGCTGGCAGGAGCCCAAAAGCCAAGAGCTCCCCACTGCCATCAACGTGAGGGAGAGCGGACGCGACCGAGGAGGGAGGAGGACCTGCATACCACACCTGCAACGAGCCGTCCTCTTGAGCATAAGCAATGAACTCGAAGGCTGTCTGTGATCCCAGGCCCGTCCATGGAAATTAGTTGGATCGGGCGCGGGCAACCAGCTTATCCACGTATTCATTCCAGCGCAGACCTCGATGAGCCGGGAGCCAGACCACCCGCACCTGAGGGCATTGCTGTTTTAGTTGATGCAGCTCTTGCACCAGATCCAAGTTTTCCACCGGCCCGGTGCGCCGCCGCCACCCCTGGGCTGCCCAGCGCTCCATCCAATCGTTGTAGGTCTGCACACAGAGATGGGAGTCGCTGTAGATGGTGTCCATGCGGTTGTCCGGGGTGTCGCGGCAGTATTGCAAGGCCCGAATGAGACCGGTCAATTCCATGCGGTTGTTGGTGCTGGCGGGATCCCGTCCCCAAAACTCTTCCACAATCTGGTTATCTTGAACCACCACCACCGCCCATCCCCCAGGTCCAGGGTTGGGAGAACATCCTCCATCGGTAAAAATGCCACTGCGCGGGCAATCCGCCAGCCGTCGCGCTACTTGGCGGTTGCCCAGGTGTGAGCTTTTGGCCATGATGGAATCCCTAACCGACAGCAGAAGCTACATTCTATCCTCCAGCTATTGAGTGTGGATGGCCCTGGAAAAGTATGCTTTCGCGCTACCCGCAGCATAAACCTGTAAGTTGTCTGCCCAAAAAGCGCGAATAAAAACCCCCAGAAAAGCTGGGGGAGGAGTGGTGTGTTGAGGTGATGATTACCTGCATGATATCTCCTATAGCGGGTGGGGAGCCACAAATAGCAGGCAATCTGAGAAAGTGCAAGACACGAGCAATCCGGAGGGTAGAGAAGCCTCAGCTTTTATGCGCCCGCTGCCGACACGAGGGATGGTGTCAGGCCCAGATGGGCGTAAAGGCGGGAAAAGTCAAAGTTTGCTGACATGAGCTCCTGGATACAGCGGACTTTGACCTCTTCATGCAGGCGGATCCGGCCGAAAGCCCGCTCGATGCGGTTAATGGTGGTGAAGGTGTCCAAATCCACCGAGAGGATCGGTACTTCCAGCTCTTCTGCTCGAGACTGAATGCGGGGATCCAAAGGCAGCTTGCCGGTCAAGATGAGGCAGAGGGTGGAAGTTTCTAGGGCAGCCAGTTGAATGTCGGTGCGATCTCCACCCGTGATCACCGCCTTGTGCTCCAGCTTGCGGAAGTACTTCAAGGCGGAGTTGACGTTCATTGCTCCTACGGCAATGTTTTCAACCATTAAGTCCATCCGATCCGGGCAGCAGAGCACCTCCGCCTCCAATTGCCGCGCCAGTTCCCCGACGCTGATGCTGCGCAAAATGCGGTGGGAAGGCAAGATGCCCAAGACCGGGATCCCTTGGGCCTCGAGGAAGGGTCGAACGATGGTCTCTGCCGGCTCCATCTGGTCGGGCGGCACATCGTTGAGCAGCACGCCGGCCAGATGGGATCCCAGTTGGCGATGGGCAAAAAGGAGGACCTCAACAGCGAAGGGGGAATGATAGCGGTTGATTAGCAGCACCGGGGCACCTAGGGCTTGGGCCATTCTGGCCAAGGAGAGGCCGAACAGCTCTCCTTCGTAGAGATCGGCGGGGCCCTCTAGCAGGATTAAATCCGCAGACGATTCCGCGGCAAACTCCAGCAGAGGGGCAACCGAGCAGGTTGGCGCCAGCTGATCCCTTGAAAACTGCTGGATGTGGTCCAGCAAAGCCTCCTTGTCAAGCTGGAGGAGGAGGGGAGGCATCTGGTTTATCGCCAGCCCCAGACTCTCAGCCACAAAGTGCATATCTGGATCCATCCCTCCCCGGGAGCCATCCTCCCTAGCCCACGATCCAATTGGCTTGCCGTAGGTCACTTTCACCCCCTGCCGCTGCAGGTGCTTGCCCAAACCCAAGATGGCTGCTGACTTGCCGCTGTAGGGCTCGGTAGAACCAATTAAAAGGAACTTGGACACGGATGGCTCCTAGAACGCCAGAGACAGAAAACCCCGATCCCCAGTCTAACGAAGACTGCTTTAACTAACCGATTAAGATTGCCTCTTCGGGGTAGGTCACTAACTGACGGGGCTGCTGCTGGGCCAAAGCTAGGACAATTGTCAAGGCCCCCAGCCGGCCCCAGAACATCACCAAAACAATGATGAGCTGGCCAAACCAGTTGAGGCTGCTGGTAAACCCCACCGAAAGGCCACAGGTGGCAAAGGCAGAGATCACCTCAAAGAGCACTGGAGCCAGCTCGCTATGGCTATGGGTAATCAGAATCAGCCACGCTGCCAACAGCACGACAAACAGGGAAACCGTCAGCACTGCTGCCGCTTTGCGCACCATTGAGGGATCCAAACTGCGCCCGGCAATCTGGGCGCTGGGCAGGCCGCGGGCATAGCCCCACAGAGCCAGCACCAACACCGCCAAGGTGCCGGTGGTCATGCCACCTCCCATGGAAGCCGGAGCTGCCCCAACAAACATGAGCGCCATCAGCAACAACTGACTGGCTGGGGTCAGATCCTCAATGGGGATCCCGGCAAAGCCGGCAGTGCGGGCCGAAACCGACTGAAAAAACGTCAGGCCCAAGCGACGGGGCCAGCTTACCTCCAGCAGCGACCCGCCGGGCAAGCTTTCGGCCAAGAACATGCCCAGGCCGCCCGCGCAGAGCAAGACCACCACCACAACCAGAGTGATGCGGGTGTGCAGGGAGGGGCGGTGGCCCCGCGGCCAGGTCAACAAATCCGACAACACGGGGATGCCCAGACCGCCAATAAAAATGAGAGTGCCCAAGATCGCTAGCGACAGGCCATCGGTAGGGATCCCCTCCTGCCCAAATAGGTCAAACCCGGCGTTGCAAAAGGCGGAGACGGCGTGAAAAATGGCCAGAAAAACCGCCCGACCTGGCCCGTAGAGATCCCGCCAATGCACCCAGAGCAGCAGGGCCCCCCCTAGCTCGATGAGGGTGACTCCAATCAGAACCCGCCGCGTCAATTCCAGAATCGCCCCCGGGTCGATGAGGCCTAGGGAGTTGCACAGGGCTAGGCGGTTGAGCAGAGAAATGCGCCGCCCAAGCAGTTGAAAGACCACCACCGCTAGCACCATGAAGCCCACGCCGCCAATTTGGATGAGGAGCAGCAACAGGATCTGGCCCAAGAAAGTGAGATCCTCTGCTGCCACAATTGTCGAGAGTCCCGTTACGCTTAGGGCCGATGTGGCTGTAAACAGGGCCTCACTCCAGCTCAAAGGCTCCTCGCGCCCGATCCCTGGCAGCTTCAGCAGCAAAGTCCCCACCACCACCAGCAGGCCCAGTCCCACCACCAGCCGTGAGGGCGGTGGTAGCGGCCGACGCCTGTCCCCCACTAGGAGCCGATGCCAGCGGTTCGCTGCAACTGCAGGGAAGGGAGGCAGAGCCAAGCCTGGAGCAACCGACCGACGGGCACCCTCCGGCCTGGGGGACACCCCTGCCTCAGACTCCCTGGAGCGCGACGGCGGGGCGGCGTCCTCTTGCATCGCCTTCCTCCCTCACATCTCATTCAGCCGCGAGATGTTGGTGTTGGCCCCCAGCACCACCAGCAGATCCCCCTTCTCCAGCCGGTAGTCAGCTGGCGGCGAGACCACCAGCGATTGTTTTCGCTTCACTACCAAAACTGTGATGCCAAAGCGGCGGCGCAAGTCCGACTCCGCCAGCGTATGGCCCACCAGGGCCTCCGGCACCTCCAGCTCCGTAATGCTATAGCCCGGCTCCAGCTCCAGTTGGTCCAGGATCCCTGGGGCTGTTAGCACCTGCGCCAAGCGCCGCCCTGCCTCTTGCTCTGGCAACACCACCCGATCGGCCCCTACCCGCAAGAGAATCGAACGCTGCCGCTCCGTCGAAGCCTTGCAGATAACATTGCGTACCCCCAAACTCTTAAGGGCTACCGTCGTCAGCAAATTGCTCTCAAAATCACTGCCGATGGCCACCACCACCGTGTCAAAGGAGAGAATGTCCACCGCCCGCAGGGCATCTTCATCGGTGGAATCCAGCGCCACCACCTGAGTCAGCTGATCTGCCAAGCGCTGTACAATTTCTCGGCTGCGGTCGATCCCCAAAACGTTGTGCCCTCGCTCCATCAAGGTGAGGGCTAAACTTGTGCCAAAGCGTCCCAACCCAATTACCGCATACTCCCGCTCTGCCCGCCCCATCCGCTCCCATGCTCTAAAACCAACCATCAATCATAAGCCATGCAGCCGGGCTGGCTAGGGCTGCAGCTCTAAGCAGACTCCGGCTGGGGCAAGGTGGAGGGGTGAGGGATCAACTCGCCCGTAGAGCGACGCTCTACCATCTCGGCGGTGATGCGCACGTGCTTGATGTCGCGGCGAGAGGGAACCTCGTACATCACGTCCAGCATTAGCTCTTCCACAATGGCCCGCAGCGCCCGTGCCCCGGTTTTGCGGCGGTAGGCCTCCTTGGCAATGGCAGAAATAGCAGCTGGCTCAAACTCCAGCTCCACTCCGTCCATGCGCAACAGCTTTTGGGCCTGCTTGAGGATGGCATTTTTGGGCTGCGTCAAGATGGCCTCCAGGGCTTTTTCGTCCAGGGGATCTAGGGTGGCCACCACTGGCAGCCGACCAATGAATTCAGGGATCATGCCGTACTTGATCAAATCCTCTGGCTCCAGGGCCTTGAGGGCATTGGCCAAGCGTTGCTCGCGGGTAACTGCCAGCTGATCCCCTGGTTTAATAAAGCCCACCGATCTTTTGCCGATGCGCTGCTCGATGATCTTCTCCAGGCCAACAAAAGCACCCCCACAGATAAAGAGAATGTTGGAGGTGTCCACTTGAATGCAATCTTGGTAGGGATGCTTGCGACCTCCCTGCGGCGGCACGTTGGCAATTGTCCCCTCCAACATCTTCAGCAGGGCCTGCTGGACGCCTTCTCCGGAGACGTCGCGGGTAATGGAGGGGTTTTCACTCTTGCGAGCAATTTTGTCAATCTCATCAATGTAGACAATGCCGCGTTGGGCTTGCTCCACATCCATATCGGCTACCTGCAGCAGGCGCAGCAGGATGTTTTCCACATCCTCCCCCACATACCCAGCTTCCGTGAGGGTTGTGGCATCGGCAACGGCAAAAGGCACATCCAGCAGACGGGCTAGGGTCTCGGCCAGCAGGGTCTTGCCAGAGCCCGTAGGGCCAATGAGAAGGATATTGGACTTTTGCAGCTCCACCTCCTCCAGCTCTGCCAACCCAGTGCTGCCAGGGTTGGCTTTGGCGGCTAGCCGCTTGTAGTGGTTATAGACGGCTACCGATAGGATCTTCTTGGCCTTTTCTTGGCCAATTACGTACTGGTCGAGATACTGCACAATCTCCCGGGGCTTCGGCAACTGAGCCAAGGAAGGCAAGCTGCGGGAAGGCTTTTTAGGAGCTTCCCGACGGTTGGCAGCAGGGGCTGCAGCTGCCGAGCTGTTGCCGTTGTAGAGTTCCTCCTCCAAAATTTCGTTGCACAGCTCCACACATTCATCGCAGATGTAGACCCCTGGCCCTGCAATGAGCTTGCGCACCTGATCCTGAGACTTGTTGCAGAAAGAACACCTCAAGTGGGAGTCCTGCTTGGCCATGGGATCCTCGTCGCTAGTGGCTGGTGAAGTGGGTACCCGAAAGGGCAGTGGGCGTTCCCTCGCTGTCGCGGGGGAGGAATTGACTATAGCCGAGTTAACTCCCCTAGTCTAACATCTCCCTCGCCAGGGATCCCTCCTAGCCCCCCTTGGCTTGCTTAAGCCTATAGGAAAACCGCTCG
This sequence comes from Synechococcus sp. H70.2, assembly GCF_047462275.1. Taxonomy (NCBI): domain Bacteria; kingdom Bacillati; phylum Cyanobacteriota; class Cyanophyceae; order Synechococcales; family Synechococcaceae; genus Synechococcus; species Synechococcus sp. H70.2. The sequence continues at coordinate 180,483 of NZ_JANSIU010000004.1, forward strand.
ACTTGACGCCGAGCGGCGGATGGTGTGAGGAGTGAACGGAAACATGCGTCTCCGCTACTTCCATGATAGTGGAACACTACTGCCCACCGCCAAGAGGGCCTTAATCCAAAAGGGGAAGGGACTGTCCTTGTTCCGTCCGCTTCCCCCTCTGGCGTCCACTCCTCACAGAGTCGAATGATAAACCATCTCCAAGGCTAGGACAAGCTGGGCTGCCCAAAGTTTTTGAGGTCCGCCCCTGTCAAGGAGGCAGATTACCGCCCTCTAGGGCCAACAGCTCGGCTTCGCTCAGCAAGGGGATTCCCAGTTCTTGAGCCTTTTTGAGCTTGGAGCCAGGGTCTGAACCCACTACCACATAGTCCGTTTGGCGGCTAACGCTGGTGGTTACCTTGCCGCCGCGGCTTTCAATCCAGGCCTTGGCCGCTTGGCGCGAGAGAGTGGGCAGGGTGCCGGTAATCACAAACTTCTTCCCAGCCAGCACCTGAGGAACAGCAGGGGCCTTTTGCCGCGGCAGGGCGGGGATCCCCAGCTCCCCCAGCTCCTGCAGCAGCCGCTGGTGGGCAGGATCGGCAAACCAGCTCACCACCGCCTCGGCAATTTCTGCCCCTATCCCGTAGATTTGGGCGATGGCCTCAACGTTAGCCTGGGCTAAGAGCTCTGGGGTAGGGAAATGCCGGGCCAAAATCTGGGCCGTCACCACGCCCACATGGGGGATCCCCAAGCCGTAGAGCACCCGCTCCCAGGGCTGTTGGCGGGAGCGCTGGATGGCCTGCACCAGCTTCTGGCTGGAGCGGGATCCCATCCCCTCCAAGCTGGCCAACTGTTCCGGGGTGAGGCGGTAGAGATCGGCCACGGTGCGCACTCCTAGCTTTTCCACCAGCTGGGCTACCCGCTTTTCCCCCAGGCCTTCGATATCCAAAGCGTCGCGGCTGGCCCAGTGCTGCAGTTGCCCCCGGATCTTGGCCGGGCACTCCGGATTGGGGCAACGGGTTATCGCCTCACCAGCAGGGCGAACCAAGGGGGTGTGGCATTCGGGGCAGTGGCTGGGCAAGCGGTAGGGAACGGCGTCGGGGGGACGCAGCTCCTTGAGGATTCTCACCACCTCGGGGATGATTTCCCCTGCCTTGCGCACAATGGCCGTGTCGCCGATGTGCACATCCAGCTCCTCTAGGCGATCAGCATTGTGCAGGCTAGCGCGGCTGACGGTGGTGCCAGCTAGAAGCACTGGCTCCAGCTCCGCCACCGGGGTGACGGCTCCGGTGCGGCCTACGCTGGCCACAATGGCCCGGATGCGGGTGGGAACTTCCTGGGCAGGGTATTTGAGGGCAATGGCCCAGCGGGGGAATTTTTGCGTAAAACCTGCTTCTTCCTGCAGCCGCAGGGAGTTGAGTTTAACCACCACGCCATCGCAGGCATAGGGCAGCTGAGCCTGCCGCCACCGTTCGTAGAATTGGGCCACCTCTTGGAGGCCCCGACAGACCCGGGAGAAGGGATTGACGGGCAATCCCAGTTCTTTCAGCCGCTGCAGACACTCCCACTGGGTTTGGGGGGGATCCCCAACCGGCCACCCCTCCGGCCAGTGGAGGGCATAAGCAAAAAAGCTGAGCTTGCGGGCAGCAACAACGCGGCTATCCAGCTGACGCAGGGTGCCAGCGGCACAGTTGCGCGGGTTGGCAAAAGGGGGATCCCCTGCGGAGCGGCGCTCCCGGTTGATGCGCTCGAACTCAGCAATGGGAAGATAGGCCTCTCCCCGCACCTCCAAGACCGGCGGGGGATCTGCCGTGGCCAGGCGCAGGGGAATGGAGGGGATGGCGCGGACATTGGGGGTGATGTCTTCGCCCAGCTGGCCATCGCCACGGGTGGCCCCTCGCTGTAGCAGCCCATCCACATAGGTCAGGGCCAGGGCCGCGCCGTCGATTTTCAGCTCGCATACGTACTCCAGCTCCCCTTCTTCAGGAGTACGCCCCAGCAGCCGCAGCAGGCGCTCCTGCCACTCCTTGAGCTCTTCCAGGTTGAAGGCATTTTCCAAGCTGTAGAGGGGAATGCGGTGGGAAACAGTGGGGAAGTGCTCGGCGGGTTTTTCCCCTACCCGTTGGGTAGGGCTGTCGGGGGTAATCAGCTCGGGGTAGGCCTGCTCTAGCTCCTGGAGCTCGCGGTAGAGGCGATCATAAACGCTGTCTTCCAAGATGGGGGCATCGTGGACGTAGTAGGCAATGCTGGCCTTCTGTAGCAGAGCACGCAGCTCGCGGGCACGTTCTTCCAGTTTGGGATCCATACCGTCGTATCCAGCTAGCCCCTAGGGGGAACTAGAGTCTTGCTCTACGCTTGTTTTAGCAGCCTTGGGGATCTCCTCCGGCCTAGCCGCCCATTTCTGCCCCTGCAGGTAGTGGTAAGCTTGGGCAGCAGCAGCCATTTCCGCCGCCTTCTTGGAGCGGCCCTCGCCGCGGCCCCAGCATTGGCCTTGGCCCCAGACTTCCATGGTGAAGCGGGGCGGGTGGTCCTGGGCAGCCACCAGGCGATACTCTGGCAAAATGCCCCACCAGCGTTGGGTCAGCTCCTGCAGGGCAGCTTTGGGGTTACGCCGGGTGGGATCCTGGAACCACTGCTCCACCCGTTGGCGAAAGTAGGGATCCAGCCAGGGATGGAGCCGAGACAGGGTGTGGATGCCCCAGCTGAGGTACAGGGATCCCAGCAGGGCCTCAAAAGCATCCGCCAAGCGGCGCGCCCGACCAGCCAGGTCGTTTTGGCAGCTAGATCCCAGCTCGAGGTAACGCTCTAGGCCATGCAGATCCGCCAGTTCCGCTAGGTAAGCATCGCTGATGAGATCGGAGCGAATTGCGGTGAGTTCTCCTACTGACAGGTGAGGATAGGACTGGAACAAGAACTCGGTGGCCAAAACCCGTAGGACGGAATCCCCTAAAAACTCCAGCCGGTCGTTGTTGCACTGGCCATCTCGGGAAGGATGAATCAAAGCCTGATCCAGCAAATCCCAGCGCAATTGCTCTAGCCAGGTGGGATCTTTGAACCCTAAGCGAGCTAGCAACTGCTCCAAGGAGCGGCGACGAGGTGAGAGGAGTTCAACCATACAGCCCAAGCCCGACTTGCAGCACCTTGACCCAGGAGGGCAAAAAGGGAGAAGGCGACTTAACCCTCCTAGGCGCTGCCTTTTAAGTTTCTGTCCAACTACATTAACAGCCATCACTGGCAATCGCGGTAACGTGGGGATATGGCCTGTCCCCTCTAGCAGCGGCTCTAAAGGCAGGCAAAGAGTGAGGTCTCATGCTGCCAAGTGGCTCCAAAAACTCCCCCCAGCCGGGGGCGCCGTCCGGGCAAGGAGATTTAGTGGGGTCTGGGGTTGAGTCGCCAGGCCCGCGGAGTACAGCCACTGCTCCCTACGTGGTGCTGCATGGCCATTTCTACCAACCACCGCGCGAGGATCCCTGGTTGGACCGCATTGAGCGCCAGCCCAGCGCTAGCCCTTTCCACGACTGGAACGAGCGCATTTTGGCGGAGTGCTATCGGCCCAACGCCTTTGCCCGCATTCTTGATGAGCAGGGGCAGGTGGTGCGCATTGTCAATAACTATGAGTTCATGAGTTTTAATTTCGGCCCCACCCTCCTCTCCTGGCTGGAGGAGCACGACGTTGAGGTCTACCAGCGCATCCTGGCTGCCGACCGCGTCAGCGCCGAGCGGCTGGAGGGACACGGCAATGCGATTGCCCAGGTCTACAACCACGTCATCCTGCCCCTGGCCAACGAGCGGGACAAGTACACCCAGATCCGCTGGGGGATTGCCGATTTCCAGCATCGCTTTGGCCGCTTCCCCGAAGGCATGTGGCTGGCGGAAACCGCCATCGATGCAGCAACGGTTAAAGCCCTGGTCGACTGCGGGATCCGCTTTGTTATCCTCGCCCCCAGCCAGGCGCAGTGTATTCGTCCTTTGGGGCAAACGGAATGGATCGATGTCAGCCAGGGCCAGATCGATCCCAGCCGGCCCTACCGCTGCTTTACCCCGGATCGCAGCGGCTACCTAGATGTTTTTTTCTTTGACGGCCCCATCTCTCGGGATCTTGGCTTTGGCGATATTGTCTACAGCACCCAGGCGCTGGCGGAGCGGCTCCAGTTGGCCATTCGCCCTGGCCGAGAAGTCCAGTTCATTAACTGTGCCACTGATGGCGAGACCTTTGGCCACCACAAACGCGGCACCGAGCGTACCCTGGCCTATGCTTTCTGCGAGGAGTTTCCCCGCCGGGGCTGGCAGGTGGGCAACTACGGCCATTTCCTTAGCCACCATCCCCCCACCTGGGAGGTGCAACTCAAGCCAGTTACGGCCTGGAGCTGCGCCCACGGGGTGGGGCGGTGGTCGCGGGACTGCGGCTGTGGGGCAGTTCCAGGCTGGCACCAGCGCTGGCGGCAACCGCTGCGGGAGGCTCTCAACTGGCTGCGGGATCAGTTGGTGGAGATCTACGAGACGGAGGCCAAGGCCTACCTGCGGGATCCCTGGCTGGCCCGGGATCGCTACATCGAGGTGATCTTGGATCGGGAGCGCTGCGAGGCGTTTTTGCAGGAGCACCAGAGCCACCGCCTCAGTGCCGAAGACCGGGTGCAGGTGCTGCGCCTGTTGGAGATGCAGCGCTACAGCCAACTGATGTTCACCAGTTGCGGCTGGTTCTTTGAAGAGATCTCTCGCCCTGAGGGGGTGCAAATCCTGCGCTATGCAGCGCGGGCCATTCAGTTGGCAGCAGCAGTGACGGACGTGGATCTAGAGGAGGAATTTCTGCGCCGCTTGAGCAAAGCCCCCAGCAACCTCGAGCTCTACAAAGATGGCCGAGGGGTTTACCAGGCGCTGGTGCGCCCCTGCCTAGTTAGCCCGCAGCGGCTGGTGGCTCAGCACGCCATGCTTTCCCTGGTCAACACCAGGCCTCGCTCCTCCGGGTATGTGCTGGAGCCGCTGGATCAGGAGCGCCTAGCTATAGGGGGATCCACACTGCTGGTTGGGCGGGCGAAGCTCTCTTTTCCCACCACCTTTGAGGAGCATGACCTCATCTACGCTCTCCTCCACCTGGGCGGCTGGGACTTTCAATGTGGCGTCAAGCCATTTACAGGACGGCGCAGCTACGAGCAGTTGAAAGCTCGCCTGCTGTCTGGAGCCCACAGCCGCATCCAGCTGGTCCTAACCCTGCAAGAGCTGTTTGCCCCGGAAACCTTCGACCTCAACGCTTTGACGGAGGAAGATCGGCAGCAGATGCTGCGCTGGTTAACCCAGGATACCCTGGATCGCCTAGCCCAGCTCTACCGCCAAACCTACCTGGAAAACTACGGGGTTTTGATGGCTTTTCGGGCCGATGGCCTGCCAATCCCAGAGGAGCTGTTGGCTGCTGCGCAGATCACCCTCAACCAGCGCCTGTTGAGCAGCTTGCGAGCGCTGGAAATCGAAGAGGGCAAGCGGGATCACCTGCTGGAGTTGCGGGCCATTGCCCGCGAGGCGGAGCAGTTGGGGTGCCAGTTGCAGCGGGAAGAGGCGGCCCGGGTTTTGGATCGGCTCTTGCAGCGGGGGATGTGGCAGTTGGCCCAGGCAGCCGACTTGGAAACTCTCAGCGAACAGCTCCACAACCTAGAAGAGTGGCTGCGCCTAGCTGCCGATTTCAACCTGCCTATCCGCCTGGATCGCCTCCAAGAGCTCTACCTGCTGCGCCTAGAGCGGCAGCGATTAGAGGCGCTCCGCAGGGATCCTGGGATCCCTGGCGAAGTCCTCCACCGCTTGCTGCGGCTGGGGCAACAACTTCGCATCAATGTTGCTGCCTGTCTCCAGCACCTACTGCCTCCAGCAACTGCTGAGGGCTAGCTCCCATCGGGATGACAGGATTCGAACCTGCGACCCCTTCGTCCCGAACGAAGTGCGCTACCAAGCTGCGCTACATCCCGCAATCCCAAGGCGCACCAATTTTAGCACAGTAACGTCCTCCCAGGCCTCATGCCAACGCCTAGAGGACAAGCTTCCTGGCTTACCCCACCCTCTGCGGGATCCTCTAGTCCCTCCCCAAACAGACACGGGAGGTGGCGCATTTCGGCAACGCCGTTTTGTCGATTACCCTCGTAGCGCGGGGAGGGCTGTATCCCGACCCTGACCTTGTAGGGACAGCGCAGGGCTCATCCACCCCCGTACCCCCACCAGCTCACTGGCCAAGCGCGATCCTTGCTAAGCCAATTTTCGCTAAGCTGCCAGAGCCCACCGTTCCGTAAGTGAGAGGTATGCATCCCCCCAAGGGTTTCAGCCCCTCGCAGCCCGAAAAACAGGCAGCAAAAGCCAAAGCCGCTAAGCGCAAGGAGGCGGCTAAACGCTACGACGAGCTGAAAGCCAAGGGAATGCCCGAGTTTACCATTTTCGCCCGGCGCCGCCAGGTCCCCTCTGGGCAACCCAACCCTTGGTTGCCGGTGGGATCCCTAGCGGTCAGTCGCTCCAGCGCCATCCACCAGGCCATCTTCCAAAACGAGGAAGAGCTCAAAAAAGCAGCCGTCCGCCTCTTTCCCCGTCTTAGCAAAGTCAAAGACGAGCTGGAGTTTGGCTTTCGCCTTAAGGACAAAGAGTTTCAAGACGAGCCCATTCAGGTGGCAGTTCGGCCCCAGCCTTCGCCCCTTCAGAGCTGGATAGACAGGGTGCGCAGGTGGCTGGGCCTGGGCAAAAGAACTAGCCAAGCCTCCAAGAAAGGCTAAGCCGTGGCAAAGGCTTTGGGTAGCCAGCTCAAAATCAAGGGGTTGACAATCTCTGGACGCTCGTCGTGGGGGCAATGGCCCGTATCGGGAAGAGGGAAAAATTGGTAGTCGATCCCCTGCACATGGTTTTGAAAGCCGCGGCCCCGTTCAATAGGGGTCCAGGGATCCCGTTCGCCCCAGATCACCAGCAGCGGGCAGCGCACCTGGGGCAGCAGCGCTTCGGGGGTGGGGCCAGGGGGAGCGGTGAGAATGGCCGCAAACACCTGCTGCGCTCCCACGTCACAGGAAGGGGCGTAGAGGATCTCCACTAGCTCGTCAGTGATGGCCGCAGGGTTGCAGTACACCTGTTCTAAGGTGGCGCGGATCCGCTGCCGCTGCCGCAGCCAATTAAACAGCAGTGGCCCCGTGACTGGCGAGGCCACCAGAGCAGTGAAGGTGGCCATGAAAACGCGGGCCATCGGGCTGAGCTCGTGGGAGCGATGGTTGAGGCCGCCGGCACAGTTGAGCAGCACTGCCCCTGCGGTCAGTTGCGGGTGCTGGGCGGCCATGAGCAGGCTGAGCAGGGCGCCGATGGAATTGCCAATAAACACTGCCGGCTGCCGCACGTGCTGCTGCCAAAAATCTGCTAGCAGCTCGGCCCACAGTTCTAGGCTGTAGGCAAGAGCTGGCTTGGCCGAGCCGCCAAACCCCAGCAAATCCAAAGCATAGACCCGGTATCCCGCCGCCGCTAGCACAGGGATGTTGTGCCGCCAGTGGCCAATGGAGGCCCCAAAGCCATGCACCAAAATCAGTGGGGAGCCAGATCCCTGGACGACGTAGCGAATGGCGTGACCCCGCCAGCTCCAGGTTTGGGGAGCAAAAGGGGCAATGGGATCGGCTGCCAAACTAGCAGGAGGAGCAGTGAACACAGCCAGAAAAATGTGGGTCCCTACCTCCTCATCCTACCGCCACTCTCGAGTGTCCTTCTCTGCTGGCCATCGCCCCCACTCCCTTTCTCCGAGGAGATCTGGCTTCTCGGCAAGACTCTCAGGTAACCACATCCGGCTGCTGCCGACCGGTGCGAGCGCGGATCTGGGCGAAGTGATCCGCCAGTTGGATTAGCTCGGCTAGGGCCACCTGGGGATCCAGGCCATGCCGGCTGGGATCCGGCTCAAATCGCTCCAAGTACACCCGCAGAGTGGCCCCGTGGGTGCCGGTGCCGGAGAGGCGGTAGACGATGCGGGAGCCATCCTCAAAGCCAATGCGGATCCCTTGGTTGTGGCTGGTGCTGCCGTCCACCGGATCCGTGTAGCTGAAGTCATCGGCATAGGTCACCGTCTGGGAGCCAAAGCGCTGCCCCACCCAGCTTGTCACGGAGCGCCGCAAGTGCTCCATCAGCTCCTCGGCCACCTCCACCGGCAGCCCCTCGTAGTCGTGGCGGGAGTAGAAGGTACGCCCGTAGGTGCGCCAGTGCTCTTCCACAATCTGCCGCACCGACTGCCGTCGCACAGCAAGGATGTTCAGCCAAAAGAGGACAGCCCAGAGGCCATCTTTTTCGCGGATATGGTTGGAGCCGGTGCCGAAGCTCTCCTCGCCGCAGAGGGTCACTTTGCCGGCATCCAGGAGGTTGCCGAAAAATTTCCAGCCGGTAGGAGTCTCATAGCAGGGGATCCCCAGCTTGGCTGCCACCCGGTCTGCCGCCTGGCTGGTGGGCATGGAGCGGGCGATCCCGGCTAGCCCCTCCCGGTAGCCGGGCACTCGCTGGGCGTTAGCCGCCAGCACGGCCAAACTGTCGCTGGGAGTTACGTAGAACTGGTGGCCCAGGATCATATTGCGATCCCCATCGCCATCGGAGGCGGCGCCGAAATCCGGGCCGTCCTCCCGAAACAGCAGCTCCACCAGGGCGCGGGCATGCACCAAGTTGGGATCGGGGTGGCTGCCGCCAAAGTCGGGCAGGGGCTGGCTGTTGAGGACGCTGCCCGGCGCTGCCCCCAGGCACTCTTCCAGGATGGTGCGGGCATAGGGGCCGGTGACGGCGTGCATGGCGTCGAAGGCGATGCGGATCCCAGAGGCCAGGTAATCGCGGATGGCGTCAAAATCAAACAGGCGCTGCATCAGGGCCAGATAGTCGGCCACCGGGTCGATGACGGAAAGCGTCAGGGATCCCAGCCGCTGCTCTCCCAAGCGGTCTAGATCCACATCTGGGGCTTCCAGGATGCGGTACTCCCGAATCTGCTGGGTGCGGGCGTAGATGGCCTCGGTCACCTTCTCCGGGGCAGGGCCGCCGTTGCCGATGTTGTACTTGATGCCAAAGTCTCCCTGGGGGCCGCCGGGGTTGTGGCTGGCCGAGAGGATGATGCCGCCATAGGCCCCGTATTTGCGGATAAGGTGGGAGACTGCCGGCGTGGAGAGGATCCCGCCCTGGCCCAGCAGCACCCGCCTGATGCCGTTGGCTGCTGCCATTTTGAGCAGGATCTGGATGGCTTCCCGGTTGTAGTAGCGCCCGTCCCCCCCCACCACTAGGGTTTGGCCGGCGGATCCCTCGAGGACGTCAAAGATGGACTGGACAAAGTTCTCCAGGTAATGGGGCTGCTGGAACACCTGAACCGGCTTGCGCAGGCCGGAAGTGCCGGGCCTTTGGTCAGGAAAGGGAGTGGTGGCAACGGTGCGGACGCTCATAGCCTAGTTGGGGAAACCCTCCCCTTGCTGGCAGGGGTTAGTTTAACCCCCTACTTCACCAGCTCGAAGACGTTGAACATGGGCAGGTACATGGCCACAATGATGCAGCCTACCATACCCCCCAAGATTACAATCATCAAAGGCTCCAGCAAGCTGGTCAGGGCGCGCACCGCCTCCTCCACCTCCAGCTCGTAGAAGTCGGCTGTCTTCATCAGCATTGCGTCCAGCTCCCCTGTCTCTTCCCCGACGCTGATCATCTGAATGGCCATCAGGGGGAACACCTTCGCCTTATCCAGAGCGGGAGCAATCTGGCCCCCTTCTGAAATTGATTGGCGGGCAGCGTCAATGGCATTGGCCACCACCTGGTTGCCCGACGTATCCCGCACAATTTCCAAGGCAGTTAGCACGGGCACGCCAGAGCGGGTGAGGGCGCCAAAGGTGCGGCAGAAGCGAGCCACCGCCGACTTTTGGATCAGATCCCCAAAAATTGGCAGTTTCAGGGCCAGCGCGTCGATGGTCTCCTTGCCAGCGGGAGTGCGGTAAAAGCGCTGGAAAGCAAAAAAGACTAACGCCAAAAAGCCCACCAGGCCCAAGCTGTATTGGGGAGTGCGCAGAAACTTGCTGATGTTGATAAAAAACTGGGTAAAGGCAGGCAGCTCCCCCCCCAAGTCGTTGTAGATGCTCTCAAAAGTGGGCAAGATGAACAGCACCATGCCCAAGAAAATCAAGACGGCCAGGATGGTCACCACCACCGGGTAGGTCAGGGCCGACTTGATCTGCTTCTGCAGGCGATCCATGTCCTCCAGCAGCTTGGCTAGGCGGTTGAGCACCTCGTCGAGTACGCCACCCACCTCTCCTGCCTGCACCATGCTGCAGTAGAGGCTGTCAAAAGCATCCGGATAAGGGCGGATGGAGTCGGACAGGTTCTTCCCTGCTTCCACCTCCGCACGGATGGCCCGCAGATATTTCTTGAGCTTAGGGTTGCCGGTTTGCTCCTCCATGATGGTGAGAGAGCGCACCATCGATACGCCGGCGTTGATTAGAGCGGCAAATTGCCGGGAGAAGACCGCCTTGTCGCGGATGTCGATGGACTGCAGCATCGAGAAATCGAAAGACGTATCCAGCGAGAAAAAGGGCTTTTCCTCCTGAATGTCTTCCGGTTTGGCATAAATCCCCTCGCGGCGCAGCTGTGCGCGGGCCTCCATCAAGTTGTTGGCCTTCACCGTCAGGCGTACCGGCTGACCGGCCTTTAACCCCCGAACCTTGTAGCGCGGCATAACTTACCCCTACTTGGATCTCCCTACCGAAGCTAGGTAACCCCAACCTCAGCTAGAGCTTAGCCGCTCCAGAAGACTTATACAAGGACAACCCCTCCGCCCAAGGGAGTCAGTGGGACCTGGGCCTCCCTCTGTCTCCTCAACCCGTAGCTAGAGGAGAGGGATCTCCTCAGCTCTGGGTAAATCAGCGGGGGTGGCTATCCCGCCTCTAGCAGTCCAAGCTGGCAGCTAGCCCTAGCGGCGGACGGCAGCTCCCGCAGGGCGCTGGGATTGAACTGCCGCAGCTGGTGAGGGCCCGACGACGTTGCCCAAAAGCCGCTGCAGTTCCTCGGGGCGAGAGCTCTTCGACATAGCTGTTTCGAAATCAATCTTGCCCTGCAGGTAGAGGTTGGCCAGATCCTGCTCCAGGGTCTTCATGCCCTGCTTACCGCCCGTCTGGATAGCCGAGTAGATCTGGGCGGTTTTACCCTCCCGAATGAGGTTGGCGATGGCCGGGGTAACCACCATGATCTCCTGCACCAGCACCCGACCTGGCTCTCCTGGCTTGGGGTTGAGGCGGCGGGCCAAAGTTTGCGAGAAGACAGCCTTGAGGGAGTTGGAGAGCTGCACGCGGATCTGCTGCTGTTGCTCCGGTGGGAACACGTCCACCAGGCGATCCACCGTCTGGGCGGCAGAGCTGGTGTGCACCGTGGCAAAGCAGAGGTGGCCGGTCTCGGCAGCAGTAATGGCCAACTGGATGGTTTCCAGATCCCGCATCTCCCCAATCAAGATCACATCCGGATCCTCCCGCATGGCTGCCCGCAGGGCGTTGGCAAAGCTCTTGGTGTCCTCACCCAACTGCCGCTGGTGGATGATGCTGCGGATGGGGGTGTAGATGTACTCGATGGGATCCTCAATGGTAAGGATGTGCTCGGCTCGCTCACGGTTAATGAAGTCGATGATAGCGGCCAAAGTGGTGGATTTGCCGGATCCCGTTGGGCCGGTTACCAGCACCAGGCCCCGCGGCAGACGCGCCACTTCCTTGCAGATCTCCGGCAGCCCCAGCTTCTCGATGCTGGGGATTTCCGAGGCCAGAGCTCGCATGGCACAGGCATAGGCGCCGCGTTCGCGATAGACGTTGACGCGGAAACGCCCGATCCCGCGCACGCCGTAGGAGCAGTCCAACTCCCAATTTTGCTCCAGTTGTTTGCGCTGGGTGTTGTTCAACATGCTGAAAATGAGCCGCTGCACCTCCTCAGGCGTGAGGGGATCATACTCTGTTGGCTGGAGTTCGCCATTGATGCGGAAATAGGGAGGTAAGCCGGCGGAAATATGGATATCGGAACCACCCCTGCGGACAATCTCTTCCATCAAGTCTTCAATCATCAGTTGTTTCATAGGACTTCCCTCTCCAATGGTGTGAGTGGGTTTGCTCTGTTAAAGCAAGGCTAAACTAAAACTTCGGCGTCAGGCAGTAGGGACAATCCATCCACTCCACCCGCAGGGCAGCGCCGCAGTTGCGGCAGGTGCTAAGGGCCTTGGCACGAGCCTTCAGCTCAGTTTCCAAGCCCTTGTCGGTGAGGATAACCCGATCGACCTCCTCCAACGTAGTCAGGCCCTGCCTCACCAGCATCAAACTATAGGCCAGGAGCGTCTTCATGCCGCTTTCGACAGCTGCTTCCTTAATCACCTCGGTGGGGGCCCCTTTGTTAATCAACTCGGCCAGGCGATCGTTCATGCGCATGAACTCGTACACTCCCACGCGTCCCTTGTAGCCCACCCCCCCACACTTCTCACAAATAGGCTTGCCGGTGGCCTTGCGCTGCTCCACCTCTTTGGGGGAGAGCTTGTTGGCTTTGTAGAAGGTCACCTGCTCGCTGTCGCCACTGAGGTCGAGGCCATAGCGGGCCAATTCCTCGGGGGTGGGGTGATACGGGATCCGACACTCAGTACAGACCCGACGCAGCAGACGCTGGGCCAGCACCCCCAGCAGCGAGCTGGAGATCATGAACGGCTCGATCCCCATCTCTGTCAGTCGGGCAATGGCGCCAGCGGCATCATTGGTGTGGAGGGTAGTCAGCACCAGGTGACCCGTGAGGGAGGCTTCGATGGCAGTTTTGGCCGTCTCGTGGTCGCGGGTCTCCCCCACCAGGATGACATCCGGGTCTTGCCGCAGAAAGGCGCGCAGGATCATGGCAAAGTCCATGCCCTTCTCCCGGAGGACCTGCACCTGGGTGATCCCAGGCAGGGAGTATTCGATGGGATCCTCGGCAGTGCTGATGTTGATGCCGGGATCGTTGAGCTCTGCCAGGGCCGAGTAGAGGGTAGTGGTTTTCCCCGATCCCGTTGGCCCGGTTACTAAGATCAAACCAAAGGGTCGCCTGACAACCTCCTTGAAGCTAGCCAGGGTTTCTGGGTCGGTGATCAGCTTGTCCAGGCCGAGCTGGGTGGCGGAGTTGTCCAGAATCCGCAGCACGATCTTCTCCCCATAGCGGGAGGGCAGAGTGCTAACGCGAAAGTCTACCTTGCGCCCTTTAAAGACCCGCCGAATCCGCCCGTCCTGGGGCAAGCGCCGCTCAGCAATGTTGAGGTTGGACATGATTTTGAAACGGGCGGTAAGGGCGGGGACAATCTTTTTGGGAAGGTTCTCAAAAGCCTGCCGCAGCACCCCATCTTTGCGGAAGCGGATGCGCAGGTATTCTTCCTGCGGCTCGATGTGGATGTCCGACGCCCCGTCCTGCAGGGCCTTGACCAGGATCTGGTTGGCGAGTTTGACGATCGGGGCATCGTCTGCCGACTTGAGCTGCTGCTCCAGGGATGCCTCGCCGACCTCATCCCCGGCCACATCCTCGATGCTGTCCAGGTCGATCTCGGCGGTATTGACCACCACCTCTTCTTCTTCCTCTGGGGCAGCAGCCGCGTCGGCGATCCCCTTGAGGGCCAGCAGCTCCGCTTGGGTATCCATGTAGCGGTTGATGAGGACCTCAAAGTCCTGTAGGGTAAAAACCCGCCGCTGCAGCTTCAGTCCTCGGACGCGGAAACGCTGCTGGATGTCGTCTATAGCCTGCAGGTTGTCGGGCTTAACCATTGCCACCAGCACTTGGTTGTCTTGGCGGCGGATGGGCAAGAACTTGTAGCGGTTGCAAATATCAAGGGGCAAGAGCGAGTCGATGAGCTCACCCATCTCCGCGAGATCCACCTGTTCCAGATCGGTGTCGAGGGAGGGGATCCCGTAGATAATTTTCAGCTCAAAGAGCTGCTGCCGCTTGTAGACCCGCGCCAGGTCGGGAGGGAGCTCTCTGCCAACAATATTTTTGACTGCCAATGCTAAGGCCTTGCTGCCGCCTTCGCGATTGGCTTTGAGGGCATTTTGAATGTCCTGGATTTGCTTGTCGTCGGCAAAACCCAGCTCCTTTAATTTGCGGCCAAAGGGGGTGATGCTGGTATTGGCAATGGCCAGGGCTTTACTAGCGGCGCTGCGACGGGTTAGAGGAAGAGGGAGGTCGTTCATGCTACCGGACCACCTAAGCTGTGCTCATATGATAATGGCTGCAGTTAACCTCTAGGAACAACGGTAAAGACCCGCAGAGCTACGCCTGCCCTCCACAGCCTGACTAGGGAGGCAGGGAAAACCTCAAAGGGACCGAGTTGGCCCAGCGTGTTTGGAAATCGCCCATGCGGCTCTACGTTGAATCTTTCACGGTTCACAAGCGCTATGCCCTCACCCTCAGCCGCGGCACTCACACAGAGGCCACTTTGGCCTGGGTGCGGATTGAGGAGGAAGGGATCGAGGGGTGGGGAGAGGCTTGCCCCTTCTCAGTGAGCGAGGACTACCACCAATCTTTGGAGGATATCTTGATGGGTTTGGAGGTAGCCAAAGGGCTCCTACGCCGCCACTCCCCCTGGGAGCGACAAGCCATTGAGGCAGAACTGCTGCGGGCCGGGATCCCCTCGGCGGCACGGGCGGCGGTGGACATGGCCCTACACGACTGGATGGGCAAGCGGCTGGGGATGCCCCTGTGGCAGCTGTGGGGGCTGGATCGCTCCCGCATCCCCCCTACAACCCTAACCATTGGCATTTCTACCCCTCAGGAGGCGCGCCAGCGGGCTTTGGCCTGGATGGAACAAACCCAGCAGGCGCGGGCCTTTAAGATCAAGCTGGGCAGCGAACTGGGCCTACTGGCCGATCAAAACCAGCTAATTGCTGTACAGGAGGTGATCCCGCTGGGATCCCTGCTGACGGTGGACGCCAATGGGGCTTGGACGCTGGAGCAGAGCCTGAGCATGAGCAATTGGCTGGCAGGGCAGGGGGTGAGCTACCTGGAGCAGCCCCTGGAGAGGGGACAGGAGGCAAAGCTGATCACCCTGTGGCACGAGTCGAAGCTGCCCATCTTTGTGGATGAGAGTTGTTTCGACAGCCGCGATATTCCTGCCCTGGCGGATCGCGTGCACGGCATTAACATCAAGCTGATGAAGTGCGGCGGCCTCAGCGAAGCCTGGCGCATGATCCACACCGCCAGATCCCATGGGCTCCAGGTGATGCTAGGCTGCTACAGCAACACCGCTCTGGGCAACACGGCAACGGCCCACTTGGCACCGCTGGCGGATTATGTGGACTTAGATAGCCACCTCAATCTTGTCGACGATCCCTTTTCCGGAGCCCTGCTGCAGGAGGGCTGTCTCATCCCCACCGACCGACCGGGCCTGGGGGTGGAGTTGCGGGAGTAGGTACCATGGAGGAAGTGGGATCCCTCTCCAGTCACACTCGCATGGCTATCCTGCTCCACGGCGGCCTGGTGGGGGAGCACGGCAAAACGGGGCTGGGGCTGCTGCGCTACGGGCCCTTTCCGGTGGTAGCCGTCATTGACCGAGAGCAGGCAGGGGGATCCCTGGCGCAACTGACTGGCATTGCCAAGGACATTCCCATCGTAGCCTCGGTGCAAGAGGCCCTGGTGTACAACCCCGAGGTGCTGGTGATTGGGATTGCCCCTTCTGGTGGACAGTTGCCGCCGGAGTGGCGGGAGGAGCTCTACCAAGCCCTGCAGGCCGGTCTATCTCTAGTGAATGGTCTCCACACGCCTCTGGCCGAGGATCCCCAATTGCGGCAGTGGCTGCAGCCGGGAGCCTGGATCTGGGACATTCGCCGCGAACCTCCTGGTCTTGGGGTAGGGAAAGGCCTAGCCCGCTCCCTCCCCTGTCGACGGGTGCTGACGGTGGGCACGGATATGGGCGTGGGCAAAATGTCCACCAGCCTGGAACTGCACCGGGCCAGCCTGAAGCGCGGCCTGCGCTCCCGCTTTCTCGCTACCGGGCAGACCGGGATCCTCATCAGTGGCGATGGGGTGCCCCTAGATGCGGTGCGGGTGGACTACGCCAGCGGTGCCGTGGAGCAACTGGTGCTACGCCACGGCCTTGACCATGACATTCTGCACATTGAAGGCCAGGGATCCCTGCTCAACCCCGCCTCTACAGCAACCCTGCCCCTGTTGCGGGGATCCCAGCCCACCCACTTGATCTTGGTACACCGGGCTGGCCAGACCCACATCAAAGGGATGGACTACGTACCCATCCCTCCCCTGCCCAAGGTCATCGAGCTGTACGAACAAGTGGCCAGAGCTGCCGGTGCCTTTGCCCCCGTACCAGTGGTGGGGGTGGCCCTCAATACCTTTGGCTGGGAGGAAGAAGCCGCCCTGGCCCAGATCCGCCAGGTGGAAGCGGAGACCGGACGGCCCTGTACCGACGTGGTGCGCTTTGGGGCGGATCCCCTCTTGGATGCCATTCTCTCGACAGGCTAGCCTCAGGGATCTCCCTTAGGGCGAGTTTCGCTGTCGAGCACTTCCAGGATGGCCTTGGCGGCGCGGGCCAAAACTCCCGGCTCCCCCAGCGCTGCCCGCATAGCAGCATAGTCGGCCTGCAGTTGGGTGCGGCGCTCCGGCTGAGTCAGCAGCTCCAAGGCCAGTTGGGCAACCCGCTCCGGCTGGGCCTCCTCCTGCAGCAGTTCCGGCACAATGGGGCGCATCAGCACCAAGTTGGGGGGAGACATAAAGGGCACCGAGACCTTTAGCCAATGGCGGGCTAGCCAAAAGGTAATGGGGTTGAGGCGGTAGATCACCACCTGCGGGATCCCCAAAATGGCCGCTTCCAAGTTGACGGTGCCCGACTTGGCCAGCACCAGGTCAGCGGCGGCCAACAGCAGGTGATGCGCCTTTGGCGGGGAAGGGCGAGGCAAGACAAGGGTGAGATCGTCCAGTTCATAGCGGCGGGCAGCCCGAGCAATCGGGGCGGCAAAACGGGGCGAGGCCAGCGGCGCCCAAAACCGCACCTGAGGCAGACGAGCCCGCAACAGCCGCGCTGCCTGGAGCAGGATGGGCAGAACGGAGCGCAGCTCCTGGCGACGGGAGGCGGGCAGCAGCGCCACCACCGTTGCCTCCTCAGGGATCCCTAGCTCAGCCCTGGCCTGAGCGCGACCGGGTACCCTCGCCAAAATATCCAGTAGGGGGTGGCCCACATAGCAAACCTGGGCGCCTGCTGCGGCGTAGTAGCGGGCTTCTTCTGGGAAAATAGCCACCATCAGCCGTATCTGCTGAGCTAGGCGGTAGGTGAGGCGGCTGTTGGGCGACCACACCCATTCCTGGGGGGCAATGTAGTAAACGGCAGGGATGCGCCACCGCTGCAGCAGGGGGACAAGGCGGCTGTTGACGCCGATGTAGTCCACCAAGATGGCCAAATCCGGCGGGTCCTGCGCCAGGAAGCGGCGGATCTTCCACTCTGTCCACAGGGCAGGGAGGACGAAGGGGAGGGCCTCCAGGATGCCGATGGAGCTCATCTCCGTAGTGCGGTGCAGCAGCCGGGCTCCGGCAGCGGCCATTTCCTCTCCCCCAACGGCCGTGATGCGCAGGTGTGGACGCTGGCGCAGCAGCTCGCGAATGAGATGGCCAGCCTGCAGATCCCCGGAGACTTCTCCGGTGCAGATAAACAGATGGCTCACAGGTCGTCCTCTTCTCTGCTGCGGCGCAAGGCCGGCAGAGGGCCGCGCCGTTGGGGTTGGGAAAGGGAATCTTCCAAAAATTGCAGCAGATGGAGCAGGGATCCCGTCTCGTCCACCAGTTCTTTTCCCTGCAGCGAGAAGATGCTCCGCCCGTCCTCGGTTCGCAGGCTCTCCCGCAGCGTTTGCAGCGCCTTTTCCAGGGGCAATCCAGAGCGGTAGAGCAACCGGTAGGCCTGGCGCAAAGCTGGCAGGGATCCCTCCATTCCCTTCGTCCGCCGCAACCCCACCAAGTTGAGGCCACGGATGCGGGCGGGATGCCCCTCCACCAACATGTAGGGCGGAACATCGCGATCCACCCGGCTCATGGCCCCCACCATCGCCAGGCGCCCCACCCGGGTAAACTGGTGGATCCCGACCATGCCGCCAATGCGCGCCTGGGACTCAATGTAAATGTGGCCAGCCAGGGAGACAGCGTTGGTGATTACTACCTGGTTTTCAATGACGCAGTTGTGGGCGACATGGACGTAGGCCATTAACAAGTTGTAGTTGCCAATTACCGTCGCCTCCCCCTCGTTGGTGGCCCGGTTAATGGTAACAAACTCACGAATGCGATTGCCTTTACCAATAACCACCTGCGAGGGTGCGCCGTTGTACTTCAGATCCTGGGGCTCTGTGCCCAGCACCGCTCCCGGAAAAATCTGGTTGTCCTCCCCAATCTCCGTCCAGCCGTCGATGACCACGTGGGCCCCCACCACCGTGTTGGCACCAATGCGCACATGTTCACCAATAACTGCATAGGGGCCAACCTGCACTGTCTCGTGCAATTCAGCCTTTGGATGGATCACGGCAGTGGGGTGAATCCGCTCACGGGAGCGGTGGGGCACACTTGCAAAGTCGGGAGGGGATCCTGCTGAAGCTAACACACTCATCTTCACTCTAGCCAGCAACTGTGGCGACACTCCCAGCTGTCTCTAGCTTGCTCTGGGGGATAAGATCCCTCAACCGCCTGTTTTTGGCATCTCCCCGCCTCCTTCTTGCGCTGGGCACGGCAATTCCCCCGCCCTCTGGCCAAGGACTCCGTTCCGCCACCCCCCCGGCCGATCCTTGCTTCCAAGCTCTAGCACGGTGGGGTTGGCAATGGTAGCGGTGCACTCTCCAGATCATCCCGGCTGCTTGCAGGTGCTGCATGGCTCGATTGTACTCTTGGAAGGACGGCTTTGCTCTTTGTTAGAGACCAAAACCTAAGCTCAGGGGGAGGGTGCGATGGTCCTGGAGACACTGCCGCTGGTTGCTGCTGTAGCCATCGCCATTTTTATGCTGGTTTTCTGGGTGCGGGTGGTTCGGGAGGCCATCTGGACAGCGGCGGGGATCGTAGTTCTCCTGGCCGTGCTGTACGTGGTCTTTAGGATTGGCCCGCGCCAGGTGCTGCAGGAGCTGCGGGATCCCTTTGCCCTCCTCGACCAAGTTTGGCAGGTCATCCTAAGTTGGTTTCGGGCTCTTTTCTCCTAGGAGCGTTATCCCCTATACAATGCTCCAGGGGAGCTCAGCCTGTTGCGGGGCTAGCCTAGCAGCTCCTCAGTTGGTCTGTCGGCTATCTTCTTGCCATGCTTTCCAGCTTTGAACAGGATCCCCAAGGTCACCCCCTTCCTGTCCTCCTCAGTGGAATGGAGCCCTCAGACATCCAGGTGGAGGTGGAGGACCTGGGGGGGCGCCGCCGCCGAGTGCAAGGCCGCATCCTGATCCCGGTAGAGCGACGACAGGTCTGGCAAGTTTTAACGGACTACGACCACCTGGCGGAGTTTATCCCCAACTTGGTGGAAAGTCGCCTCCTCGGCAGCCAGAATGGCCGCAAACTGGTGCGTCAGGTGGGATCCCAGCAAGTTCTGTTTGCCCGGTTTTCTGCAGCGGTGGTGCTAGCTATTGAGGAAGTATTTCCCCACCAACTGCGCTTTCAAGAAGTAGAAGGGGACTTTCTCATCTTCGAGGGGTTTTGGGAGCTGGCCGACTGGCTAGACCAGCAAACCCTGCTGACCTATCATCTGCAGGTGCAGCCACCGCGCCGCATGCCGGTCGGCCTAGTAGAACGGCGCATCTGCCGCGATCTGGCCTGCAACCTCCAGGCCATTCGGGAGCGCTGCCTAAGCCTAGGGGGATCCTCTCCCTAGGTTGGCCATTGGTTGGGCTCGAAAGGAAAGGCAACTTGCGGCGCCGCCAAGTTGGGCTGCCTTAAACTAAGAGTCATCAAGTTCCCCGGAGTCAAATGTCGGGATCCCGCTACAGCCAAGAGGACGTGCAGCAGATCCTCCAGCGGGCCATTGCTCGCCAGCGGCGCCTTGGGGAGTTTAGCCGCTCCCAACTGGAGGAAATGGCCGCCGAGCTGGGGATCTCCCCCCAAGAGCTGGAGGAGGCCGAGCGGGAATGGAGAGCCTGGCAACAGCTGACCAACCAACATCGTGAGTTTCAACGCTACCGCCAGCGGCAGTTTTACCAGTTGTTGGGGCGGTATGCCATCGTTAACAGCTTCCTCGTGAGCCTAGATTGGCTCTCTGGGGGAGGGCTGTCTTGGTCGCTGTTTATCCTGATGGGCTGGGGTCTGGCGGTTGCCCTCAAGGGCTGGAACACCTACCAGACTGAGGGGGAACGCTACGAAAAAGAGTTCCAGCAGTGGCGGAGAAAACGCCAGAGAAAACCATAGACCCTCTCCCCTACCGGGATCCTGACCTAGAGCCAAAGCAGGGAAGACTTGAGGGAAGACGCCAGGGGATGCTAGCATAGCTTGCTAGCAGTATAAGCTACCTGGGCGGGCGTAGTTTAATGGTAAAACCGCAGTCTTCCAAACTGCTGTTGTCGGTTCGATTCCGTCCGCCCGCTTCCAGCCGGTAGATCCTGAACTAAGCTGCAAAACTGGCTCCAGATAAGCCCTTTCAGACCTAAAACCTCAGTTGAGGGTAAAGCCAAGTTTGGGGTAGAAGAGGGTAAGTTGGGTGCGTAGAGTGATTGCAAAATGATCGCAAGGAGAGAGCCAAAGGAAGTTGTCTACGTGACTCAAGACAAGGGTTGGCGGCGTCTGACTTAAACGTAGCAGGGCCGGCGCTACCGCACGTCAATAGGGATGCCGGACATGGCAGTAGGGCGACGGGCGCTGCAGCGGGTGGTGGTTCGGTAAGGATACGGGGGAGCTTGTTTTCTGCCCACGAGCAGAGGCAGCAACTCCGCACCCCCTGAGGATCTCAGCTCCCAGGGTCGGGGGGTGGCACCCGAAAACCGCTGGGCAGCTTCTCTCCACGGGCAGCCGCTTCCAGCGCCGCCAGGAGAAAGGTCTCGAACTGACGCACAACCTGCAGGTCTTGGTACAGGTGCACTTTGGCTGCTTCTACGGCCTTGGTGGCAAAAGCCAGACAGCGCTCCTTGTCGCGGCCAAAAGCAAGGGCTGTAGCCGCATAGGCGTCGAGGGATGGGGCAATGGGCGCTATCTGGGCAATCCCCATCTGCTCATAGGCTGCCGCCACCAAACGCGCACGGGCAAAGCGCCCAGGCCAGGTGACAACGGGTTTGCCGTAGGCCATGGGCTCGTAGAAACTGTTGCCTGAGCCGAAATGGATAGGATCCAGCAGAACGTCACAATGGGCCACCAGCGCCATGAAGCGAGCAAGGGGCTGGCGCGGCACGAAGCAGACCCGTTCGTTGAGGATGGGAGCGCTCTTTGCCCAGCGGGCCCTGAGCTGGTCGTTCCAAGTCTTGGCGCGGCTGTCGATGAGGACAATGTGGCCCTCGGGATCGCCCTCAGCAATGGCTGCTAGCACCGCGTCGAAGTCCGGGTGAAACTTAAAAAGCGATTGCGGGCAGCCGTAGAGCCTGCCGCGCTCAGGCAGGCCCAGTTCTGCGCGTGGGGGAATTTGCCGCGGCAAGCTGAAAAGTTGGTAGTAGAAGAAGGGCAAGCGGGCAAAGCGCACCAAGCGCTCGCTGTAGTACGCTTCCGCCCCTTCTGGCTCTACTGGCGCATCGGCCCCCAGGAAGTAATCGATTGTATCGAGGCCAGTGGTATCCGGGTGGCCGTAGCTAACCATCTGCACCGGCGCAAGCCGCGCATAGGCCAGGAAGTAGGTCGCCATCGACATGCCGATGTCGGGATAGAAGAGGGCGTCCAGCTCAAGGGCTGCAACCTGCGCCTGCCACTGGGGCAGTGGGCCGCTGAGAACCACCACTCGGTCGCAAGCAGCCTCTAACATAGCCCGCACCGAGTCGCGACGGGCTTGCGGTGGGTAGATGAGGATAACTTCAAAACGCGAGCGGTCAAGCTGACGCAAAAGGCCCTGGTAGAGCTTGCCGATGGTGTGGTTGACAAGAAACTGTGAGCAAAAGCCAACGCGGATGCGCCGACCAGCAGGGAAGTGCCAACGGGCAACATGCGGCGCTTCAAAATTGAGCTGCGGCGCCTTGGCTCGAAAGAGCTGGCAGAGCATCTCCATGAGTGGCCGGTCGTCGGCGTTGTGGTAGGCGAGGTAGAAGGAAAGGGAGGTTCCCAAGAGTTGGGTCGGGTCTTCCAGGGTTCCAGGCAAGGCCAGCAAACTCCGCAGACCCTCCTGGTAGCGTGCCCGCCAGTGGGCGATAGCGGCCTGTGACTCTAGGATGGGGGGTAGCCAAAGCCGGCCCTGAATCTGCGCCGCAAGGATCTGCTCGGCAGCATTAGGGGGTTGCGGCCTGCATTGGCGCGCGGCCTGCAGCACTTCCTCTGCTTCTGCATCTCTTTCTTGAGCTGCCAAGGCAAGCGCTAGATCCAGATAGGCAGCAAAGTGGTGGGGATCTTTTCGAAGGGCAAGACGGGCAAAGCTCTCTGCTTCCTGAAAGAGCTCTAAATTGAGGTAGACTTCTGCCTTGCCCAGCAAGCCCTCAGGGAAGTCGGGGCGAAGGGCCAAGGCTTTGTCGTAGTAATCCAGGGCCTGGGAAAAGTTGTGCTCCCCTAGCTCCATTCTCCCAAGCGAGAGGAGCGCTTCCACCCGTTGGGGATTGAACTGCAGTGCTGCTTGGTAGGCGTTCTTGGCCCGCGTTCTTTCGCCGCCCCCCAGCAGCGCGCTCCCGTAGTTGACCCAGGCGTCAGCATAAGTCGGCCGGAGCTCGATGGCCCGCAGGGCAGCCGCTTGCGCTTCCGACCATTTGCCCATCTCCTGCAGTAGAGCTGAAAAATTGCTGTATATCTCAGCATCCTCTGGATAGGCTAGGAGCGCCTGGCGAAAGGTCGCCTCGCTTTCCACGTAGCGCCCTTGCCCTTGCAGAGATAGCGCTAGGGCAAGCAGGGCGTTGCGCTCTGCAGGCTCAAGGTCCAGAGCGCGGCGAGCCGCCTCTTCTGCTGCAGCATACTCCCCCTGATTCCAGTGCACATTGGCAACAAGGGCCCAGGCTAGGGCAGAGCTGGGGTTTCTGGCCAGCACCTCCTGGGCTTTTTGCAAGGCAAGGGCCAGGTTGCCACAGTTGTAGGCGTCACTTGCTGCCTGCAGCTCGCTGACCTCCTCCTCGCTAAGGGTTCGAGTCGCTGGCACCGAGCTGGGGGAGGGGGCCTCTCCTGCCAGCTTGGCAGCGGCCAGCCGCGCGCTCCACTCGACAACCACTGCCTCTTCCAGGAGTCCGAGGGTGTGCCCATCGGCAAGCACCGACTCGGCCTCCGCATATTCGTCACACTCCATCAGCGCCTCAACCAGGGACAGCCAATACTGACCAACCGTTGGATTGGCGCTGACGGCGGTTACCAAATGGTGCAGGGCCGCTCGGGGCTGCCCCCGCTGGCGGGTAAGCTGCCCCAGCTTGTGGTGCGCCTCTGGGTGGCGGGGGACAGACCGTAGGACAGCTCGATAGAGCTGCTCCGCCTCCTCCAGGCGCCCCTGCTGGTGATGGTTGAGGGCTTGCTGCAGCAGGTCGTCCAACTCTGACATTGCAGGGAAACTCCTCAAGTGCTTTTTTTCCCTCCCGGCAGGGCATAGGGATGGGTCGCGTGCCAGTAGTCAACCAACTGCCCTTGGTGCTCGATGAGAACCTGCTTTGGCGCTATCCCAAGGCTGGCCATCTCTGTCACAATGTCGGCAGCGCGCCATTGCGTTGGAATGATGACCACGTCTGGGGGTTGCTTGACCAGTTCCTCTCGGCTCACAATTCTCTGACCCACCCCGGGCACATGAGTGCCGACCTTGTTGGGATCCGAATCGACGACCAAGGGAAACTGCTCGGCCCTAACCCCAAAGTGGTGCATGAAGGCTGCCCCTTTCCCTGTACCTCCCCATATGGCAACCCGCAGGCCACTGCAGGCAAGCTCGTGAAGCTGGGCCGCAATCCTGCGCCGGGCCGCTTGGCTGCGCTGCAGGAATTGAGCTGCTGCTTCTGCTCGTAGCCGCCAATCGGGGGGCAGCCGGAGCTCCACGATGGCCAGCACCACTTCCCCATCGTAGGCATGCCACAAGCTCACAATGGCACCCACGCGCTGTAACAGGGTGCGCAGTGACTCGGTACTGAACTGCTGGGGGTGTTCGTAGTAAAAATCCACCAATCGGCCTGTATGGAAGACCCGGTCGATACAAGGTACTTCAACGAGCAAGCGGACAGTCTTCTCACATTGACTTGCAGCCCACGCCAACTGCTGCAGGAAAGCTGCTGGTTGGCTAAAGTGCTCCAGCACGTGGCGCATCACCACCAGATCTGGCTGAAGGCGCAGCAGATCCTCAACCGGCTCAAAAAGCCGCGCCTCAAACTGGAAGTCGCGGGGGAAGTCGTCTGGTTGGTGGGGATCAAATCCGATGTACTGTCCTTGCCGACGCGCAGCCAAGGCGCGCAGAAAGTGACCACAGCCGCACCCAATCTCAACCACTGTTGGGTTCTGGGGCAGGTAGGTCAACGCCTCATTAGCTAGTTGTGCCAGGTGCTGGTTCCACAGGATCCCAGCGTTGAACATGAGGGTGGACTGGCTGGGGTAGGGAACATCCTCATAGCAGAAGGCGCGATTCCAGACATGGCCACAGGCAATGCACTGGACAAAGTCAAGCCGATAACGGGGCATTGACCGCGCCTCATGTTCAGTGCGCGGCCAGCCTAGGATGGCAAGCGGCGCCATCCCGCCGTCAAAAAAAGGGTGGGCCGCTACTTCGCCGCATGCCGGGCAGGGGTCGGAGTAAAGGGGTGTCATCAGAAAAATGCAGCGCTGAGGCTATCGTACTATTACCATGCAACAAACCCTGACCTGTCAGCTAGCCCCCACCCCAGTCCAGGCGGCCAAGAAAGGCCTTGGGAAGGGGATGGGGAGTCCAACGCCGCCAACCTGATTGCCCCCTCTGGAGCTGCTGTCAACCAGCCCAGAGGCCCGTAGTTGGCTTGTCCTCTGCAGGCTACTGCTTCAGGGAAGCAAGCTATGGCCGTGGAGGAGTTTACTCCAGCACGGCGTATGACATGGACGTCGCGTAGGGGAAGCGGATCAGACGGAGATTGCGGATGCCCAGCGTCTCACCTGGAAACTGACGCAGGTTGAGCTCGTCGAACAAGATCACTGCTCCCTTGGGCATGCGCGGCACGAGCAATTCCAGGGCCAGTTTTGTTGGCTCGTAGAGGTCGACATCAAGATGCAGCAAAGAGACAACCAAATGGGGGTTGTCTTCAAGATACTTGGGCAGTGTAACACGCAGATCGCCCTCGACTAGCTTCAGTTTTGGTATGTGTCCGAGAAAGCGGGTCAAATCATGGATGGATGCGGCACGCAGAATATCGTTGGCCATGCCGCTTTCGACGGCAAAACCACCGGGACGGGTATGTTCGGAAACCTGCTGACCTGCCAGATCGGCTGCAGACAATTCTGGAAAGCCCGTGAAAGTATCGAAGCCGATGATCTCGCGCAGATAATTGGTTGGCTCGAAAATCGAGCTCAGGTGATACCAGGTCATGAGGCTTGCGCCACGGGCAACCCCCATCTCCACAACTGAACCGTGAACGTGCAGTTGCTTCTGGAACACCTCGGCGCGTGCCAAGAATTTCGTTAAGCTTTCCCGCGTAACGTATTTGGTAAAATTTTCCAATTTAATGTTGGCGCTGCCGGGGCTCTCGGCCCAGTAGCGCTCCAGTTCTGCCAGACACCTGATATTGGCTTCGCTTTGATGGGATGACTCGCGGATCATGCCGCTCAAGGGATGGTTAGTGCTGCTCATGGGGCATTCTCCTTGGTTGCAAGTGCTTTCCGTCCTTCTTCTGCCAAATCTTCCCAGCGCCAGCCTCGTTCAATGAAGAAAGGATCGGTCAAATCGGTATAGCGCAGCGAAACCGCAAACCTTACGTCTTCACTGCGGTTCAGGTTGGCCGAATGCGGCAATAGTCCGTCGAGGAGAACCAGGTCACCTGCCATTAGTTCGAGCTGACGCTGCTCTTTGAAGGAAGCGGTGACTTCTGGCAAAAGCGTAATCCACTTGTTTTTTCCACGCAGCGCCTCGTCGTAGGCGTGAGGCAGCAGACCCCGCTTGTGCTCGCCAGGTGCAACCACCAACCCGCCATTAAAGCGCCGGTATTCTGTAACGGAATGTAGGCCACTACGTGATATGGGCCGTAGAAACGATCCTGATGCCAGTAGGCAACATGCCATTCGTGGCCGGGCATGCTTATGATCATGATCAGGCGTGGATGGATGGCGATGTGCTCGCTGCCCAGTACCTCTCTAACCCAACCAGTGAGCAAGTGGCTGCTTGCCAGTTCAAACATCCAAGGCCGACGATTGACCTCCTCATAAATCCAAGACTGGGCCTCCGGCTTGGCCCGCCACAGAGTTATGAGCGAGCGCGACAAACGACGCACAGGGTCACTTTCTTCACTGGCTGAAAGGCCAAACCGCTCAAGCTGCGTGGCGACCAGCCAGTGCAGGTCATCTGCCCACTCATTTAACAAAGCGGGCGAAATAAACTGGGGGATATGGCAGTAGCCGAGTTCTGCAAATTACTCCCTGAGCTGTTTCATGTTTACTCTCCTTATTATCGTAGAGTCTCCCAAGCCTGTGCTGCCTCTTGGGAGATAGTGCCAGCATAGTAGCCCTGAATCGGAAAGTGAAACGGTTGATCTTCAGCGGGCTTGCGCAGTACGCAGTAAAGCAGGGCATTGTGGCCAATCTGATTTTTGGTGGCTAGTTCGAGAATATCCTCGCGTTTCCATAGCTGCACGAACTTCAGTGGGTTGTATTCGACGTAGAGATAAGCCATTATCGTATAACCATTTGCCTGAGCTAGATCCCAGAAAAAAGTCGGTTGCACGTTGTAAAAACCATGGTCGAGCCAGCCAGTAAAGGGCAGGCCATGGATCATCAAGCCGCCAGGCAGTGTGTAGTCGTGTATGGTTTTCATTACCTGAGCAATGTTGAAGATGTGCTGGGCTGTGCCAAGGTTAAAAACAGCATCATAACGCTGGGGCAACTCAATAGGGAAATTGAGGTCTAGCTTGAGAGCTGTCTCGGTGCCATGAAGATCCACCGCCGTCATGGAGCGCGGCTGCCAGAAGGTGCGCCAAAAGATCTTGGCAATCTCGAACAGCATTACGGGGCGCTTGGCTTGAGTTATTTCATCGAGCTGACGGAAGAGGGCAGTACGTTCTTCCTCTTTGGCAAAGCGATAAATGTCTTGGCCAAGCTGCTCGACAGCCACGTCGCCATACCAGTTGGCTTCGCCCAGTTCCAAACAGTCTCCTCCAAGTGGAATGGCGTTTTGCTCCCGCATTTGGCGAAATAGGATGTATTCGATGGCGGTGATAGCCATAAATCTCCCTCAGAGAAAATTGCAGCGGCGGCAGGGCTCGACAAGCAGACGGTTGTCCACTGTTGTGCGCAGTCGGCGATAGCTTGGGCTGTTGTAGATGTCGAGGACATGCTGCTCCCGAACGTTGCCTATGGGGTAGCGTGCCTGGCCATCGGCGCAACAATGGGCTACTACACCCGTTGCTGTGATCGATATATCAAACCAGCGGGTGCAGGCTACAGGCGGCACCGCGGAAGTGGGCATGTCAACCTGGCCAAGCCAGTTCATGCGTGGAAAAATGCTCACCTCAAACAAGGGATAAGTTGTCTTTACCCAGACAGCAAAATCTTTATCAACTGCCGTGCCGTCACCGACACGCGACAGCACAATGCGCATTGGCAAACGTCCTTCAGCTTTTGCTTTGTGCAGCATGTCCAGGCTTTCGCGGGTTCGTCTATAGGGCAACCTCATTGTTGCCTCATATTCGTTCGGGCGATGATCGTTAAAACTAACCCACAAGTAGCCAAGATTGGGGAACTGGGTCAATCGTTCCAAGATCCGCTCGTTGATGAGCGAAGCATTGGTAGTCAAGGTAATTGTGGCATTTGGTAACTCAGACTGGAGGTACGTAAGCAAATCAAAAATCCGTGCATCCAAAAATGGCTCGTTGACCTTAAAGGGGCTTAATTGAAAGCGATGAAGACGTGGAATGTCTTTAAGGTCGTTGACGATTTTCTCTATGAGAGCATCATCCATCTTTGTCCCTTTTCTTTCTAGCGAAGAATAGGGACAAAAGTTGCAGGCAGCGTTGCAGCGCGCCTCTGATAGTCCAGTAAGTTAGGCGGAATTGGGATCATTTCAACGTTCTCTTGAAGCATGGAATTTTCTCCTGCAATATCTTCCCTACTAATTACAACACTTCCACGCAAGCTCTAGTGTAGGGGCTCTACACCATTAGCGGGAAGGCTGCTGCCTGTGTCTGTCATGAGCTACCCCAGCGCATGGGTGGGGTTCCCCCGCCTACCTGACGACAAGGGTTTTGTCTCTTTCCCTGCCCCAGTTGTTTCATCGTTCGCGGCAGCGGGACGGCGTCCATCCTGTGTACCGAGTCTGCGTTCGCAAAGCGTGGCGCTAGCCATAGTAGAGCTGAAGCATCCAAGACTCACGAGGCAGGTTCCCAGCCCTGGTTGGTAGCAACATCGAACATAACCCTCACCGACCCCCTGTCCCTCTCTATCGCAAAACCACAAGCAGACACAGGCATGATAGCAGTACAGCTTGACTCTAAGTGTATTGTTTCGTGCGGCGGTGCTCTGGTACACCCAAAGTCAATCTAGGGGCGCTGTCCATTCCCACCGTCTATACAGGGGGGCACTCCGCGCGTTTTGTTGACCCAGCCAGCAATAGGTTGAGCTGCGCTGAAAGATAGGCCAGACTAGGTTCGGTATGGCTAGGTGTGTCAGAGCGAAGGAGGCGGCCAGCTCTTTGTTCGATTCCTCTCCAGCAACAACGCTTGGCTTCTGAAGCTTATCTGGTCAGTAGGACTTGCTGCCCGCAACTTGCCCACAAGACTAAAGGAACGCCGCAAAGCCTTACGCAGCAAGCGTTTGCGGGTATAAAACAGCTGGCTTCCAAACTGCTGTTGTCGGTTCGATTCCGTCCGCCCGCTTCCAGAAAATAAACCTGCTCTAGATGAGCACTCTCAGCCTCAAACCTTAGCTGGGGGTAAATTTAGGTTCTGAATTGGAGTCGAAAGCTGCCAATAGAGTGTCTAAGGGGTGGAAAAAGTTAGTAGCCACATACATTCCCTGTGGGATTTTGCTTTTGAGCTGGCGCTACTGGGTGTTGAGGGAGGTGCCGGACAGAGAACTTGGCTAGAGCCTTACCCGGCAATGAACTAACAATCGCTCTCCAAAGCTCGCAACCAATTGAGACTAGGAGCTACCCCTGGGAGCTTATTGCCGCTAAGGCCTGGCGATGTAAGT
Source organism: Synechococcus sp. H70.2 (assembly GCF_047462275.1). Classification (NCBI taxonomy): domain Bacteria; kingdom Bacillati; phylum Cyanobacteriota; class Cyanophyceae; order Synechococcales; family Synechococcaceae; genus Synechococcus; species Synechococcus sp. H70.2. The sequence goes on from NZ_JANSIU010000004.1 coordinate 209,820, forward strand.
TGGAGTTGGCCGCCGCCAGCACTTCTCCCTTGGAGGTGCGAGTTAAGGGATCCCCCGCCCAGTCGGTAATCACACCGCCGGATCCCTCGATCACCGGCACGAGGGCGGCAAAATCGTAGAGGGCAAGGCCACATTCCATGACCAAATCGATGTAGCCGCTGGCTAAGAGGCCGTACTGGTAGCCGTCGCCGCCGTAGGAGGTGATGTGGACCAAGCGACTGAGCTGCTGAAAGCGCTGCTGTTGGTCAGGCTGGGTGAACAAATCGGGGGTCGTGCAGCTCAGGTAGGCGCGGCTGAGGTCAGTGGTGGCTTTGGTGCGCGTGAGCTGTTGGGTAGAGGGGGTCATCCATCGGGTTGGCTGTCCCTGCACCCCTATCCAGCGCTCACGCAACACCGGTTGATCGATGATGCCCAAAACAGGGCGGTCGTCTTCCAAAAGGGCAATCAAGGTGGCGAAGGTGGGCTTGCCGGTGGAAAAGGCGATGGTGCCATCCAAGGGATCCAAAACCCAGGTGTAGGGGGAGCCAGTCTGGTGGAAGCCAAACTCCTCGCCGAGGACGTTGTGCTCCGGCACATGGGCGGCTAGCAGCGCCCGCATTGCCCGTTCGGCCTCCCGGTCGGCTATCGTTACGATAGGGGATCTGGCCTCTTTGTACTCGGCCTGCAACTCCCCGCGAAACAAAGGGCGAATCACCGCTCCGGCCGCGTCGGCTAGCGCTTGGGCTAAGGCAATCCACTCTGGCTTAACCACCCTCTTGCCTACCTCATCGAGGTTGTGTCCTCTCCTAGCATAAGGAAAGATTTTCCCTCGGCTATGCGCCCTGGCCGGCTTTTAACCCCTCTGGAATGGCTTTGGACGGCGATTGGGGTGATCCTAACCATTTTGGGCACCCTAACCCAGGTGAGCTTGCCACCTCAGTGGCCAGGAGTAGGAGGATATAGCTTTTCCCTGCAAATTGGCGGCATGCTGCTGACGGCCTGTCTGGCAGGGCCGGTGGCGGCAGTGTGCGCCCAGATTGTCTATCTGGGATTGGGGTTGGCAGGGCTGCAGGTGTTTGCCCAGGGAGGCGGATGGCAATACCTGTACCAGCCCGCCTTCGGCTACCTGCTGGGCTTCCTGCCCGCGGCCTGGGCCTGCGGGACAATGGCCTTTCGACAAAGGGATCCCCAGCTGCTGCCTGCTTCCCTTCCCCCTCGGGGCAAGCCTTACGTGCTGTCTAGGATCCCGAGGCCAGTGCGTCTACAGGATTTGGCCGCTGCCAGTTTGGTGGCCCTGACCCTGGTTCACCTAACCGGGATCACCTATCTCTTGGCCACCCAGCCCTGGGATGGAGAGTTGCTGAGGTTGCTTCGGCTCTACTCTGGCTATACCTTGCCAGGACAGCTCATCGTGGTTAGCTTTGTTGCCGTCATAGCCCTGTTCCTGCGGCGCTTGCTGCTGCTTTGAAAACCCACTGCCCCTTGGGCTGGAACAGCAGGGGATTCTCGTTCTCGGTCCACGACAGCACTGACTTGGGTCGTCCCTTTGTTGCAGCAGTGCTTGTCTTCCCAAGCGTTCCCTCTCCCCTAACCCCCCGCTTGCAGAGGCAGGCAGGGGCAGCGGTGAGTAGGGGTGGAAAGCCTCTTTTTCGCCAGGTGGCCACATCCTTTGACACTCCCACCGACTAATCGCGAAGCGGGACGTAGGGGGATCCTTACGCAGTCCACAGACGGACTCGCAAAGGCGTTGTCAAACCGCCTCTACCCCGTTCCTTGAGGCAAAGCCCAACTTGGGTAGGAACTACCCCTTGTCTTTGGTATCGTCCTTGCGCAGAGGCTCGCCACCGGTCGGGTTTTTCACTACAGTTAGGTGGCTAGAAGCTCGCCAATGAGCTGTAACAAGCCGCCCTATGAGTGGGCAACTAAAGTTGTTTATGGCCTTTTCCGCCTCGCCCTAAAGTACAGAGCTACCAAGCTATCCCTCTGGGTAGCCGACAGTGGGCAAGGCATCAAGCCGGAGTGCTTACAGGTTAAGGAGACAAAAAGATGCGGCGTGCTGCTCTAACCCTTGTGACCACGGGCCTTTTGGCCACAGCGTTGACTGCCTGTGGAGATGGCGGCAGCTCGGGGGGATCGCTCGTCATCCCACCCCCAAGCCCAACCGTTTCCTTTATCAATCCGCCCACCTTGGTGCGGGTGGGCACCTCCACGCCAGCTTTTACAGTGCAGGTGAGTGTGCCGGGCGGCGCCCGCTCAACCCAGTTTGTGGAACTGGAAACCTTTAACCCGCTTGGCACGCGCGTGCAAAGAGAGATCTTTAGCCCCCAGCAGGTTGGCTGCAGCCCAGGTGCCACTTTCTGTAGCTTCAATACCGACTTCCGGGTTGCTCCTGGCGATCCTGCCGGCGTTTGGCAGTTTCGAATCACTGCCTTTGACCAGCAAAACCGCTCTGGATCCCAGACTCTACTCATCACAGCCTTGCAGTAGGCAAGCTGGGCTGCTGTGTTGAGCTGAGGACTACCGGGGAGGGGAGGCGTTGGGCACTCCCTCGAGGCCTAGGTTCCTCAATTTTCCTGGACAGATCCCTCACTCCAGATCCCGACGGTTGGGGTTGCGGGCGGGGTCGTTGCTTAAGAAACCAAAGACAAAAAGCCCCACAAAAAAGATCACCACCGCGTAAACCGAGATTTTCAGTAACAGCATAGTTTCAACAACCCCTTTTCAACTGGACGAAGCCAACAAGCAACAAAGCACTGCCGCCGCGCCAGGAGCTCGTCAAGCTTGAGGCTCGGCAAAACTTCTTCACAACATCATACCTCTCTCCGGTCTCTATCCCCTAATGGAACCTCAACTCTCTCCCAGTTTGCAGGGCCAGAGCCACCAGGGATCCGGAGAAAGCCAAGGTGGTTAACTGGGAGTGCAAAGGAGAATAGCACCTTCTCAGGGACGACGCGGGAGAATGGAAGACCGACGACACGTTGTTTGGGGATCTGCCCATGCCCTTCGACTTGTCCAGTAGTTCAGCTCCGCGGTTTGGCGGTCGGGATCCTTTGGAGGAGCAGGGGTCAAGCGGGGCGAGGCCTTGGTCGTCCAGCGGGTATCAACCGCGGCAACTGCAGCTTGCAGAGGGGATCTCAATTTTTCTCCACCACTGGCAGCCGGGATCCCCGCGGGGCCGGGTGTTACTGCTGCACGGCAAAGGGGATCACAGCGGGAGGTTTGGCTCCCTGGCAGAGGGGCTGGCAGCTCAGGGGTGGGAAGCTTTGGCACCCGACATGCGGGGATTTGGCCGCTCAGACGGCATCCGCTGCTGGATCGACTACTTCGGCCAGTACCAAGCAGATCTGGAGGCCATCGTCAAGCAAGTTTGGCCCCAGCGAGAGCTCCCGCAGATCTGGTGTGGGTACAGTGCAGGGGCCAATTGGGTTACGGAATATGCGCTTGCTCACCCCGACCAGGTGCAAGGTTTGATCCTTATCTCCCCGGCCTTTCGTATCGACCACTATTTCAACCACTTTACCTGGGGTCTTTTACAGGTCTTGGACAAGGTTTTGCCCCAGCTTGCTCTAACTGGCCTCTACGAACCCGGGCGGGTGACCTCCCTAGCGGAGCAGCAGGCAGCCTTGGCTGCAGATCCTTACGTGTGTGGTGTTACCCGGGCCCGGTTTACGGCGGAGCTGGTGCGCAGCGGCCGGCGCTGCCTTGAACAAGCCCACCGGCTGGAGCTGCCAGTTTTGGTGCTCTACACCTCTGCCGATATTGTTGTCAATCCTGCTGGCGCTGTGGAGTTTGCCTGTCGGCTTCCCAAGGGTGAAGTCTACGATTTTCCCCAGTCGCGCCACGACCTTTTGCACGACTGCGAGGCTGCAGCTGTTCAGCAAGCAATTGGCTGCTGGTTGGAGCGGCATTTTCCCCCTCCGCTTTGACTGAGCTCCTGGGGCCCTCATGGCAAAATAGAGAGGCCCTCTTTCTCCTGCTCCTATGAGCCAAGACCTGATCTACCGTCCCCGCCGGCTGCGGCGCACCGAGGCCCTTCGCCAACTGGTTCAGGAGACCCACCTGCGGGTGCAGGATCTCATCTACCCCCTGTTTGTTATGGAGGGAGAGAACCAGCGGCAAGAGGTGGAGTCCATGCCCGGCTGCTACCGCTACACCCTGGATCTGCTCCTAAAGGAGGTGGAGGAGGCGGCCAACTTGGGGATCCCGGCTGTGGCCCTCTTCCCGGTGGTGCCCGAAGAAAAGAAAGACCCCACGGGGCGGGAGTCCTTTAACCCAGACGGGTTGATCCAGCGGGCGGTGCGGCGGATCAAGCAGGAGATCCCGGAGATCCTCGTGATAACGGATGTGGCCCTGGATCCCTACAACAGCGACGGCCACGATGGCATTGTGCGGGATGGGGTGATCCTCAACGACGAGACGGTGGAGGTGTTGGTCAAGCAGGCCCTCTCCCAGGCGGAAGCGGGAACTGACATCGTTGCCCCCTCCGACATGATGGACGGTCGCGTCGGCGCCATTCGCGAAGCCCTAGACGAGCAGGGCTATACCGACGTGGCCATCCTGGCCTACTCCGCCAAGTATGCCTCTGCCTTCTACGGCCCCTTCCGCGAGGCCCTGGGATCTGCGCCCAAGTGGGGGGACAAGAAAACCTATCAGATGGATCCCGCCAACGCCCGCGAGGCTCTCAGGGAGGTGGAGCTGGACGAGGCCGAAGGGGCGGACATCGTGATGGTGAAGCCGGCCCTGGCCTACTTGGACATCATCTACCGTGTGAAAGAGGCAACTAATTTGCCCGTAGCTGCCTACAACGTGAGCGGCGAATACGCCATGATTAAGGCTGCCGAGCAAAAGGGCTGGATTGACGGCAAGAAGGTAATGATGGAATCCCTCTTGGCCATGAAGCGGGCCGGCGCCGACATGATCCTCACCTACTTCGCCAAAGAGGTGGCCCTGCTCCTACGGCAGTCCTAGCTAGGGCCTTCTAGACACCTGGGGAGATTGTCCAATCCAGGTGGGGGGCGTCCTTTTCTCCGCGTCGGCCACCAGGGTACTGGGATCCACCAGGCGCACCTGGAGTTGATCGGGCGGCACGCGGTTGAGACGTTCTTTGATCAGAGCCTGTCGTTGAAGGGGATCCATGCCGCGATCCACCTCCTCTTGCAGCCGCGAGACTCGGGCTGAAAGAACTTTGAGGTCTTGCTCCAAAACCTGCAGGCGGTGATGCTGGGCCAATTGCACCGGCAAAAGGCGATACAGGCCGCCGAGGGCAGCCGCTGTAAACAGAAGGTTCACCCCAATGCGACAGACCAGTTCCCAAGCTTGCGGCTCTGGCTCTGGCCGTCTCCGCACTCGGGTCAAGGTTTTGTAACGGAAGGGCTGGCTGGGGACCGTGCGCGGGCCGCGAACCTGGGGAGAAGCAAGCGCTCCCTGCCCACCTACCCGGACCAGGGATCCCTGACCCTGCAAGCAACGCCGTCGTGGAGCCATAGAGACGACCCGCCTAGGCCTAAGAGCCTGCCCCGCCTCTACAGACAGGAGACGAGCCGGGGTACGCAAAGAAGACTTGGGTGTCACGGGAAATAGGGGGATGAGAGGCTACCTCTGCTGGCAGGAAGCGCAGCTAGGGCTTATTGAAGCCGATTTTCCCAGGTATGTCAGGGGCTGGCCCCAGACTTTTTTCTTTTCCGTCTTTTCAGCGCCAACTCGGCATGGCCTGGGCTGGTTTTGCAATTCCCCCAAGACGACCACGGCCAAGACTGCAGACGCGCTAGGCTAGAGGTTCAAGGGGGGAATGCTCTGCACAGATCCCAGGGAGTTGAAGAAGGGAAGTCCTATGCGCATTGCCATCACGGGCGGGAGTGGTTTTATCGGGCGCCGCTTGGTGGCCCGCCTGCTGGAGCGGGGAGATGAGGTGTTGGTCTTGAGCCGCCGCCCTGAACAGGCCCGCCGCGTTCTGGGAGCATCCCCCCACCTCAAGCTGCTGGGGTACGATCCCTACCAACCGCAAGCCTGGGCCTCAGCTCTGGAAGGGTACGAGGCCGTTGTCAACCTGGCCGGGGAGCCCCTGGCCTCTTCCCGCTGGACAGAAGCTAAGAAAAGAGAAATCCGCCGCAGCCGCGTGGAAACCACCCAGGCTCTCGTCCAGGCTCTTGCCTCCCTCGACCCAAAGCCCCAGGTGCTGATCAGCAGCTCGGCAGTGGGTTACTACGGCTCCCGACCCGAAGGGGATCCCCTAACGGAGGCGGCTCCGCCAGGCCAGGGCTTTTTGGCAGAAGTCTGTCAAGCTTGGGAAGCGGCTGCTCGCCCGGCGGAGGAGCTGGGGATCCGCCTGGCCATCCTGCGCACGGGGATTGTCCTGGGGCCCGCTGGGGGAGCCCTGGCCCAAATGCTCCTTCCCTTTCAGTTTTTCCTCGGTGGCCCCCTTGGCTCTGGCAAGCAGTGGGTCTCCTGGATCCACCGCGACGACTGGGTAAGCCTGGTCTGCTTCCTGCTGCAACAGGGATCCGGTGTCTTCAACGCCACTGCCCCCAACCCTGTGCAGATGGAAGAGTTCTGCCACACTTTGGGACAAGTTTTGGCCCGCCCCTCGTGGCTGCCGGTGCCGGCGCTGGCCCTAGAACTGCTGCTGGGCGAAGCGGCTCAGGTGGTTCTGACGGGGCAGAGGGTGATCCCTCAGGCCGCGCTGCAGCTGGGTTTCACCTTCCAATATCCCCACTTAAAAGAAGCCTTGCAGCAAATCCTCATTCCCCAGGCCAACTGCTAGGCGCAGCTCTCTGGCAAAAAGCGAGAGGCAGGCCCTCACCGCCCCTTCCAAAGATCTGGGGAAGACTCTCTGGATCCCAGCCTTAGAAAGCCTCTTGGAGACAGTAGCCATCCCTAGGGTGACTTCAGGCCAGCTGGAGGCACCTTTTAGGCTTTCCTAGAGGATCGGGCCAGCGAGGCGCCTTCCGGATCCACCCGGTTGGCCAACGCTGCAACCCCGATCATCGGCAAGCTCACCAGTAGACAGAAGCCCCACTGCGCCCAACTCAGGGGTGCCGTCTCGAAGAGAGTGTTGAACAGGCTCCATTGGCTAAAGAGGATCTGCAGTAGGATGGCCGCCCCAATGCCAATGGCAATAGCCGCCACATCCATCAAGCGTTCGTGGCGCTCCAACTGGCTGGCGCGCCCGCGGCCCAACAGGGTAGGGATAGCCTGGCTAAGGCTGAGCAAGTAGAAGATGCGCCCAATTACCAGCGCCTGAATGGCCATGCTGCGGGCCAGGTTGAGGTTGCCGGTGGTTTGTTCCACGTACTCGAAAACCCCGAAAATCAAGATCCAGTTAAATACCGACACCAGTAGGATGCGCTGCAGCAGCCTAGGAGAGAGCAAATTGGCGTTGGGATCCCGCGGTGGTTGGGTCATCTCCCTCCCCGTGGTGGGCTCGAAGGAGAGCGGCACCGTCATGGTGATGGAGTTAATCATGTTCAGCCATAGCACTTGAATGGCCAAAATGGGCAGCTCGCGGTTGAGGAGCACGCTAAGAAGAAGGGTCATCGACTCTCCCCCGTTCACCGGCAGGATGAAGGCGATGGCTTTAAGGAGGTTGTTGTAAACGGTGCGCCCCTCTTCGACGGCAGCCTCGATGGAGGCGAAGTTGTCATCGGTCAAGATCATGTCGGCGGCAGCCTTGGCCACCTCGGTGCCACCTCGCCCCATGGCAATGCCCACATCTGCCTGCTTCAAGGCCGGCGCGTCGTTAACTCCATCGCCGGTCATGGCCACGATCTGACCCTGCGACTGCAAGGCCTTCACCAGGCGCAGCTTTTGCTCCGGCACCACCCGCGCAAAGACGGATCCCTCCTTGGCGGCAGTGACAAACTCCTCTGGGCTAAGCTGCTCCAGATCCCGGCCGCTGTAGGCTTTTACCGGTTTGCCACCGCCCAGGCCCATCTGCTCAGCAATGGCTTGGGCTGTAAGCACATGGTCGCCGGTAATCATCTTGACTTGGATCCCGGCAGTCTGGCAGGAGCGCACAGCGGCAATGGCCTCCGGCCGCGGCGGGTCGATCATCCCCTGCAAGCCCAAGAAAATCAGCCCTTCCTGCAGATCTGAGTGATCCACCTGAGTTTGGCTAGGGGGGACGGCTTTTTGGGCAAAGGCCAGGACTCGCAGCCCCTGCCGCGCCAAGGCCTCCACCTGCTGGCAAATCCGCTCTGCTTCCAAGGGCTGGATCTCCCCTTGGGGACCCATCTGGCTGCGGCAGCGGGGCAAGAGAGCTTCTACGGATCCCTTGACGTAGATACAGTGCTCCTCCGGCCCCAACCGGTGCAGGGTGGCCATGTACTGAAACTCGGATTCAAAGGGGATACTGTCTAGGCGAGGGCGACGGCGCTGCAGATCGTCTCGATCCAGCCCCCCTTTCTGGGCGGCTACGAGCAGAGCCGCCTCGGTGGGATCCCCTACAACTTCCCACTGACCGTCGTCCTTGGGTTTGAGGCGGCTGTCGTTGCAGAGGCAGCCGGCCACCAGGCAAGCTTCCAAGGCAGGCCATTGGCGAAGTTCGACAGGGGAATTGGCCTCCTGAAACAGGATCTGGCCCTGGGGGCTGTAGCCACTGCCGGTAACCCGGTAGAGCCGGGATCCGGCGTAGATGGCCTGCACCGTCATCTGGTTTTCTGTGAGGGTGCCGGTTTTGTCCGAGCAAATCACCGTGGCGCTGCCCAGGGTTTCTACCGCCGGCAACTTGCGGATGATGGCATGGCGGCGGGCCATGCGGGCAACCCCAATGGCCAGGGTTACGGTAACTACCGCCGGCAAGCCTTCGGGAATAGCACTCACCGCCAGCGCCACTGCCGCTTCAAAGACGCTTGCTGCCGCTTGGCCCTGCACCAGCCCTACCAAAAAAGTGAACGCAGCCAAGGTGAGGATAATTTTCAGCAAGGTCAGGCTGAAGGCCTCAAACTTGCGCGTCAGGGGAGTTTGCAGGGATCCCCCTTCTTCAATGAGCTGGGAGATGCGACCTGTTTGGGTCTGGTTGCCGATGGCCACCACCACCCCCGCCCCTTGACCAAAGGTGACGAAGCTGCCGGCGTAAGCCATGTTCTGGCGGTCGGCCAAAGGCGTGTCTTCCGGCAGGGATCCCAGCCGTTTTTCCACCGGCACCGACTCTCCCGTGAGGGCCGATTCGTCCACCTGCAAGTTGCGCGCACTCAGCAGGCGCAGGTCGGCGGGCACCCTGTCTCCCGAGCTCAAGAGCACCACATCCCCCGGCACCAGCTCCCGCGAGGGCAGCCGCACTTTTTGCCCCTCCCGCAGCACCGTGACTTCAGTCACCACTGACTTGGCCAGGGCAGCGATTGCCTCCTCCGCCTTGGCCTCTTGGATGTAGCTGATGAGGGCGTTGATCACCACCACCGCCCAGATCACGATGGCGTTGCGCCAGGATCCCAGGAACGCCTTGACCGCCCCAGCCACCATCAGGATATAGAAGAGGGACTGGTTAAACTGCTGCAGAAACTTGACCCAGGCCGGCGTTGCAGCTTTGGCTTTCAGCTCATTGGGGCCGTATTGCCGCTGCCGCCGGGCCACCTCGGCTTGGGAAAGGCCCCGCTCCAACAGTGCTGGCAAAGATAGCTCCTCTCCGAGGAGTTCCTGGATGGCTTGCTCCTCCGACAGGGCATGCCAGGCAGGGGCTGGGAGCAGCTCGGGGGATGAAGGTTTAGCCATGATTCGGAGTCTTAAGTTCCAACACCGCGAGGGGTGGATGGGCTGCCCGCCCTCCTTACCTCTGATAGCCTAACCAATGCTATGGGCCCTTCCCGGCAAGGTGTCCTTCGGGGGGCTCTTTACCAAGACAAGCGTCAACAACGGAGCCGGCTAAGTCTTGCTTAAAGTTCTCGATAGATAGAAAGGATGAGCATATTCTTATTAGGTAGCTAGAGCCTGTGGGGAGCCAAAGGGCTTCGGCTGACCTGTCCGGGCTCCTGGACGGGTGAGTTGGTTCTCTGGCTGTTTATATGGCCAATTGAGTCCAGCGGTCTCTTTTTTTGTTTCCGTTTTGAGGGAGTTATGGTAGTACCGACTACAAAGCCAAGGGAGTTGCAAGCCCAGTCAGCAGCAGTGCCGCAAAACGGCGCGCGCTCCGAGGTGCAGGGGGCTGCTTCTGGGAGTTCTCCTACAGTTATTCGCCATCAGATTGTTGTCGTCGGGGGAGGGGCAGCCGGCATTAGTGCAGCCGCCCAGTTGCTGGAGCGCCAGCGCAACCTCGACATTGCCATCATCGAGCCCTCCGACAAGCACTACTACCAGCCCGGCTGGACGCTGGTGGGCGGGGGCATTGCGCCGCTGGCCAAGTTTGTTCGCGATGAAAAAACCGTCATCCCCAGGGGAGCCAAGTGGATCCAGGCGCGGGTGGCCGAGCTGGATCCGGATCACAACCGCGTCATCACCGAGGCCGGCCAAGTTATCGAATACGACTACCTCATCATGGCCCCCGGGATCCAAATTGACTGGCACCTGATCGAGGGTCTGCCGGAAGCATTGGGCAAGGGCGGCGTGACCAGCAATTACTCCAAAGACTACGCCCCCTACACCTGGGAGACCATCCGCAACTTCCAGGGGGGCACAGCCATCTTCACCCACCCCGCCACTCCCATCAAGTGCGGCGGCGCGCCCCAGAAAATCATGTACATGGCCGACGACGTCTTCAAGAGCAAAAGCGGCGTTGGGGTCAACACTAAAGTTCTCTTTTGCACCGCTGCTGCCACTCTTTTCCCTGTGCCAGAGTACAGCGCGGCCCTGGAGAAAGTGGTGGAGCGGCGCGGGATCCAGGTAAAGTTCAAGCACAACCTCAAGGCCATCCGGCCCGAGACGCAGGAGGCCATCTTTGAAGTCACCACCGACAAGGGCAAGGAAGAGGTAAGCCTGCACTACGACATGATCCACGTGGCCCCGCCCATGAGCGCCCCGGACTTTGTCAAGCGCAGCCCCCTCGCGGGACCTGGTGGCTGGGTGGAGGTGGACAAGTGGACGCTGCAACACCCCCGCTACCCCAACGTATTTGCTCTGGGGGATGCCTCTTCCCTACCGACTTCCAAGACGGCAGCCGCAGCCCGCAAGCAGGCGCCGGTGCTGGCGGAAAACCTCTTGGCGGCCATGCAGTCGAAGCCGCTGCCGGCCCGCTACGACGGCTACACCTGCTGCCCCCTGATCACCGGCTATAACTCCCTAATCATGGCGGAGTTTGCCTACGATGGGAAGCTCGCCCCTTCCTTCCCCCTGGATCCAACGCGGGAGCGCTACTCTATGTACCTGGCCAAGGTGCACCTCTTGCCTTGGCTGTACTGGAACCGCATGCTCAAGGGCAAGAAATTTGAGGCGGATATCTTCAAGCCCCTCAACAAGCTGGTGCATCGCTACTAGGGCTCTCCACCCCCCTCACCCCCAGCCCCTCTCCCCAAGGGAGAGGGGAGTTCTTTTACAGAGCTTGCTCGCTCTGCTGCTGTGTTGTCTTAGGTGTTACTGAGAAAGCTTGCTGGAAAAGCTACAAAGCATCTCTTAACGTTAACAACTTTTGAGATGTTCTCCTGGTCTCGGTGAAAGCTGAATAAGCTGAGGAGGAGAGTCTCACTCAAGGGCGTTGTTGCATGGGTTTCAGCGAGGGGGAGCTAGAGTATCTCCTTGATCTCCTTAAAAGGCGAGAGGAAGTCATACAGCAGGAGAGAGAGATTCAAGCCATTACTCAGTCTCCAAGAAATTGGCGGAAACGGGATATCTTGCGTCAAGCAAGAGAGTGGGGTTGGGAAATTATCCATCGTCGTGCCAGACATCACACGCAAGCCGTTCTCGGCAATTTGAGGGTTAGTATTCCCGGGCATGGCGACGGCGATTGCTTGGGGATAGGAATAGCTCATAAAGTGTTGAAGGAATTAGCAGAGCCTAAACTCAGAGAACTGCAGCTCCAAAGACAAGATTGCAGCGACTTACTTGTTAGCTTTCTACTGAGTAGGGGTATTAGCCTTAATTCTTTGCTTGAGTCAAATTTATTAATCGAGCAGATTGAGTCTCTGGAAGAGCAGAACCTAAAGCTTGAGCTTAAAATAGTCGAGACTGAGGAAGCAGCTTTAAGTTTGCTCACCGAGAAAGAGCTTGAAAATCAAAGGCTAGCCAATAGAATAAGAGAGCTTGCCGAAGAGCAGCTTCGAGTCCAGGAGATTGTCAGTCGTGCCATTTTAGATCTGAAGAGACTTAAGCATCTCTTTGACCAGCTTCAGAATGTGGTGGATCACCTTCCCATGCCAGGGGTTAGGAGCTTGCTGCAAAGTTACCTGAACAAGATCATGTCTATTTTTGAAACTAACCTGCCTTCTGCCGGTTCTAGAAAGTTGCTTCCGGAGAACGAGCAGGATATTTACTATCAAGAGAAGTTACCTCTGGAGGATAACCATGGGTCTCATCGAGAGTCTTGAAACGGCAATCGCCGCCTCGCGGCGCAATTATGCCGAGCTCCTTGAGTTGACAGGGCAACTTGTTGCTGAGAGACAACAGCAAGGTCAACGGAATTGGCTACGGCTGAATGCCAAGCCCTGGACAGCAGCGACCCTCAAAAAATCTTTTGCTTCCTTTGCAGCTGCTCGGGCTTACTTTGGCAAGCGCTACGGTGTGAAAGCAAGAGGGTGGAAAGCTCTAGCAGAGCAGGTCAATACCGTTGAGACAGCGCTGATTCACCTGGGGCTGGCTGTTCGTGAAGACCCTCGGGCAGCTTCCCTTTTGGAGAAAGGAGGGAGCGCCCAGCAATCCTCTCCAATTCCTTGAGGAAAGGTGCAGATACTCTCACCTTTTTTCGCCGTTTGCTATCCCAGGGAGAGAAGAGTTTTTTACAGGCAGGCTTTGAACTTTTTCAGTACCGCCCGATCCAGCATCAGCAGCGCCGCGCGTAAGCCACCTGAGTAGCCCCAGAAAAAGCCTACCGGCAGATGGCCCTTGGGCGCTTCCAAGTTGGTTTTGAGCTCCCCGTACTCCAGCCAGCGGCCCTGGATCTGCCAGCCCACTTTCTCTCCCATACACGCTTCGCGGGGCAAGGCCGAGAAGGATCTCGAGCTGAGCCCTCCCCTTTTCTCCGAGTCACACTCCTGCCAGAGCTGCTTCTGGACGGTAAAGCCAAAGCGTCCATGGCTGGCCTGCGTCCAAAGTTGGTCGATTAGCCGCAGCATCGGGCAGGGGAAAGCTTCAACATCCTTGGGATCGAAAAAGCCCACCTGGGAGCGCCCACTGAGTTTAAGCAGCAAAGCCGTCGTCCAGCGATCGGCTTCCCCCCACTGGCCGGCCTGCAGCCGATCCCACAGCCCTTGCAGGGCAGGAGCCGCTTCTCCCACCCAGTCGGGCCAGGAGGGGGTTGCAGGCAGGGATCCCTCTCGACCGACCCTAGGGAAAATTGGGGATCTGGAGCCTGCCTCCCTTTCTGCTGTGGCAGGGGTAGGGGGTGCCACCAGGCGCTCCAGCTCTTCTGCCGAGTGCTGGGCCAGGAGCTGCTCCAGCTCATCTTGAGGTTGCTGCTGGACCAGAAGCCGTTCCAGTTCCCGCAGCTCTTGAGTGCGGATGGCGGGCTCAAAGGTAGCTGGCTGCTTCTCTGCCGGCAGCAGAGCCAGCCACTCGGCTACCGTTTGCGGGCGATCCTCGGGGTGGAGAGCCATCCCTTTGAGGATGGCGGCCTCCACCTCTTCAGGAATACTGGGGTTGAGGCTGCGGGGAGGATCCAACTGACGGCCTGTAGCCCGCACCGGCGCGCACAAGGGCACCATCCCTGTCAGCAGGGTGTAGAGGGTGGCGGCCAAGGCGTAGACATCGGTGAAGGCGCCGCGGCGGCGCAGGCTGTCGTACTGCTCCAGGGGGGCGTAGCCATCGGTGCCATAGGAGGTGTGGCGTTGGATGAGCCCCTGCGTGTAAGTCCGCGCCAGGCCAAAGTCGATCAACACCGCCTGCCCAGATCCCTCCCGTACTAGGATGTTGGCCGGCTTCACATCGCGGTGCAGGATCCCCTGTTCGTGCAGGGCCATGAGGGCGGATCCCACCTCCCGCGTCAGGCGCAGGGCTTCCGGCAGAGGCAACGATCCCTTTTGGCGCAAAAGCTGGTGCAGAGTCTGGCCGCGGATGTACTCCATCACAATGCACCAGCGATCTTGCTCCCAGATCACCTCTTCCACCTTCACCACATGGGGATGGCGGCAGCGGGCCAGTTGTAGCGCCTCGTTCATGAAGTTTTGCTGGAAGCGGGGATAATCGGGATCCTCGCGGAGGCTGTCGTTCAAGACCTTGATAACCACATAGTCAGCACGGACACTATCCCAGGCGCGGTAGGTGATGCCGAAGCCCCCTTCCCCCAAAACAGCCTCGATGCGGTAGCGCCCCCCCTGCAATTTCTCGCCAACTGCCCACGCCATGCCACCCCCCTAGGGCTCTGCCGTTTCCAGACATCCCTGCTACGGATTCGTCTAGAAGTCTGGTGGCAACACGCCCGTTTTCACTTGGAAGGTACGCACCTCGCCGTCGCGGATAACTCGCAGCGTCAGCGTCTTGCCCACGCCAGCAGCATCCACCAACTGCTGCACCTGCTCGGCGTCGCGGATGGGTTGGCCATCAATCTCGACAATGACATCCCCTTTCTGCAGGCCAGCTTGCTCAGCGGGAGATCCGGGAACCACCTGCCCAATCAACACCCCTTCTTGTACCGTCAGTGGGGTGGGCCGGCCTGGGTCGCGGTTGAGGCGCGCCACCAAATCGGGATCGAGGGTAATCATGCGGATGCCCAGGAAGGCGTGGTCCACCCGACCATCGCGGATCAACCGCTCGGCAATTTCCATGGCGCGGTTGATGGGAATGGCAAAGCCCACCCCTTGGGCCCGCTGAAAAATAGCTGTATTCACCCCAATGACACGACCTTCTGCATCCAGCAGGGGACCGCCCGAGTTGCCGGGGTTGATGGCCGCATCCGTTTGCAGGAAGGTCACCCGCTTGTTGGCAGCTCCAATCTGTCCGGAGGAGCGCCCAACGGCACTAATGATGCCGGCGGTTACAGTGTTGTCCAGACCCAGCGGGTTGCCAATGGCGATGGCCCAATCTCCTGGCCGCACCCGGTCAGAGTTGCCCAAGGTAACGGTGGGCAAATTTTCGCCCTCGATCTGGACCACGGCGATGTCCGTCACCGGGTCTGAGCCTTTGACCTTGCCTTCGAAGGTGCGTCCATCCAGCAGATGCACCGTCACTCGCTCGCTGCCCTCCACCACATGGGCATTGGTGAGGATCAGGCCGTTGGCATCGATGATAAATCCGGATCCGGTGCCTTCCTGCTGAAACTCTCGCGGCAGTTGCGGGATT
Organism: Synechococcus sp. H70.2; assembly: GCF_047462275.1. Classification (NCBI taxonomy): domain Bacteria; kingdom Bacillati; phylum Cyanobacteriota; class Cyanophyceae; order Synechococcales; family Synechococcaceae; genus Synechococcus; species Synechococcus sp. H70.2. The sequence continues at coordinate 225,150 of NZ_JANSIU010000004.1, forward strand.
TGTCCCCCAAAGAAGTGGCGGAACAGGGGCTGGTTAAACAGCTCGGGATCGAGGGGGCTGGCCACGGTGCGGGTGGCGTCAATCCGCACCACCGCCGGTCCCACCTTTTGGGCAACAGCGGCAATAAAGTTGGAGGGGTGCACGGCATCGGCAGGAGAAGCAGAATCTTCGGCCGTGGGACGGAACACCGAGGAAGGCAGAAGGGATCTCATTTCTTCGTGGACCTGCCGCGTCCAGATGGCAAGAGGAGTTTGCTGCAGCCATTCCTGCCCCCTTGGCGAGGACAACCAAACCCCGTAGGCAACGCCGCCGCCAAACAAAGCCATTGCCAGAAGTGTTTGCCGTAGAAGCCGCGTCATGATCCCTCCCAGCGCTAAGCCGTATTGCCCGAAAAGCACTGCAACAAGGAGGCTCAAGAAGACCGGCGCTACCCACTTTTGCACAAGCAGAGCCGGCTTACCCTTGGCCTATTCTATTCTCTGGTTTAGGGGATACGTGCCCAACCTAGCAAATTTTGCGCGTCAAGGCAGGGCTCAAAGGCCTAGCGATGATCGGGGATCTCGGTAACCTCTATTCCTCAGCACCGCTGGAGCGGAATCCGTGGCAGCGCCACCGCGCCTGGATGCAGTTGGCCCTGCAAGAAGCCGAGCGGGCAGGAGAAGCGGGCGAGGTGCCAGTGGCAGCGCTGGTGGTTGGGCCACGGGAAGAGCTGCTGGCTTTGAGCGGCAACCGGCGGGAGCGGGATCGGGATCCCACAGCCCACGCGGAAATTTTGGCCCTGCGACAGGCGGGGCAGCGCCTGGGCAACTGGCAGTTGCAAGGCTGTCGGCTATACGTGACCCTGGAGCCCTGCCCCATGTGCGCGGGGGCAATCAGCCAAGCGCGGCTGGCCCAGGTGATCTACGGCGCCGATGATCCCAAGGCCGGCGCGCTGCGCAGCGTCCTCAATTTGCCCGCTTCTGCTGCCAGCTTTCATTGTCCAGAGGTCATTGGCGGGGTTTGCGAGGCCGAGTGTCGTCGCCTGTTACAGGAGTGGTTTAGCCGCCGGCGAAGGATCTCGTTTGGGGAGCGAAAACCCTACCCCTGCACTTCTGTTAGCGCATAGAGTGCGGGCTTCAATGGCTTACGCCACGCTCTGCGAACGCTTCAAGGGGATCTTCTTGGAGTCCCTCACGGGACATCCCACCCTGGGGCTGTACCCGAGTGCAGCCAAGACCCCACTTTGGGGGGGTGTCTGAATCCCGACTCTGACTCTGCAAGGATAGGGGGGCGGGGCTTATCCATCCCTGCACCTCCAGCAGCTAAGGAGGTGCCTCCGCAGGCAGTTTTTGATATACCCTCATAACGGGTTGGCTGGCTTTGCGGGCAACTTTTCTGCTTCCGAGGAGTCTATTGCGGAGGATTAGGGCTGTGACTAGAAAGCGGTTTTCTGCTCCCCTGGCTTGGCTAGCTGGCCTTCTGGGTTGGGCTTGGCTTTGCTTGACCTTCCCAGTTCAGGCGCGGGTGCTGTTGCGCGTGGGCATTGCCGTCAACAAGCCGCAGGTCAGGCTTGGCAGCTCTACCCCGGCCCGCCTTCTGAATCCCCAAGGACAGCTCCTGGCTGAGGTTCCCGCCATGCAGCCTCTTCAGGCCAGCCGGGTAGGCTCAGGAGTGAGCGTGGCCGGCCACCAGGCAGAACGCCTCTATCTCCAGCCCACGGAGCCGGAGGGGTTGGTGTTTATTGACCAGAATTGGTACCGCGGCTGGGTAGAGCTGGTCCCCGGCGAGAGGGGGGTCACCGCCATCAATCAAGTTGGTTTGGAGGACTACGTTTCCAGTGTGGTGGGCAGCGAGATGGGTCACCGTTTCCCGATGGAGGCCCTCAAAGCCCAAGCCGTGGCCTCCCGCACCTACGCCCTCTACCACCGCAGCCGTCGCTCCCAGCAGCCTTTCGACTTGGGAAATGGCATCGATTGGCAGGTTTACAAAGGGGTGGCTGCCGAATCCAACCGTACCCAAGCGGCGGCCCGCGAGACTGCTGGGCAGGTTCTCATCCACCAGGGGCAGGTGATCAATGCTGTTTTTCACTCCTCCAGCGGCGGGCACACGGAGGATGCTGGCAATGTTTGGCTGGAGGCGCGGCCTTACTTGCAAGGGGTGCCGGATTTCGATCACCACTCGCCCGTGTTTAGCTGGACGGCTACCATCTCTGCCCAGCAGCTCCAGCCGTTGGCTGCTGGGATCGGGGCCATCCGCTCCATCGAGATCCTGCGCAGCTCCCCCTGGGGACGGGCCATCACCCTACGTCTAGTGGGATCCCAGGGTAGCAAGGAGATCAGTGGCAAAGAGTTTCGCAAGGCTCTGGGGTTGCGCAGCACGAGGATTGCCATTAGCCCCCGCGGGGAGACGACCGCCACAGCCAGCCTGACCCCTGCTGCAGCAACCTTCCCGGCTTTCTTCGAGATCCAGGGGCGCGGCTACGGCCACGGAGTAGGCATGAGCCAGTGGGGAGCCGCCGCCTTGGCCAGCCAAAACTATTCCTACCAGCAGATCCTCAGCCACTACTACCGCAACACCAGCCTAGCTGTGCTGGAGGGGCACTGAAGTTCAAGGGGGAGCTCCTCTACGGAGAGGAATTGTTCGGAGTTTAACCCTTTGGCCCTGCGCTGCTGTGGCAAGATTGGAAAGAAATTGGGTGGCCTCTAGTGCAGACGTAGAGCCCTGAATCCTTCCGCCAAAACCCCCAAGAATTAAGGTGCGGGGGTTTGCCACCTCTTTTTTAAGACTCTCCCTTCCGACCCAGGTATCTGTCCTATGTCCCTTGCCGCCTTAACCTCTGCTTTTCCTGAACGTTGCCCGGCGCTGCCGCAGGCACTTACCCCCTTGTGCGAGATTGCCCGCAACTACTGGTGGACTTGGAACCCAGATCACCTCACCATTTTTCGAGAAATGGATCCCGCCCTGTGGGAAAAAACCTCCCACAATCCAGTACGCATGCTGGAGGAGGTTTCCTACTTGCGCTTGGCCGCTTTGGCCACTGATGTCAACTATCTCAACACCCTCAATCGGATGGTGCAGGCCTATCGCAAGTACATGGCAGCTGAGGACACCTGGGCCAAGCGCACCATGAAAACCTACGACTGGCGGCGCCCCATCGCCTACTTCTGCGCTGAGTACGGTCTACACGAATCTTTGCCAATCTACTCTGGTGGCCTGGGCATGCTGGCTGCCGATCACCTCAAATCCGCCTCGGATCTGGGGGTGCCACTGGTGGGCGTGGGATTGCTCTACCGTCAAGGCTATTTTCAGCAGCGCCTAGACATGAGCGGCTGGCAAGGGGAGCTCTACGAAGATTGCGATTTCGACTCCCTGCCCCTGACGCTGGTGCGGCAGCCAGATGGCAGTCCCCTGCTGGTGGAGCTAGTGATGCGACAGCGGCTAGTCAAGGTGCGCGCCTGGCGGGCAGACGTGGGCCGGGTGCCCCTCTTTCTGTTAGACACCAACCTGCCAGAGAACGATCCCATTGACCGCTGGATCACCGCCCACCTCTACGGCGGCAGCACTGACACGCGCATTGCTCAGGAGTTTGTCCTCGGCATTGGCGGGGTACGGCTGCTGCGTCAGCTGGGCTTGGATCCCATGGTCTACCACATGAACGAGGGGCACTCCGCCTTCTTGACTTTGGAGCTGCTGCGGGAAGAGGTGGCCCGGGGCACGCCTTTTGAGGCGGCAGAGGCCAAGGTGCGGGAAAAGTGTGTATTCACCACCCACACGCCGGTGCCGGCGGGGCACGATGCCTTCAGCCCCAATGAGATGGATGCCTTCTTTGCCTCTTTCTGGCCGCAACTGGGGCTGACGCGGGAGCAATTTTTGGCTTTGGGGGCCCGCCATAGCAGGGATCCCTGGGAGCCTTTTAACATGACGGTGCTGGCTTTGCGGTATGCGCGGGCGGCCAACGGCGTGAGTAAGTTACACGGGCGTGTCTCTCGCCAGATGTGGCATGTGCTCTATCCCGAGCGCTCGGTGGAGGAGGTCCCCATCGACTCCATCACCAATGGGGTGCACGCCCGCACCTGGGTTGCTCCTCTTTTTTGGAACCTCTACGACCGCTACTTGGGCCCCGACTGGCCGGAGCGGGTCTCTGATCCCAACCTGTGGGCCAAGGTGGAGGAGATCCCTGATGAGGAACTATGGCAGTGCAAAGAAGCCCTGCGGGAGCGGTTGGTGGCTTTTACCCGTCACCGGGTGTTGCGGGCGCGGCGCAATCGCGGCGAAAGTAACGAACGTCTTCAGGCCGTCAACCAGTTGCTGGATCCCAAGATTCTGACAATAGGGTTTGCCCGGCGCTTTAGCACCTACAAGCGAGGAGACCTCATCTTGCGGAATTTGGAGCGCATTACCCGCATCTTTACCAACAAAGAGTACCCCGTGCAGATTATCTTTGCCGGCAAAGCTCACCCGCGCGATGAAGAAGGCAAACGCCTAATCCAACGGGTGGTGGAATGGTCAAATCGACCTGAGGTAGCTCACCGGGTCGCCTTTATTGAGAACTACGATGCCTACGTCAGCCGCAACTTGGTCCAAGGGGTGGACCTGTGGCTCAACACCCCGCGCCGTCCTCTGGAGGCCTCTGGCACCTCCGGGCAAAAAGTGGGCTTCAACGGGGGGCTCAACCTCTCTGTTTTGGATGGTTGGTGGCCCGAAGGCTACAACGGTCGCAACGGCTGGGCCATCGGCCAAGAGATCGAAGGCTTGGATCCAGCCACCCAAGACGATCTGGACGCCAACTCCCTCTACGATGTGTTGGAGTACGAAATTATCCCGATGTTCTACGACCGGGATGAAAAAGGAATCCCCCGCCGCTGGGTTGCCCGCATGAAGGAGGCGATCCGCACCCTCAACCCGGTTTTCAACACCGACCGCATGGTGGCCGAGTACGTGTTGAAAATCTACGAGCCTCAGCCCCTGGAAGTAGAGGTAAGCCGGACTTGGTCAAGTTCTGGGGTCAGTTAGAGTCCCCCACCCCCTCTCCCAGAGGGGAAGGATCCCTACCCTCCTTAGGGGAAAAGGCAGGGATCCCTGGAAACTAGACGCTGGCGTTGACGGTTACAGGAAGATTCAGGGGCTCTGGCTCCTCCTCCGGCGGCAGCATCACCACTTCGGAGCTATCGATGAGTGCCTGCAGCTCTTCCCCGTCAATGGTTTCGGCCTCCACCAGACGGCGGGCAATGCGATCCAGGAGGGCGCGGTTTTCCCGGATGAGATAGATAGCCCGCTGGTAGGCTTCGTTAACCAGGCGCCGCACTTCCTCGTCGATGAGGGCGGCTGTCTCCTCGGAGAAATCCCGCTCGGCAGCAATCTCGCGGCCCAGGAAGATGTTGGCGTACTGGCGGCCCAGGGCTACATTGCCCAGGCGGTCACTCATGCCAAAGCGAGTCACCATGTTACGGGCAATACGAGCTACCTGCTGCAGGTCGCTAGCTGCCCCCGTGGTTACCTCCGCCTCCCCATAAACCACCTCTTCGGCTGCCCGTCCGCCCAGGGCGACAGTCATCATGTTTTTCAGATGGGCACGGGTAGTCAGGCCCATATCGTCATCGTTGGGCACAAACCAGGTAAGGCCGCCCGCCTGGCCGCGGGGGATGATGGTGACCTTCTGGATGGGATCGTAGTTGGGCAGAAGGGATCCCACCAAGGCGTGGCCCGCCTCGTGGTAGGCCACCAGCTCCTTGCGCCGCTCGCTCATGAGCCGATCTTTCTTCTCTGGGCCGGCCAGTACCCGCTCCACCGCATCATTGATCTCGTCCATTGAGATCTCAGTAAGGTTGCGGCGGGCTGCCAAGATGGCTGCCTCGTTGAGTAGGTTAGCCAAATCCGCACCGGTAAACCCAGGGGTACGGCGGGCTAACTTCTCCAAATCCACATCGGCCGCCAGGGTTTTGCCGCGGGCGTGCACCTTGAGGATCTCCAGGCGGCCCTGGAAGTCAGGGCGATCCACTGTTACTTGGCGGTCAAAACGCCCCGGTCGCAGTAGCGCCGCGTCCAACACATCGGGACGGTTGGTAGCTGCAATAACAATGACACCGGAGTTACCCTCAAAGCCATCCATCTCCGTCAGCAGCTGGTTGAGAGTTTGCTCCCGCTCGTCGTTGCCACCTCCCAAGCCAGCTCCCCGCTGCCGACCAACGGCATCAATCTCGTCGATGAAGACAATGCAGGGGGCATTTTGCTTGGCCTGCTCGAACAGATCCCGCACTCGCGAGGCCCCCACTCCCACAAACATCTCCACAAACTCGGAGCCGGAAATGGAGAAGAAAGGCACCCCTGCCTCCCCGGCCACAGCGCGGGCCAAGAGAGTTTTACCGGTGCCTGGAGGGCCAACCAGCAGCACTCCGCGAGGGATCCTTGCCCCAAGAGCGTTGTAGCGCTCAGGGTTTTTCAAAAAGTCCACCACCTCCGCCAGCTCCAGCTTGGCCTGGTCTACCCCCGCCACATCGTTGAAGGTAACCTGGGTTTTCGGCTCCATCTGCACCCGCGCCCTGGACTTACCGAAGTTAAGCGCTTGACTGCCAGGGCCGTTTTGGGCTCGCCGTAGCAGGAAAAATAGACCCAGCAGCAGCAAAATAGGCAGAAAGAAGGTGCTAAAAAGGCGCCCCAGCAAACCCTCATCTTGAACAGGGCGCACTGCCAGTTCTACTCCCTTGGCAACCAAGGTGTTTTCAAAGTCAGGAGTGAGGGGGGGGAGATTGACCTGCACTCGAGTAGCGCGATTGTTGATCTCCGCCTCGGCAATGGCAATTTGGCGACCATCGGGGGCAACCTCAACCAAAACCTTGCTGACTTCACCCCGTTCCACACGGCTCATCAGGTCGGAGTAGCTGATCTCCAAGCGCTCAGCCGGGCGGCTGCCGAAGAAGGTTGTGGCCAGGGAGATCAAGACGATGGCCAGCAAGGCATACAAGCCCGCACTCCGCCATTTTTTGTTTTTACCTTTCTGACTCACGGAAGTGTTTCCTCCCAAAAGGTGCTTCTTATCCAATGGTGCCTGGGGCCCACCGGCGAACTATTAACCAATATTAACCTAGCTGAGAAGCCAGCGGAAATAGGAGATGGCTAAAAGCCAAGCATCCAAAGAATGGCGCACCTTCTGAGGCTAGACTTGCCGCTAGAATCAGAAGCAGGCAGATGCCCTCCTCCTCCTGATCTATCCCTATGCTGACTCAGCTGCGCCAACTAAGCCTAGCCGCCGACGGTCGCTATCTCCGCGACGAGGAGGTGCAGTTCATGGAGGCCTACCTAGCCTCTTTCGAGTTGCGGCTGAGCGCCTACCGCAAAATTCAGGAGGCAGAAGCCCAGATCATCAGCGAGGTGGAGGCCAAGCTGCGCGCTTTGGATCCCTATTTGCTCATGCGGGGGGTAGAAGACTTCCGCAACAAGTGGAAAGCAGACACGGTCCGGGTCTTGCGCCTTTCGGCCTTGGCCATGCTTTTGGACGATGAGCAACGCTACAAGGAGCGATTCCTCTACTGGTTTCAGACCTTGATGCGGGCCTTCCGTACGCAGCGCAGTTGCGAGGCTACTTACCGCCTCCTGCAGGAGGTAATTGCCAAGTACCTCACCCCTGCGGAGTTTGCTTTGATCCAGCCAATTTTGGAAACCAACCGCACCCTGCTAGGTCTTCCTTAGGCAGCCGTTTCCGGAGAGGGGGCCGCCTTGATCAGCTCCAGTTCCTCCGCCTGCAGGTGGGCGCGGAACTTGTTACCAAACTGCACCTGAAAGGGAAAGTTGGCGCTGACGGGACGACCATTCCAGTCCCGGATTACAGCTATTACTTCTCCCTCCATGCCCTTGAGGTCAAACGGTTGATTGCGATGTTCCGGGTGGTGATAGATAATCACGCTGGTGCGCACCCGTACTCGATCTCCCACCTTCATCCTTTGCCCTCCCGAAGAGGCAGACAATCGCAGGAATTCTCTGGGAGTACTCTACCTCAATTCCTAACAACAGCTGCAGAATGTGGAGAAATGTGTAGGGATCGGTGCAGTAGTTTGTCTTCTCTGGGATCCCGGAGCGACTAGGGTTTACTGGGATCCTTCTGCGCTGTAAGCCTAGGAAGCCCCGCCGGCCCGTTAGCTTCTTCTTCCCTTCCCTGGTCCAGGGTAGTTGGGCAAAAGTAACCCCTGGGATGGAATTTTGCCCTGGTCATTGGCTTGACCTAGATGCCTGAAGAGTGATTCTTCACCTCCTGTCGGCGGCGATCGCCAATGCCACAGTCGCCGCAGCACTCGGGTCGCTTAAGATCATCCCAGTGAATGCAGGCGCGGCAGCCCTTGAGCATCTCCGGCCAGCGTTCTCGAATCAACAGTTGCCGCAGCCTTACTGCCTGCGACTCCGGAAAGGGAGTGTGAAATCTATCCATAGCCCTGCCCAGCTCTCCGTCTATGGTATAGGAGCAAATTAGATCCTTGGAGCCAGAAACATTGGTATAGTTTAAGGTTTGCATTTTTCTAATAGCTCAGCCTGGTCTAGCTCTATTGCTGTAGAAAAACTTTTGCAAGAATTAGAAAAGAATCCTCTCAGACTATTTAGAGCCTTTCTCTCCACTTAACACAAAGGTGGGATCCAGAGCCAGCAACAGCTGGGTGCGGCCTCGCGGTTCCAGACGGTTCACTCCTGCCTGGATAACTTCAACATGATGGGCTCCCACAGCTGCTAGGCCGGCGGAGAGGCCGTAGAGATCTTCCAGCGAGTTAGTGGTGGCCACGACGCGGCCGTTGGGTTTGAGATAGTGCCAAGCAACCTCCAGGATCTGGCGGAGGGGATGGCCTCCCTCAATGCAGATGCGATCGGGTGGGGGGGAAAGCTGATGCAGACACTCGGGGGCAGTACCTTGGATAACCCGCACATTGCGGAGGCCGAATTTCTCGCAGTTGCTCTCGATGAGGCTGACCACCTCGGCATCTCGTTCAATGGCAATTACGCAAGCCTGAGGGCAAAGCACGGCCGCCTCGATGGCAATGGTGCCTGTCCCGGCACCAATATCCCACAAGCAGTGGTCTTCCCCGAGGCGCAACTGGCTCAGCACCAGCACCCGCACCTCACGAGGGCTCATGGGGATCCCTGGGATCCGCTCAAAGGCAGAGTCTGGGATGCCGGGGGTGCGGTAGGGCCAAGGAAAAGGAATTGCCATTGCCAAAAACCGGGGCCGGGAAGATAAACCTGCCCCTTAGCCTGGGGGATAAGGGGGTAGTCCACGACTCTTCTAGCTATCCCCCTCCCACCCCAAAGATCTCCCTCAAGCTAAGGCAGCCTGGGAAGCTGATGATCGGACTCGAACCGATGACCTGCTCATTACGAGTGAGCTGCTCTACCGACTGAGCTACATCAGCAAGGAAGGCTTTTACTCTACCTGGGGATTTTAGCGCATCCTGGCCTAACTTGGGATCCCCAGTACCCCAATCCCAAAGAGAGACCCAAGGTCAGCCAAGCCAGCCAATCCCCCGTGCGCGTGTAGAAGGTGACCTGAGATTGCCGCCTGACCTCTCCGCTGACCACCCCGCGCTGAAAAATCGGGCCCACCCGTTGCATTCGACCGGAGGGATCCACCACTAGATTGCCGCCGGTGTTGTTGACGAAGACCACGCTGCGCCGGTTTTCAACCGCCCGGAAAACCGAGAGCCGCCCGTGGAGCAGCGGCCAGTGGCTGTTGCCAAACCAGCTATCGTCCGAGATGACAATCAAGGACTCGGCTCCCGCGCGGGTCAGAGCTCGGCTGGGGGCAGGCAGAACGCTCTCCAGGCAGATCATCACCCCCAAAGGCCCAAACAGCTCTCCTCCCGCCAGTGGCCGATAGCCATCGGGGGAGGGCACGTAGCGCCCTGACTCAAAGTAGGGGAAGATCCACTGCTTGCCAAACCAATCCAGCACTTGGCCCCGGGCGTCAAAGAGGAGGGCGGTGTTGAAAAACCGTTGCTCCTCCTCCGGCAGGTGGGCTGTGCGGGGATCCGGCTCCGTGGCTCCCGTAATCAAGGCCCCTTCTGCAGGGAGGATGACCTGCATTGGCTCAATCACATAGGGTTGCAGGGGGGTGTTCAGTAATCGGGCCCGCAGGGCTCCTTCCGGCCAGATCACCAACTGCGCCCCCTCGGCCACCGCCTGGGCCGAAAGCTGATGCAGCTCCCGGTAGCGCTCGCTGCGGTAGTCCCAACTGCGATCCGCCTCCAGCCAGGCCACCTGCTGCACCGCCCCCACGCGAAAGCTGGGAGCCCCTTCCGCCGCCAAGGCATCAAAGTAGGCCAGCCGCAGGCTGCCGTAGGCTAGGACCAGCCCCCCTACACCTAAGCCGCAGACCAGCGTGGGCCAGATATCTGGGTTCTTGGCCCCCGAGCCAAGTGCCCCCCTTAAAGATCCCTCCGCCCGCCACTGGCGGCAGAGCTGCTCGGCCAGCTGCCAAACCACGCCGTTGACGAACACGGCAAAAAAGGTCACTCCCCAAATCCCAGTGAGATCGGCAATTTGGATCCCAAGGGGCCAGTCAAAGAGCAGGGATCCCCAATGAAAGGGGATCGGCCACCAGAGCAAGCCCAACAGCCCATCCAAGCCCGTCCAGACCGTGGCTAGGCCTAGGGGACGGGCCCAGGGGGGAAGTGGCTGGCTCAGCTGCAAACTTAAGACTGTGGCCGTTGTGAAAAACAGAGGGATCAGGGGGGCCACCACTGCTCCCCCCAGGATCTCCCAAGCGCTGAGCACCTGAAGGGAGAAGGGATCTACCCAGAAGGCGTACAGGCACACGCACAACCACAGGCCATAGGCCAAACGCCAGCGCCTCCACCCCTGTCGTTGTTCGCAAAGGTGAAACAGGGGCGCCAGCCCCAGCAGCGCTCCCGGAAACCAGTGCAGCCAGCGGTTGGGAGATCCCAAGCACAGCAGCAAAACGGTTAACCCCGCCAACCCTCGGGATCCTGGGTTTTGGCGAACCGGTGGGAGCAAATCCAGGTGTTGAGGCAGGGAGGGCAGCTCTAGGGCCATTGGCAATGCAGGAGAATCCCTTGGGTACTGGGGACAGCAGCAGGAGCCGACCTTGCTCGCCTCCCCTCATCTTCCCAGACCCTGCTGAAGCTTGCCAACTGTCCCAGCAGCCCTACTGCAGAGACCACCGCTGTTGCCAGGCCCGCATTTGCTCAATCTCTGCCTGCTGGGTGGTAACAATGGCTGTTGCCAGTTGTCGGATCTCGGGGCGCTTGGATTTTTCCAGGGCCTCCTGGGCCATGGCGAGAGCCCCCTCGTGGTGCTGAATCATAGCTTCCAGAAAGCGCAGGTCAAACTTGGGGTCAGCGGATCCCAGGTCGGTAGCCATGCGTGCGGCAGCAGCCATCTCCGGCGTCATCGCCATCTGGTGGCCCATCCCCTCATGCCACATGACGGGATTCTGGGGAGCTTGCGGATACCAGTTCAGCCGCCAGCTTTGCATCTGCTTGATTTCTTGGCTCTGGGTGGCCAGGATCGCTTTGGCCAACTGACGAATTTCCCGCCGCCGGGACTTTTGCAGGGCCTCTTCCGCCATGAGCACGGCCCCTTCGTGGTGCAAAATCATGGCGTCGATAAAGCGCAGATCAAAAGAGTCATCTGCAGGGCCAAGGCTGAGCTGATGAGCTAGGTGGGCGGAGGGATCCCCCTTGTTGACCTCTGCCCTCAACTCCTCCTTGGCCAAGGGAGCCCCAAGGGCAAACCCGCTGGCCAGGAGAAGGCCCCAGATCCTCTTGCTCAACTGCATGCTCCTCTCTTCCGTAAGACGATAGGCTAAGAACTTGAGGTCTCCAGCCCGCAGCTCAGGGTATAGGCTGGCTCTGGTTGTTGGATCCCAGCCCTCCCCGCTAGGGAGGACTGGGGAGTTGTCCACTCAGGAGGTCGGCTTGGGGGCTAACAAGTACTCCCCTTGCAGCATGCGGGCGGCAGCGCTGAGCAGCTCCTCCTCCAGGTAGGGCTTGGTAAAGTAAGCAGTTGCTCCCAGCTCCCGGGCTGTCTGCCGGTGCCGTTCTGCCCCCCGCGAGGTAAGCATAGCTACCGGAATATGCTTGAGGTTGCTGTCTGCCCGTATGCGGGAGAGCAGCTCCAGGCCGTCCATGCGCGGCATCTCAATGTCGCAGAAGATGAGATCGCAGCGCAAGCCACCGCGAAGCTTTTCCCAGGCGTCCTGACCGTCGCGGGCTTGCTCCACCCGGTAGCCCACCTTTTGGAAGGACATAGAGAGCAGCTCCCGCACCGCAATCGAGTCGTCCACAATGAGCACCGTGGTTTGATGGGTTTCCTCAGCCTGCGGCTCCTCGGCCCGACGGTCTAACCAGAGGCGGACGAGCTCGCGACGGCGGCCTTGGGCCATGTCCATCAGCTCCAGGACATCGGCAATTGGCAGCACGCGACCATTGCCCAGCACCGTTGCCCCAGAAATGCCAGGAGGTTTGGGCACAGGCCCGCGCAGCTGCTTGATCACGATCTCCTGCTCCTCGACAAAGCTGTCCACCTGCAGGGCCAAGTACTGGCCAGCACTGTGGAGGACAACGATGGGCAGGATGCCCTCCTCTTGGGTAATGCTATAGACCTCCGAGCGGCTGCGGCTATGGCTACGGCTGTAGGACAACAAGCTGGAGAGGGGCTGGAAGGGAAGACGCTGATCCCGCCAGGGAATGGTGGGTCGCCCCTGCTCATCCAACTGCACCTCGTCGACGGGAACATCCAGCATCTCTTCGACCCCGTCGAGGGGGAAGGCAATCAGGGCCTTGTCGCTGACACACACCATCGCCTTGGAAATGCTCAGGGTGAGGGGGAGGCGAATGGTGAAGGTGGTACCCTTGCCGCGCACAGAATCCACTTGGATGCTGCCCCGCAGCTTGGTGATGTTGCGCCGCACCACATCTAAGCCAACCCCTCGCCCCGCCAGATCGTCCACTTCGCTGGCCTCACGGCTGCTAAAGCCGGGGTGGAAGAGAACGTTGAATACTTCGTCTTCGGTTGCCTGCTCCGACAGCAGCCCCAGCTTTTGCGCCTTGGCCTTGACTTTCTCCACGGGGATGCCAGCCCCGTCGTCAGAGACAACAAGGATGGCTTGGTTGCCCTGATAGAAGGCCCTGACTGTGATCTTGCCCTCTGGGGGCTTGCCCAAGCGGCGCCGCTCCTCAGGAGGCTCGATCCCGTGCACTAGGGCGTTGTTTACCAGGTGAGTCACCGGGTCGGAAAGCTCTTCCAGGATGGCTTTGTCGATGAGGGTGTCGCGGCCTTCCACCACCAGGCTGGCCTGCTTACCTGTTTTGAGGGAGAGGTCACGAACAGCCCGGGGCAGCCGGTCGGCAATTTGCGCAAAAGGCACCATGCGCGCCCGGTTCAGGCCCTCTTGCAGCTGGCTGGTGACCTGCCGGAATTGGCGGGTGATCTGCTCTGCCTCGTCCACCGCAAACTCGATGTCGGAGGAAGACTCGCGCACCCGCACAATGAGCTCGATGATCTCCTGCGCCAGGGCGTGGAAGGCCGTAAACTGGTCCATCTCCAGCTTGTCGAACTCCTGCCCTATGGAATGGCCCACTCTTGCACGGCTGGATCTCTCGCCGTTCCGGCCTAACTCCACTGTTACTGGGCTGCTGCGGCTGGAGAACAGCGCCGCTTCCAGCAACGAGCGGTCGTACTGATCCCGCATGCGCTGGCCCAGCTCCCCTAGCTGTTGCACCCGGGCCAGTAGGCTCTCGAGAAACTGGCGCAGGCGAGTTTGGTTTTGCTCTATGCTGTTGCGAATAACCACCAGCTCTCCCACCAAGTTGTTGATGAAGTCGAGGTGGCGCACCTCCACCCGCATCACAGGGGTGCTGAGGGCAGATCGCCGTGGGGTCGGTGGGGCTGGGGTAGC
>NZ_JANSIU010000005.1:0-223621 GCF_047462275.1 Synechococcus sp. H70.2
GCGGGGGCGCCGCGTCCGCCGCCCCGGCGGGCCGGCGGGCGCCGCCCGCGCCCGCGCCGGCCCCCGCCGGGGCTGTGGCGGCGGTGTTGCTGGCCAAGTGGACAGGGGTGCTGTTTTTGCTGCCGCCACTGCTGGCTGTGCCCCTGGGGGTGAAGCTCCCTTGGCCGGTTCGGCTGGCCCACCTGGCGCTGGGGATGGGGGTGACGCTGCTCTTGTGCTGGCCCTGGTATGGAGCCAATTGGCTGTTTGTCTTCAGCAACGGCTGGGCCTATGCCGAGACTGCCCATTACTACGTCACCTGCCCAGCGGGATCCCTCTGCTGGTGGACAGCCTACTTGCGCGTTTTGCCCCTGCAGATGAGCCCTTTTTTGTGCCCCTTGCCGCTGCTTTCGCTCTGGGGATCCCCAAGCCGGCGGGAGACTCTCCTGTGGGGCCTCTACGGCTCGGGCTACTTGCTCTACACCCTGGTAGCCATTAAGGATGTGCGCTTTACGCTGCCGCTGTTGCCCCTGCTGGCCATCCTATCAGCGGGTGGGCTGGACAAAGTCTGGCGGTGGCTGGGGGCGCGCTGGGGGCAAAGGGCACTGGGGCAGGGAGTTGGCCTGAGCCTAGCCTTGGGATCCCTGGCCCTGCTCAACCTGGGGCAGCCCCTCACCCCTGGCGTGGCCCCTCTCTGGAAGGGGATCCAAATGCACTGGCAGGGGCAGCACCTCCAGCAGGAGCTGACGCGGTGGATTGGATCCCTGGTGCAGCCAGGTTTGGCCACCACCCTAGGCGTTCTTCCCAACACTGAGCTGATTTCGTCCGAGACGCTCAGCTACCTGGCGGCTCTGCAGCGCTGGCCCATTACCTTCCGGGGGGCTGGCCAGACTCCCTGGCCGGAGCTGGAGCTGGTGCTCTTGGATGGGTTTGTGGATGCGGCAGGGGAGCAGGGAATTGTCGGCCCCTACGGTCCAGCTAAGGAGCAAATTCGGCAACTCCTAGACAAGAGTCCGGACTGGCAGCAAGAGCATTTTGATCTACAAGCGGTGGGCCGGCTGTACACCTACTTCCCCACCCAGCCCAGGGTTGTGCTGCAAGAGGTGCCTGCTCCAGTAGAGGAAGTGGAGCTGCTGCAGCTCAAGGTCTTCCCAGAGGAAGGGATCCCGGCCTGGCGCCTGCGCTGGCAGGGCCCGGCCCAAGACTTAGCCCAAACGCTAGTCTGGGCGCGCCTGGAAGGTCCCCAGGGGCAGGTCTTGGCCAAGCGGGCTTGGGTGGTGGGGCAAAACCGCCTGCAGCCCCACACCCCCGACAGTTGGCAGGTGGAGGAAATCTTGGCCTGGCCAGAGCTGGCTGCAAAAGAAGGGATCCTCCACCTGGAGTGGCAACCCCCCCAGGGAGGGCGCCGGTCTTTCAGTCAGCCCTGGAAGGGATCCCACGGCGGGGAAGGAGGATCCCCTGTCAGTCTAGGAGATCCCCTCTTTCCTCTGCGGCAGGCAGCCCAAGCGGCTGCACGGGGAGATCTAGAAGCCCTGTCCCTTTACCTCAACGCCTGGACGACGTTGCAGTACCAGACTTTCCTCACCGATCCGGATCGGGTCGTGATCCGCCAACTCCTGGAAGGGGAGCGAAGGGGGGCAGCGGGGCAGAGGGAGCAAGAGATACAAAGCTACTACGAGCTGGCGCTGCTGGAGGTGGCCCTATTGCGGCCACAAGCAGCCCAGCGGCACTTTGAACAGATTGTCGAGTTGGATCCCCAGGACAACTGGGCACGCGCCTACTTGGCGTTTTTACGGATCTTTTTTACCCATGATTTTCAGAACCTCCAGGGATTGCAACAGGAGCTGGTGAATGCTTTTCATCCCCTCTGCCAGAAAGCAGATGATTTGGATTGGGATCTAAAGGGGATCTGTGCTGTTTTTTTGCCAGAAAATCCATCTCCATTCGAGGAACCTGAGCCAGCAGGAAATCAGCAAAAGTCTTAGCCACCAACGAAAGGTGCTTGGAGCGCAAATAGACCAAATACCAAAACCCCTGGATGGGAAACTCCTCCACATCCAAAATGGCCAAATGCTGTTGCCATCCCCCTAGAGCCAACACGTGCTGGGACAAAACCGAAATCCCTAACCCGCCGATAACACCTTGGCGAATGGCTTCGCTGCTGCCTATTTCCATGCGAATGTTGAGCTTTAGGTTGTGCTTGCCAAAGAGCCGCTCCACCGCCATGCGGGTGCCGGAACCCGGCTCGCGGACCAAGAAGGGCTCTTGGGCAATGCGGGCCAAAGGGATCCGCTTCTGGCCCACCAAGGGGTGGTGAATGGGGGCTATCACCACCAAGGGATTTTCCAGAAAAGGCTGGGCTACCACATCCAGATCCTCCGGCGGCATCCCCATCACATAGAGATCGTCCATGTTGCTACTTAGCCGCTCCAGAACTTGCTGCCGGTTCAGCACCTTTAGGGATACATCGATACCGGGATACTGCTGACAAAACGCCCCCAGCAGGCGAGGAATAAAGTACTTGGCAGTGGTGACAACCCCAATGCTCAGCCGTCCCTGTTTTAATCCCTTCAGGTCGGCGAGGGTCATTTCCAATTGATTCAACTGCTCAAAGATTTTCTGGCAAGTCTGGTACAGAGCCCGGCCGGCCTCTGTAAGATAGAGCCGCTTGCCTACCTGCTCAAACAGAGGCAGCCCCACGACTTTACTGAGCTGCTTGATCTGCATTGAAATCGTGGGCTGGGTCAGGTACAACTCCTCGGCAGCGCGGGTAAAGCTTAGGTGACGGGCAGCAACCTCGAAGATTTGCAGCTGGTGTAGCGTGATACTCTTCATGGGAGGATTAAGAGAGTACAATGACTTGCTCTTGAATCATAAACCAGGATCTATGAGCCCTCAATCCAAAGGGGCTAGCCCACTCCTCTCTGGAGGGAAGAAGAAGACCATCAAGGATTGGCCAAGGGTCACTCCTCAGAGGGGAACTTGAGGATCTGGCGCTGACGCATCCCTTGCCAGCGCTGGATGAGGTTGCTGTCGATGCCAAACTGATCTAACGCCTTTACCACGACAAAGTCCACCAAATCTAGGATGGTGCGTGGCTGGTGGTACCAGGCCGGAATGGCTGGAACAATGCGTGCCCCCGCCTCTGCCAGGGTGGTCAGGTTGCGCAGGTGAATTAGGCTAAAGGGGGTTTCCCGCGGCACGATGACCAGGCGGCGACCTTCCTTGAGCTGCACATCGGCAGCCCGCTCCAGCAGATCCGAACTCAAGCCGGCAGCTAGCTTGGCCACCGTGCCCATGCTGCAAGGGATCACCAACATCCCCTGGGTGCGGTAGGAGCCGCTGGCAATGGCTGCCCCTAAATCTTGCCAGCGGTAACAGACCAGGGAGCCGCCCTCGCTTTCAGCCTGCTGTCGCCAAAATTGGGCCTGCTGCTGGGGATCCGCCGGTAGGGGCACTCCCTGCTCTCCTTGCCACACCTGGTAGGCGGCCCTGGAGACCACGACTTCGACGCGGTAATCCAGGCTCAGCAGAACGTGTAGGGCGCGCACGGCGTAGAGCATCCCCGAGGCGCCCGATATACCCAGGATGATCGGTTGGGAGGAGTTCAAGGGTTAAGTCAGGAAAGCCTTCTGCTTAAGTTTATCGACTGCCCAGATCCCCCGTTCTAAGCCTTGGGCTGGGCAATGTCAAACTCGGCATCATAGTCGAAGTCCTCATCTTCCTCAACCCACTCGTCCTCCAGTCTCTCGTCCTCTTCCAGCTCCGCCAGGGGGAGCTTCTCAGGGTACTCCTCTTCCACTTCCAGAGCAGCCTGCTTTTCCCGCCGTCGGAAGCGTTCCAAAGCAGCTGGCGTGATGAAGGGATAGGGCAGTCCTTGGGCCTGCGCCTCTTCCAGAGCCGCTCGGTAGCTCTCCACTTCTTTGATGTCAATTTTCCAGCCAGTGAGGCGGGCAGCCAGACGGACATTTTGCCCCTCTTTGCCAATGGCTAGGCTAAGCTGGTCACTGGTTACCAGCACGTGGGCCTGTTGGATCTCCGGATCCACCAAGCGTACTTCCACCACCTTGGCCGGACTGAGGGCGTTGGCAATGTAGGTAGCTGGATCCGGCGACCAGCGGATAACGTCAATTTTCTCGTTGCGCAGCTCCGCCACCACCGCCTGGATGCGGGATCCCTTTGCGCCAATGCAGGCCCCCACCGGATCCACATCTCGCTCTAGGGTATCGACGGCAATCTTGGTGCGCGGCCCCACGTTGCGGGAAGGGGGGTTGGCCTCTCGGGCCACTGCCACGATGCGCACGATGTCCTCTTCAATCTCTGGCACCTCATTGGCGAATAGGTTGACCACTAGGCCAGCATCAGCCCGGGAAACCAAAAGCTGGGGCCCCCGCCGGGATCCCTCATAGACCTTTTTGAGATAGACCTTCATCACGGCGTTAGGGACGTAGCGGTCACTGGCCAGCTGCTCCTTCTTGGGTAGCTCGGCTTCCACCTCGGGCCGCCCAAAACCGCTAGATACTGCCATGATCACCGTCTGCCCTTCTGTGCGCAGCACCCGCGCCTGCAACACCGTTTTTTCCAGGTCGCGAAACTCCTCCTGGATATGGCGGCGCTGCTGGTCGCGCAACCTCTGGGCCAGCACCTGCTTGGTTTGGATAGCTGCCATGCGGCCAAACTCCGCCTGTTGGGGGGTGACGTCGTTGGTGACTTCCCAGCCAACTTCGGCTTCTGGGTAATCCTGCCGGACCTCGTACAGCGAGATCTCGTGATCCGGGTCCCGTACCTGCTCGACGATAGTTTTGGTGGCCAAAATGCGGAAGCCCCCTGCTTCCACATCCAGCTCCACCTCGAAGTTGCGGAAGTGGTCTTCTGGGAAAACGACGTCCCGCTGAATGGTCTTGCGGTAGCGTTCGTAGCCCTTGAGCAGCGCCTCTCGCAGGGCTTCAGTAACCACGTGGCGGGGCAAGTTGCGCTCCCGCGAGATCATCTCCACCATTTCTGCCAAACCTGGCAGAGGCACCATTGCCATAGACTGTCCTCCTGAAAGAATCCAACTGACTCTGGCTGTTGCTCCGCCATTTGCAGGGGAAAAGCAAGGGTCCAGCCGACAGCTCTACGACCTCACTCGGTTTCCGCCTCAGAAAGGACAACCCGCTGCACCAAGGCGCGGGGCAACTGGACGCGTCGCCCTTTGAGGGAGAGGATAACCTTCTCCTCATCCCGACCCACCAGCTGCCCTGCCCAGAGGGTTTTGCCCTTGTAGGGGGGATCTACTGTCACCTCCACCGCAAACCCTTTAAAAACTGTAAAGTCGCGGTCACTGAGCAGGAGGTTGCTGATACCCGGGCTGGAGACCTCCAGGATGTAGTGCCCAGGGATGAGATCCACCCGATCCAGCTCCACTTCCAGGGCTTGGCTCATGACTTCGCAATCGGCATGGCTGGTTTCCTGCTCTGGGTTCAAGGGGCGGATATCTACCCGCAGAACTGGCGGATACTGGTTTGTTTGAAAAACCAGCTGCACCAGTTGGTACCCCAGTCGCGCGGCCAGAGGACGGGCCAAGCTCTCCAACTGTGGAATCAGAGGATGAACCATAGCCAACTTTCGCTAACTCAGTAAACAGCCAGAGGCCAGCCTCTTGGAGCTGGTAGGGAGAATCTTCCCTAGAAAAAGCAAAAAAGTGGGCACAACCCACTCCCCGCTTCTCTCACGGAGCTTTCCCGGGAAACGCCAGCTCGGCAGGCTTTTTCCCCAGGACCATTCTAGGCGATCTCATCCAATTCTGCCATTGGGATCCCCGAGGCCAGATCTCTATAATGTGGACAGCCCCGTATGTGCCCAACCCTCCACGGGGGGAATTTCTCATGACAGTTGCCTTTTCCTATCCCATCTTTGGCCCTAGCATCCAGTGCCCCCACTGTCGGCAGACGATTGCGGCCCTCACCCTGACCGATACCTACCTCTGCCATCGCCACGGCGCTTTTGAGGCAGACCCTGAGCAGGAGGAGCTGATCCACCTCCAGTCAGGGCGGCGTTGGCGCCTCTGGGAAGGCCGCTGGTATCGTCAACACACCCACGCCGATGGGATTCGCTTTGAGATCCACGAGGAGCTGGATCGCCTGCGCATGCAGGGAATGCGGGCCACCCAGGTCATTGTAGCCGAGCGCTACCGTCCCCTCCTCACCCCCTACCTGGAGCAGGGATCCCAGCGTCGCCCCGGCCCCCCTCGCCTCTACGGCTTGCCGGTCAGCTTTAGCTCCCAGCTCCCCGAAGGGGCAGGCGGCTCCCCGCAGCGCTGGCGAGTGATTAACTTTGAGCTAGTCTGTGAGCCAGATCCTGCTGTGCGGCAGCTGCAGTCCCAGCTGCAGCTCTGTGACTAAGCTGAAGCAAGGCATTTCCCCCTCCCAGGCAGAATGGATTGGTTCCAGCGGCTCGGCAGCAGTTTTCTTCTGGCTGGTCAGGTGACCCTGCACCTCCTACAGGGCCGTATCCATCGCCGCAACACTCTAGAGCAACTGGCAGCGGTGGGGTTGGAGTCGCTGCTAATTGTCCTGATTACGGCGGTGGTGATTAGCGGCGTTTTCACCATCCAGGTAGCTCGAGAATTCCTCAACTTTGGGGCCTCTTCTCTAGTGGGGGGGGTTTTGGCCATTGCCCTTGCCCGCGAGCTGACGCCAGTGGTAACGGCGGTAATTCTAGCCGGACGAGTGGGGTCTGCCTTTGCTGCTGAGCTGGGCACGATGAAGGTAACTGAACAGATCGACGCCCTTTACCTGTTGCGCACTGATCCGGTGGACTACTTGGTGATCCCACGGGTGTTGGCAGCGGGGCTGATGCTGCCGGTGCTCGCCATCCTCTCCCTCCTGACGGGGCTGCTTGGGGGAATGGTCATCTGCGCTTCGGTTTACAACATTTCTTCTTCCGTCTTCCTGACCTCGGCCCAGACCCTCCTCACTGCTTGGGATTTAATTGTCTGCTGCTTGAAGGCGATGGTGTTCGGCGCTCTCATTGCCATCGTCGGCTCCAGCTGGGGCCTTTCCACGAGCGGGGGGGCCAAGGGGGTGGGGCGCTCCACCACCGATGCAGTAGTGACGGCGTTGCTGGGAGTGTTTGTAACCAACTTCCTTATCTCTTGGCTGGCCTTTCAGGGGCCAGGCAGCGCTCTTGGCCGCGTGCTGTAGCCCCTCTTTAGCGGCCTCGCTGCTGGCGCGAGCGGTTGAGTAGGGGAAATCCTATCACCGCAACTAAGGTTACCAAGATGATGACGGTGGAGAGGGCGTTGATCTCGGGCGTTACCCCCCGCCGCGCCATGCTGTAGATCAAAATGGGCAGGGTCTGGCTTTCGGGGCCACTGGTGAAAAAGGAGATAACAAAGTCATCTATCGAAAGGGTAAAGCTCAGTAAAGCGGCAGCTAGGATCCCTGGCATGGCCAACGGCAGGGTAACGTGGCGCAGCTTTTGCCAGGTGTTGGCGTAGAGGTCGTAGGCAGCTTCTTCCAAGGCGGGATCCAGAAGCTGGAGGCGGCTGCGCACCACAATGGCCACAAAGGCAATCTGAAACGTAATGTGAGCCACGATCATCGTTCCCAGGCCCAGCTCAAACCAGCCAGTGTAGGCGCGCACTAGCTGGTAAAACAGCAGCAGCCCAACGGCCATCACAATATCGGGGATGGCTACCGGCAACAGCAGCAGCCCTTGCACCATCGTTTTGGCGGGGAAATGATAGCGGTAGAGGCCGTAGCCCAACAGGGATCCCAGTAGGGTGCTAACTAGGGTGCTGACCCCCGCCAAGACAACGGTATTTTGCATTGCCTGCCAGATGGCAGCATTGCGAAAGAGAGCCAGGTACCAATCGAAGGTAAAGCCCGTCCACACCAGGCCAAAGCGGGCGCGGTTAAAGGAATAGATGGCAATGAGCAAAATCGGCAGGTAGAGAAAGCCGTAGGTAGCATAGCTCACACCCTGCAGCCAGATGCGTCTCTTCACCAATCCGCTCTCCCTGCAGCCTTTAGGCCCGTTCATCTACCCCTTAAGTCTACAGGCATCTCCCCTGCGGCAGACCGTGCCCTGCCTAGAGCTGTCCGTTGGGGGAAGCCGGAGGGGAGGCGGGGCCTACTCCTGAGATCTGCTTAGGCCCTCCAGAAACTCTCGCAGCAAAGGCAGAACTTGCTCGGCATGGAGAGCAGGAATAGCGTGGCTGGCCCCTGGCAGGATCCGGAGCTGGGCGCCAGGGATCCCCGCGGCATAGGTCTGGCAGTGCCAAAGGGGAATGGTCTCGTCCCGCTCGGCGGCCACCACCAGGGTGGGAACCTGAATGGCCTGCAGCTGACGCTCGACCGTATCGAGAGCCGCTTGGGGGCGCAGCCGCTGGCGGAGAAATTGGCGGGCCACCGGCTGTTGGCGCAGGGATCCCCGCAGCCACAGCAGCCAAGCCAGCTTCTGTTCCCAGCGTCCCCAGTGAGCCAAGGGGATGGCAGCCCGCAGCAGCCTATCAACCCAGGCGCCTTCCCGCAGCAAAAGTCGTAGGTGGCGGTAGCGTTTGACAAAGCTGTCGTCGCGGATCCCGGCAGGCGCCAGCAAGACCAACCCCCGCAGCGGGTAGCGGATGGCATAGGCCGCCGCCACCCACCCCCCAAAAGAATGACCCACCAATACGGGCTTGGGCAAACCCAGCGCCTGGACAAACCCCCGCACAAACTCCACTTCGGTGGCAATATCGTAGCGCAGGGCTGGTTGGCTGGACTGTCCAAACCCCAGTAAATCCAGGGCAAGGCAGTGGTACTGGTCGCCCAGTCCCTGCATCAGCGGCCACCAGTTGGCGTGGGTGGCCATGAAGCCATGTAAAAACAGCAGGGGGGGTTCCCCTTCTCCCCACTCCCGATAGGCAGCCCAGCAGGACTCTGCTCCCGCAATCTTGAGTCCCTCCAACTTCACCCTCTGCAGCGGTATTTCTTGAATGCAGGCCCTTAACTCCGCCAAACGCCGCGCCAAGGGCAGTCGTTCTAACAGCTCCTGCTCTTTCATCCGCTTCGATCCCCCTGAGCCGCTTGGAAAACGCTACACCTCAAGCCAGCAACTGCAGGTAGCGCGGAGGCGTTTTTAGCCAGTCCTGGTAGCCCAGCAAACCCTCGCGGAAGCGGGTGGCTGCTTGCGACTGGTAGCGCTCAGGGTTGTAGGCTAGCCAAAGGGTGCGCCGTATCTGCAGCCCTTCCACCTCTAGCTTGCGCAGCCGCCCCTGCTCCAGGTCAGATCCCACGGCCACCATTGACAGAAAGGCCACCCCTAAGCCTGCCTGGATGGCATTTTTAATGGCCTCAATTGAACTGAGCTCTAGGCGCACCTGCAACTGGGCAGGGTTAATGCCGTGGCGACTGAGGGCTCGGTCGATAGTCTGCCGCGTGGAGGACTGGGGATCCAGGGTAATAAAAGGCAGCGTCACCAGCTCTGTTAGGGCAGCAGCGGCAGGGGTGCAGCCGGGGGCACCAACCAACACGTATTCATCTTCCGCCACCGCGATTACCTTCAAATGCTGCTGCAACTCAAACGGGATTTCCCCCCCAACCACGGCCAGATCCAAGCGCCCGTCGACCAGCTTTTGAGCAATTCGCCGAGTGGATTGCACCAAAAGTTGCACAGCTATGCCGGGGTAGCAGCGGTGGTACTGGGCAATCAAAAAAGGCATCACATAGGTGCCTACCGTTTGGCTAGCCCCCAACACCAAGCGCCCCCTTCCCATCTCCCGCACCTCTGCCAGCGCCTGAACGGCCTCCCGGCAAAGCTTGAGGATGCGCTCGCTGTACTGCAGCAACACTTGTCCCGCATCCGTCAGCTCCACCCTACGCCCGCCCCGGTCAAACAGCATTACCCCCAGCTGGCGCTCTAGGTTCTGCACTTGTAAGCTAACCGCTGGCTGGGAGATAAACAGACTGTCAGCCGCCCGGCGAAAACTTCCCTCCTGGGCGATGGCCTGGAGAATGAGAAGCTGATCTAGGGTAAACGGCAATCCATCGGCCATAGAGAACTCCAAATGCCGGCGTGGATCCTCTAAGGACCTGGCTGTCGGCGCCAAGAGCCCCCTCGAGATCCCACTATAGTGCGACCCATAAGCCAGAGTAATCAGTGGCTAGGGCAGGTAAATAGCCGCCCTCTGTTCGGCAAAGAAACTCCTAGCGGGGGCCATAGGGCGCCCAATAGCCGCGACCTTGTTGCTTTGCGGCATTGGCGGCTTCCCTGAGAATAGGTCCGTACTTGAGGCCATCCGTTTGCTGTGCTAGCAGGCCATGCCCCAAAAACAGCATCTCCTGGTTGATGAGGGTATGGGCCCGCCAGACGTAGGCAGGCAGGGTCGGCCCAGGAGCCAGGGTTGGATCCAACTCCAAGAACACCTCGCGCTCCAGCAAGGTTGTCTGCAGGTATTGGCCGGCGTTGTCGATTGGCAAAGGGGTTTGCCCCCGCAGCTTCGTCCAAGTGGGGTTGATCCCCGCCGGCAAGGGATCAACCCCAATCAGCTGCACTAGCCGCACCTGCAAGTCCCCTTCGATTTGCACAGCCAGGGTGTTGGAGTTCACTATCCGAAGGACTTCTGCCCGTTTGAGGCTGCGCAGATCAGGGCGGGCCACCAGGGTCAAGGCCCAGCCAGGACAGGCCACAACCAGCAAGGGCACAGCCAGCAGGCTGCTCAGCCAACGCCGTCCCTGGGACTTGGAGCGGTGGGGAACTGGCTTTACCCGTTGCAGGGCAGATTTGACGAGAGAAAGGGATCGCATGGTCGGCTTTGCCTTTCACACTGCTCTTCACCGCCAGCCAGGGGTGGCTCACCTCGTTACTTTACAAAAAACAGGGGCCAAGGGGTCAGCTTGGCAGGATTTGCTGCCGTTCCCCTGGGCCAGGCCAGAGGGCATTGACCAGCACGGTCACCAAGCCCAGCCGGTTGCCTGCCAGAATATCCGTCCAGAGGCGATCGCCCACTATGGCTACCGCCTCCACCGGCAAGCCCATTTGCGCCACAGCTCGCCGCAGGGCGCGCCGTGAGGGTTTGCCCGCCCTGTGAATGAAAGGGAGGTTTAAGCTCTCGCCAATTTGCCGAATCCGGTTGCCGTTGAGGTTGTTGCTCACCAGCCAAATTTGAAAGTGGGGGCGCAACTGCTCTAGCCAAGCAGCTACTGCTGGATCCACCTCAGTCTGACGGATCGGCACCAGCGTGTCGTCCACATCAAAGATAATGCCCCTCACCTGCCAAGCCCGCAGCTCTTCCGCCCGCAGCTGCAGGACAGTGCCCTTCACAACCACATCCGGCTGCAGCAGCTTAAACCAAGGCTTGCGGACCATCTTTCTAGGGACTTGTTGGCGAGGGGGGCTGGGAGAGCTGGCTAAGAATTTGCCGTTGGGCCGCCTCGTGCTCCGCTAGGGTTTTGCTGAAAACGTGGGTGCCATCGTAGCGGGCCACAAAATAGAGGTAGTCAGTCTCCTCAGGCTCCAAAACCGCCTTCAGGCTGGCCAGCCCAGGGTTGGCAATGGGGCCGGGAGGCAGGCCGCGGTTAAGGTAGGTGTTGTAGGGGGAGGGGGTGCGCACCTCGGCGAGGGTAAGACGGCGCGTCGGCGTTTGCCGGATGTTGAGGGCATATTCTACGGTTGGGTCGGCAGCCAGGGGCATTCCCGCTTTGAGGCGGTTCAAAAAGACGCCTGCAATTAGGGCGCGCTCTTCTGGCACTACAGCCTCCCGCTCCACAATGCTGGCCAGGGTGACCCATTCGTGCAACGAGAGAGGGGTGACGTGCTGCCGAAACAGGGGCAGGGCCACCGTGGCAAAGCGCTGCAGCATCGCGTTGATGACTAGCTCAGCCTTCTGGCGATCCGGCAGGGATCCCTCCAGCTGCTCAGCGGGGAAGAAATAGGTGTCGGGGAAGAGGTAGCCTTCTAGGGAGCTGAGGTTGGGAGGCAGCCAATCCAGGGGAGGGATCACGCGAGCCGTAGCAATGAAAACCTCAGCTGACACCCAGTTGCGCTCCGCCAAAGCCTCTGCAATTTGTTGAATCCGCCAGCCCTCCGGGATGGTGAGCCGCCGCTGCAGAATGCGGCCCTGCCGCAGTTGCTGAGCCACTGCCAGCATGTCTTGGTTGGGATCCAGAGCGTAGGTGCCTGCCTGAAACACCCAGTTGCGCCCAAAGGTGCGGCTCCACAGCTCCCAGGCTAGAGCCGAGCGGATCACTCCCGCCTGCTGGAGTTGTCTCCCAATCTGGCGGCTACTGCTGCCCGGCTGAATCGTCACTTGGATTGGCTCTAAACCCCCTACTGGCTGGAGCCAGGTCTGCCATCGCCAGTAGCCCAATCCCGCTGCCAGCACTAGCAGAACCATCAAGCTCTGGCAAAGGCGCTGCCCAGCCACTCGGGGTGCCCTAGCGCTTTGCCTAGCAGAGAGGGGATCCCGGTGAAGCCAATCTGTCATCTTCCAATGGCGTAAACTCTAGGCGCTGGCATGAGCGTTGGGTTGACATCCTCCCTGCCCTGAGAGGTGGGAAGAGTACCCCGTTCTCCGGTTGTTGGCAGCAAAACCATCGTACGTGCTATCTGCTCCGCCTGCACCAGCAGCGCGAAGCGCTGGGACTCTTGCCCCTTTTGCTCATGACTTCTCCTGCTGGCAAACAGGGATGCCGTTGCTTCCAGAACCCCTTTGGCCAATCCAGGTGCCAATGGGCTCCCCCTGCACTGCACGGTAAATGTTGCCAGGAGTGGTCAGGTCAAAGACAACGATAGGGAGTTGATTTTCCTTGCAGAGGGCAATGGCAGTACTATCCATCACCCGCAGATCGCGGGTCAACACCTCTTGGTAGCTAAGGACATCGTAGCGGCGAGCCTGAGGGTGAGTTTTGGGATCTGCATCGTAAACCCCGTCCACCTTGGTAGCTTTGAAAATAACTTCTGCCTCGATCTCGGCTGCCCGCAAGGCGGCCGTGGTGTCAGTGGTAAAAAAGGGGTTGCCGGAGCCTGCCCCGAAAATCACCACTCGCCCTTTTTCCAGGTGACGAATAGCACGGCGACGAATGTAAGGCTCGGCCACCTCCTGCATGGCAATGGCCGTCTGCACTCGCGTCGGGATCCCGGCCCGCTCGATGGCATCCTGCAAGGCCAGGGCGTTGATGACAGTGGCCAACATGCCCACGTAGTCCGCAGAGGCTTGATCCATTCCCTGGGCAGCCGCCTCTTGGCGCCCGCGCCAGATGTTGCCCCCTCCCACCACGATGGCCACCTGGACCCCGGCTTGCACTACCGCGGCTACCTCGTTGGCAATGAAGTTCAAAACTTTGGGGTCGATCCCATAGGAACGCTCCCCCATCAGGGCTTCGCCACTTAGCTTCAGGAGAATCCGTCGGTATTTCATACTCGTCCGCTCCAGCCCACCCCTGCAATACAATAGCAGGTTTGCGCGGCTAGCTCCCTGGGCAGCGTCCAGGCCGCCACCCAGAGGGCAGAGCGCTCCTAGGGTAGGGCCGTTCCAAGCCTCTTAGCTGCCGGCAGCTAGGGATTCTCCCAGCAAGCCTAGGCCAATCAGCACAAACCCCACGCCGGCCAAGGTTTTCATCCAACGCGGGGGGATAAGCCGCGCCACCCAGGCCCCTGCCCAAACCCCGATAAAGCTGGTGCTAATGAGGGCAGCGGCAGCCCCACAAAAGATCACCGTTAGGTCTTGCGAGCGGGCACTGAGGAGCAGGGTAGCCAATTGGGTTTTGTCGCCCATTTCGGCCAGCAGGATTGAGCCAAAGCTGACCAGAGCAGCCCGACTGGCTATTTGCCTGAGGGAAAAAGAGGAGGCCTGGCTACTGTTTTCTTGGTTCACCACGTTCCTTGGCTGATCCTCCGAACTTGGGGGTGGTTGTCTAGAAAAGCTAGCCCTGGCGAAGGTGAGCACCCTGCCATTCTCGCCACAGCACGTAGACTCCAATCATCAGAAAACCCACACCCGCCAACCATTCTATCCAGGCTGCCGGGATCACCTGACCCAGCCACCCCCCCAACAATACACTGAGCAAACTGGCGGTAACCAGGGCACTGGCCGAGCCCAAGAAAATTGCCCAGGGAGACTGGGATTGGGCGCTTAGAAGCAAGGTTGCCAACTGAGTCTTGTCGCCCATTTCCGCCACAAAAACGGTTAAAAAGGTTACCAGCCACAGTTGCAGCGGCGATCCCTCCGCCAAGTTGCTCTCAGGAGCAAAGCTTACAAGAGGCGGCGGTAGGGCTAACCCCAAGGTACTTAGCCCCAACTGCTCCAGCCAAAAGCGCAGTAAAGCCATAGCCTCCGCCTCCGCAACCGCCCTCACTTAGCTTAGCGCCAGCTTACCGCATCGCCTAGCCGCTTAGCTTCCTGGCAGCCCCGCGGAGAGTAAGATAGAAAAAGGGGATCCACTTTACCGGCGCGCTATGACCACCACCCTTGAAGTACCTCAGCGAGGCTTACCCGTCACCATCATCACCGGCTTCCTGGGGAGTGGGAAAACCACCCTCTTAAACCACATCCTCAGGAATCAAAAGGGGATGCGCACGGCGGTACTGGTCAACGAATTTGGCGAGATTGGCATCGACGGCGAGCTGATTGTCTCCAGCGAAGAAGACCTTGTAGAGCTCAACAACGGCTGCATCTGCTGCACCATCCGCGATGACATTGTCGAGAGCGTGCTGCGCCTGATGGAGCGCTCCGACAAAATCGACTACCTGGTGGTGGAGACCACAGGGCTGGCGGATCCCTTGCCGGTTGCCCTCACCTTTTTGGGGCCAGAACTGCGGGATCTAACACGACTGGACTCGATCATCACCCTTGTGGATGCCAGTAACTTCGCCCCTGACCTATTTGACAGCGACGTCGCCTACAGCCAAATTGCCTATGGAGACGTCATCCTCCTCAACAAAATCGACCTGGTCGAGCCGGCAGAGGTCGAGCGCTTGGAAAAACGCATCCGCGAGATCAAGGAAGATGCCCGCATCTTGCGCACGGTCAACAGTGTTGTTCCCCTAGAGCTCATCCTGGATACGGATCTGTTTCAGTCCAGCTCCCTGCCCCAGCAGGAGACTCACGGCACTGAGCCTGAGCACGACCACGAACACGGCCACGAGCATGACCACTCGCACCGCAGCCACATCGAGGCCGATGGCTTTAACTCCCTCTCCTTTGAGAGTGATCGGCCTTTCTCTCTAGATGCCTTCCAAAACTTTCTCAATGAGTTGCCCGAGGCGGTCTTTCGGGCCAAAGGGATCCTGTGGTTTGAAGAAAGCCCAGAGCGGTATATCTTCCACCTCAGCGGTCGACGCTACACCCTCAGTAGCGATGAGTGGCCTCGCCAGCCCAAAAACCAGTTGGTGCTCATCGGCCAGCACCTCGATACGGTCAAGCTGCGGCAACAGTTGGAAGCCTGTCTTGTCCCTGCCCCCGTCCAGGGCTAAGGGCTGGGTGGCAGCCTAGGAAGAGTTAGGCCCTGCTCCCGAGCAGCCTCCCAAAGGGGGCCTCGAGAGAGGCCATTCCACCTATGTCCGACATCTTTGTGATGATCCGCAACCAGGCCAACAACGCCCTCGCTTCTATTGAGGGGATCCCTTTTGTCGCCTTCTTGGAACAGGAGGGGAAACAGATTGCGGAAGAAACCATCGAGTTAATCTACGCCGATGCCGGCTTTGATGACCTGCCTATTGGAAAGTACACTGTGGGAGTACGGCACGAGCGAGTGGAACCGCCAAGAGCCACCTGCCCAGTTGCCATCAGGACAGTCGACGAAGTTGTTTTGGTAACATTTACTTACCTTGAGCCAGAGCGGGTGCTGCTGAACACCCAAGTTTCTGTGGAAAAAAGGCTGTAGCCTCCTGCTCCCCCAAAGCTGGCAGCTATCGAAGGGAGCACCCTACCCTATCTTCACGGGGGTGTCTGGATCCCGGCCCTGACGCTACAAGGACAAGGCTTGTCCCGCTCCGCACCCCCAGGGCAGGAGACTCTTACTCCCACTCAATGGTGGCCGGCGGCTTGGAGGTGATGTCGTAAACCACACGGTTGACGCCTGGCACCTCGTTGACAATGCGGTTGGAGATGGTGGCCAAGAGGTCGTAGGGCACCCTGGCCCAGTCCGCTGTCATGCCATCTTCGCTGGTTACCAATCGCACGACCACTGGGCAAGCGTAGGTGCGCTTGTCCCCCATTACCCCCACTGAGCGCACCTCCGGCAGCAATACAGCAAAGGCTTGCCAGAGCTGGGAGTAGTAGCCAGAGCGGTTGATCTCCTGGCGGACAATCAGGTCGGCCTCACGCAGGATCTCCAAGCGCTCCTTGGTAACCTCCCCTACAATGCGGATGGCCAATCCCGGTCCTGGGAAGGGATGGCGGCCAACAATTTCTTCCGGCAAACCCAAGGAGCGGGCCAGTTGCCGCACTTCGTCTTTGAAGAGCTTGCGCAAAGGTTCTACCAGCTTAAAGCGCAGATTTTCTGGCAGGCCACCGACGTTGTGGTGGCTTTTGATCTTGACAGCGATGCGCTCTCCCGTCACCGGATCCACGTTGGTGTTGGCCGACTCGATGACATCGGGGTAGAGGGTGCCCTGGGCTAGGTACTCGAAGGGGCCTAGCCGCTGGGATTCTTCCTCAAAGACGCGAATGAACTCTGCCCCAATGCGCTTGCGTTTTTCTTCCGGGTCGGTGACTCCCTTCAACTGTTGGAGGAAGCGCTCCTGGCCATCTACGTAGTGAACGGGGATGTGAAATTGTTCCTGGAAAAGACGCAGCAGCCGCTGCGGCTCGCCCTTGCGCATGAACCCTTGGTCGATAAACACGCAGGTGAGCTGGTCGCCGATGGCCTTGTGGAGCAAAAAAGCCAGGGTGGAGCTGTCCACCCCCCCAGAAAGGGCCAGCAACACCCTTTTGTTGCCCACCTGGGCGCGAACCTCACGAATTGCTTGCTCCAAAAAGGCTTCCGTGGTCCAGGTGGGCTCGCAGCCACAGATGTGATAGACAAAATTGCGGATCAAGAAGGCGCCGCCCTCGGAGTGGGCCACTTCTGGGTGAAATTGCACGCCGTACAGACGGCGAACGGGATCGGCAATGGCGGCAAAGGGGGTATTGTCCGTGGCAGCCAGGGTGTGAAAGCCTGGCGGCAACTCAGTAACCGCATCCCCATGGCTCATCCACATAATGCTGTTTTCCGGCAAGTTGGTGAGCAGGTTGGTGGGATCCAAAATGTGGAGGGCAGCACGGCCATATTCGCCTTTTTGGGCTGGCTCCACCCTGCCCCCCAACTGTTGCACCATGAGCTGCATGCCGTAGCACACGCCCAGGATGGGGATCCCCAACTTCCAGATCTCAGGGTCACAAGTAGGAGCGCCCGGCTCATAGACCGAGTTGGGTCCGCCGGAGAGGATAATGCCTTGGGGCCGCAGTTGCCGCAGTTGTTGAGCAGTGGTGCGATAGGAAAGGATTTCCGAATAGACGTGGGTTTCGCGAATACGGCGGGCAATCAGCTCCGAGTACTGGGAGCCAAAATCAAGAATGACGATCATCGGGCACTGTCGGAAGGGAGGAGAGAAGCAGAAGAGACCCCCAAGCCTCACCCAGGGCCGGAGAGAAAGCAGGGCCAAAACCTGGCTGTGGATAAGAAACGTTAAGTATCCTTCCATCGTAGCAGGAAGGCCTTTCTGGAAACAAACCGCGCCCCGGATCCCTGGAAAAGTTGGCCCCCGGCTAGGCAACTCTCCCCCTAGAGAAGTAGGCAGAATGATGATAGGGCTCCAAAGGAGTGGGTAGAGCGGCAGGGGGCCCTAGCGCCATCCCTATTGTGTCCATGGTTGCCGAATCCTTCCAAACCTACCTACGTCGCCGCCGTCGTTTGCTGGCCCGCCGTTTCAAGCACCAGCAGGGATGGGTTGTGGTTTTGGCTCTCTTGGCCTTGTACTTGCTCAGTTGGGATGTACTGGGCAAGAATAAACTGCTGCCGCTGCCGTGGTTAGTGGCGATCCCGCTGCTGGGGGGAGGGCTCTACAGCCTAGGGGCCGCGATGATCTGGAGACTGCGCCAGCGCTGGTCTACCCAGCTTTTGGCCGAGATGATTAGCTTGCCCCATTTGGCTTTGGCCGCCCTGATCTGGCTGGGGCTGGCTATTTGGGGAGAGCAGCTTTCCCCTTTCCTACTAGGCCAAAGAAACCAACTGTTGGCCGGCCTGGTGATTAGTTGGCTGGTGGCCCAGGGGTGGAGTTTTCTGCGTCCCACCTCGATGGGGGAGGTGGGACAACTGTGGGCTGATTACCTGCAGGAGTTGCGGGCTTCCCTGTTACAGCCCTGCTACCGCCGCCTGGAGGCCTGTCGCCAGGCGTTGCAGCTCTACCAGGCTATTTGGCAAGACCTCCAACTGGAAGAGCTGGAGGCCCAGCACCTGATCCAATTGCTGTCTGAATCCCTGCTGCCGCTGACCTTACCCCTCAAAGTCTACGCCCAACGGGTTCACCACTGTTGTCAGCAGCTAGCAGCCCTGCTGGCGCGGATGCAAGAGCAGGTCGAGCGGCTGGAGCAGGTGCTTTTGGAGGTGGAACTGGTGTTGGCCTCCCGTCAGCCCTTCCCGGCGCAGTCGCAACCCATTAACCTCTGGCTGGAGGAGGGGCTCCCCTATCAGGAGCTGGATTTGCAGGAGCTGGTTTGCTTGAATCAGGAACTGGTGGGGGCGGATCGCTCTTTGCAGGGCTTAACCCAGGAACTCAAGGGTTGGGCCGAAAAAGCCATCCCTGCTGCCTTGAAGCTGGGCCTGCCAGGATGACCAAAGCCAAGCAGACCCCACTGTTCCCACCGGAGCCCCCAGATCTCAAAGCGCTGTGGGCAAGGTGGCTGGCAGATCTCGGTTGGCAACCCACGGAGCGCCAGCAACAGCAACTGCAGCAACTCTACCCCCTGGTGATGGCCGGCAACCGCACCCAAAACCTCACCCGCATCACCGACCCCATCGACTTCTGGGAAAAACACCTGTGGGACTCGCTGCGGGGCCTCTGCCTCCTGGGTCCCTGGGAGGTCATCCAAACCCAGCCCTGGCGGGGGATCGACGTTGGCACGGGAGCAGGCTTCCCAGGGATCCCAGCCCAAATTGCCCTACCCCAAGCCAGCTTTACCCTGCTAGATAGCACCCAGCGCAAGATTGCCTTTGTGCAAGGCGTTTTGCAGCAGCTTTCCCTCCCCCAGGCACGGCCAGTGGCTCAGCGGGCGGAAGTTTGGGGGCAAGACCCGCAGGAACGCGGCAGCTATGATCTGGCTCTAGCCAGGGCCCTAGCCGCCGCGGAGATCTGCGCCGAGTATTGTCTGCCCCTCCTCAAGGTGGGGGGACGCGCCATCCTCTACCGCGGCCATTGGACCCAGGCCGAAGCCCAAGTCCTGGAGCGGGCCCTCTCCCTTCTAGGAGGGAAATTGGTTCACGTTGAAGCCTTCACCACTCCCCACAGCCACAGCGTGCGCCACTGTCTGCTGCTAGAGAAAGTGGCCCCCACACCGGCTCTCTATCCCCGCCCGCCTGGCGTTCCCCAACGCCAACCCTTAGGGCGGAGCAAGTTTCCCCAAAGATGTCTGCAGAAAATCGAGGAGGGGGAGTTTGCAAATGCTGCTGCCAAGACTATGATGGTGGGGGCATCAGTTTCGGATCAAGCCAAGGGTCTAACCAGGCGAGCTTCCGAACTGAGCGCTAAAGGGTAAAGTTCGGAGTTCGCTAGGTTATGACCATTTTTGTCGGCAACCTGTCCTTCAAGGCCAGTGAAGAAGACCTACGGCGGGTTTTTGCTGAATACGGCACTGTCAAGCAAATCAAGATGCCAGTAGATCGCGAAACGGGCCGCAAGCGGGGCTTTGCTTTTGTGGAGCTGGAAAACGAAGCCGACGAGCAAAAGGCTATCGAAGAACTGGATGGAGCCACTTGGATGGGCCGCGATCTAAGAGTCAACAAGGCCCTGCCGCGGCAGGTTAGCACAAGCAGTAGCCGAGGGAATCGTTCCGCTCGCTTCTAGATCCTTAGGTTGCTGCACCGCTGCTGGGGATCCCTAGCTTCAACCCCAAAGGTGGGGGTTCAACAGGCTCAGCCAAACCAAGGAAGAGCAGGGGAGCCGCTCTGGAGTACCGGAAGGATAGCTGGGTAGCTCCCCACTTTTGCTGGCTCGGTTGAGCCCCAAAACAGCCATGAGGTGGGTCTTGCAGCGGCAAGTTGCCGTGGCGCCCGCTTGGAGTAGTCCTTAGGTCGTCCAACGGGTGGCCGCCTGGGAGCTGTCTGGGGGAGCTAGGCCCCCGCCTGGAAGCTGGAGGGGATTCCAGGCAAGGGGGCTGAGTTTTGTATGATAGGGGCTCAGACCCTCGTTTTCTCACGTTGTCCATGCCTGCTGCCATCCGTCGTCCTCCCCGTTCCCTCTACTGTGGCCAAGTGCGCCCGGCCCACATCGGCCAGAGGGTTACCCTCTACGGCTGGATCGACCGCCGCCGCGACCACGGGGGCGTGATCTTCCTGGATCTGCGGGATCGCTCTGGCATCGTACAACTGGTGGCCGATCCCCAGAAAACTCCCCTCTCCTATGAGCTGGCTAAGGAGGTGCGCAATGAATACGTGGTGCGGGTCACAGGCAGGGTTCAGCGGCGGCCTGAAGACGCCTTTAACCCCCGCCTGGCCACCGGCGAAGTGGAGGTCTACGCGGAGGAGCTGGAAATTCTCAGCCGTGTGGGCAAGCAGCTTCCCTTTAGTGTTTCTGGGGAGGAAGGGGAAGAGGTGCGGGAGGAGATCCGCCTGCGCTACCGCTACTTGGACTTGAGGCGAGAGCGCTTGTCTCGCAACCTGCAGCTGCGTCACCAGGTCATCAAGGCCATCCGCCGCTTCCTGGAGGATGAGGAAGGCTTTATCGAGGTGGAGACCCCCATCCTCACCCGCTCCACCCCCGAAGGGGCCAGGGACTACCTGGTGCCCAGCCGCCTCAATCCTGGCGAGTGGTTTGCCCTGCCGCAGTCGCCCCAGCTTTTTAAGCAGTTGCTGATGGTGGCTGGGGTGGATCGCTACTACCAAATTGCCCGCTGCTTTCGGGATGAGGATCTGCGGGCAGATCGCCAGCCGGAGTTTACCCAGTTGGACATGGAGATGAGCTTCATGGATCAGGAGGCAATCCTGGAGCTCAACGAGCGGCTCCTCTGCCACATCTTCAAAACCGTCAAAGGGATCGACCTCCCCCGTCCTTTCCCGCGGTTAACCTACGCCGAGGCCATGGCCCGCTACGGCTCCGACAAGCCCGACACCCGCTTTGGGCTGGAGTTGGTGGACGTTTCAACGGTGTTTCAGGGATCTCGCTTTCAAGTCTTTGCCAAAGCCCTGCAGCAGGGAGGAGTAGTCAAAGTTCTGCCGGTACCCGGCGGCGACGAGAGGATCTCCAACACCCGCATCAAACCCGGCGGGGACCTGTTCAAGCTGGTCACCCAGTACGGGGCAGGCGGCCTGGCCTTCATCCGGGTGCGGTCTGACAGCCTCGACACCATTGGTGCCCTCAAGGAAAGCCTTAGCCCTGAGCAGGAGAAGCAGTTGCTGCAGATGACCAATGCCAAGCCAGGGGATCTGCTGCTGTTTGGGGCGGGGCCGGCTGCCGTGGTCAACGAGTCGCTGGGCCGCCTGCGGCTGCACCTGGGCCAGGAGCTAGGCTTGATCCCGGAGAACGCCTTGAATCTTCTCTGGATCACCGATTTCCCCATGTTTGAGTTCAACGCCGAGGAAAACCGCCTGGAAGCCCTGCACCACCCCTTTACCGCCCCTCATCCGGAGGACTTGGCCGACCTAAAAACGGCGCGGGCCCAGGCCTACGATCTGGTCTGGAACGGCGTGGAAGTGGGCGGGGGATCCCTGCGCATCTACCAGCGGGAGATCCAGGAGCAGGTTTTCCAGATCATCGGCCTTACCCCTGAGCAGGCGCGGGACAAGTTTGGCTTTTTGCTAGAAGCCTTTGAGTACGGCACGCCGCCCCACGGCGGCATTGCCTACGGCCTGGACCGGCTGGTCATGCTGCTGGCAGGGGAAGATTCCATCCGCGATGTCATTGCCTTTCCCAAAACGCAGCAGGCTAGGTGTTTGCTCACCGGCGCCCCCTCTGGCGTTGAGCCCAAGCAGCTCAAAGAATTGCACGTGGCTTCCACCTATCAGCCCAGCTAAGGGATCCCTCCACCTGTGTGGGAGGATGGATAGGCATGTACCCCTACCTTTGGGTCTCCCTATGCTAGATCTGACCGGAAAGAAAGCCTTGGTAACCGGCATTGCCAACGAGCGCTCCATCGCCTGGGGCATTGCCCAGCAGCTGCACAAAGCGGGAGCTACGTTGGGGGTTACCTACTTGCCCGACGAGCGGGATCGCTTCAAAACCAGAGTCCAGCAATTGACGGAGCCCCTGCAGCCGGATTTTCTCCTCCCCTGCGACGTGCAAAGCGATCAGCAAATCAACGATCTGTTTCAGGCAGTAGCCCAGAAATGGGGTCAGGTCGATATCTTGGTTCACTGCCTAGCCTACGTCAAAAAAGAAGAGCTGAGCGGCAATTTTAGCGATATTTCTCGGGAGGGGTTTGCCCTGGCCATGGATGTGAGCACCTACTCCCTCATTGCCCTCTGCCGAGCCGCCAAGCCTCTTCTAAGACCTGGCAGCAGCGTCCTTACCCTCACCTATTTGGGGAGTGTGCGGGTGGTGCCTAACTACAACATGGCCGCTGTCACCAAAGCGGGCCTGGAAACCTGTGTTCGCTACCTGGCGGCCGAGCTGGGCCCCGCCGGGATCCGGGTGAATGCCATCTCTGCTGGGCCCATCCGTACATTGGCTTCCTCGGCCATTGCTGATTTTCATGCCATGCTGCACGCCGTCGAGGAGAAAGCCCCGCTGCGGCGCAACATCACGCAGCTTGAGGTGGGGAATGTGGCTGCTTTTCTGGCCAGCGACCTAGCCAGTGGTATTACCGGCCAGGTGATCTACGTGGATAGTGGATATAGCATCCTAGGTTTTTAAGCTCAGTGGGATCCCCCTGGCATGAACCGCTTCTCCCCCTTGCAGCGGCTGCTGCTTACTTGGATTTTGATTGTCATTAGCGGCTGGCTGGCCCTGCAAGTGGGCCAGCTGTTTGGCCATCTGCTCACCACCCTCCTGACGGCGGCGGTACTGGCTTTTTTGCTCAACTACCCGGTACAGGTCCTGCAGCGCTATCGGGTCAACCGCGTTGTAGCGGTGGCCTTAGTCTTTGCCCTCTCGGTGGTGCTGCTGGTCTTGGTGGGGATCGCCGTTGTGCCCATCCTAGCCAGGCAGGTGGTGCAGTTGGGAGCGCGGATCCCGGAGTGGGTGGATACTTTACAACATTGGCTTGACCAGATTAGCCTCTGGGCTGCCGAGCGCGGCATCAACCTTGGGCAGCCGGAGCTGGTGAACACTCTCCTTAACCGCCTGCAGGCCAGTGCCGAAAAAATTGCCGGCCAGTCCCTGGACCTCCTCCTGGGCACCTTTAACCAGGTGGTTGACCTGGTGTTGGTTTTGGTCTTGGCCCTCTATATGCTGCTCTACGGGGGCCAGTTCTGGCAGGGGTTGCTCAGCCTCTTTCCCAAGCCCTGGGGGCCACGCATTGGCGAAGCCCTGGTGCTGAGTTTTCAGAACTTTCTCATCAGCCAGTTGGTGTTGGGGTTCATTATGGCCCTGATGCTGGTGCCAGCGTTTGGGCTCCTGCGAGTGCCCTTTGGGCTTTTGTTTGGCCTCTTGATTGGCCTGCTGGAGGTGATCCCGCTGGTGGGGGGCTTCATTGGCATTGGTGCGGCAGCAGTGCTGCTGGCCTTCCAAGATATCTGGCTTAGCCTTAAGGTGGTGCTGGTCTCCTTGATTGTGCAGCAGATTAAGGATCGGGTCATCGCTCCCCGGCTAATGGGGGAGCTAATTGGCCTTAACCCAGTGTGGATCTTGATTGCCCTGTTGGTGGGAGCCCAGCTGGGGGGCATCCTGGGCGTGATTGTTGCCATTCCCCTCAGCAGCGTGGTGAAAAGTCTCTACGAGGTGGCCCGTTCCGCTGACTTGGCCGCCGAAGATGGCGAAAGGGAAACTCGCCGGGATCCCACCCTGCCCAAGCCAGAGACCCAGCAAGTCTAACCCCTTTCTCAGAGACGGCCCTTTCAGGCAGCAACCTAGCCCCGATCCCCATCTTTCCTGTCCCTAACAGAGAGAAGCTGGGGGCGTTGTTAGCGAATTTTTCCCTCGATAAAAGGCACTTCCAGCACCTTTTCGTGCTGGATGGGGCCATGGCCAAAGTAGCCCCCTTCCCCAAACAACTCGCCGTGGTCGGCAGTCACTGTAATGTAGGTGTTTTTGGGAACCAGATCGAACAGCTGCTCAAAGACCCCGTCTAGGTAGCGCACTGCCTCAATCTGCCGCTGGCGCAGCTCCTCCAACTGGGCGGCACTGAAAAAGGGGATCCCGTCCTCTTCCCCTTCATCCAGCCGCTTGAGCACCCCATTGACCCCCGAAAGGTGGGGCCACGAGCTGGGGTCCTCGTCGGGCAGAGCGTAGGGATAGTGAGTTTCGCCCACATTCAGCAGGTAAAAGCTAGGGCGATCCGGATCAAAGCGCAACTGCTCCACCATAGCCGCCATGTCGTTGTGGCGGGGCATGAGACGGTAGGAATCAAAGTCGCGATTGAGCAGGGTGCTGGGGTTGAGCACCGGCATGGAGACTAGGGCGTGGGTGGTGTAGCCCAGTTGATGCTTCAGTAGCGTTGGCAAATAGAGGTGCGGCAGCAGATGCTTGAACTCAATTGGCTGCCGAGTGCCAAGGCGCTCGTTGTAGCGCAAATACTCCTGCTTGTAGTGTTCGGAAGCAAAGACGTGGGTGGGGCTAGTATGGGGCAGCAGGCCCATGAGGAGGTTGTAGTGGGCAGGAGCTGTCCAGGAAGCGTAGCTCCAGCGCTTTTCCAGAGGGCCTAACTTCAGCAAGTGCTTGGGCTTAGCCGCCAGCAGGCTGTCGAAGCGGCAACTGTCCAGCACGATGAGCAGGTAGTTATTCTGCCCTTGAGGCTCGGGGCGAGGGGTGGGCTCAGAGGCAGGGGCTGCAGATGCTCTCCACCAGTTTAGGAATCCCATTCTTCCTCCTCCTCGGCAGCGTAAGGCCGCCGGACGATCCGCCAGCTGGGAGCTGCGGTGTCGTCCTCAGCTTCACTGGGTTCGGGGGCGGGATCGCGAATGCGTTCCGGCGGGATATTGGAATAGGAATAGCGGCCTGCTTGGGGATCCGGCAGATCTGGGGGCAAATAGTGGTCAGGGGGAAGCAGCTGCGCTTCCAAAAAACGCACCCGCTCGAGGAGTTGATTAAGCTTGCGGATTGCCTGTCGCTCCAACGCCCGCTGGTGTAGCTGCCAAGATCCCACGTACAGAAATCCCAAGCCCACTCCTACTCCATAGGCAGTCAAAAGCACCAGCGACAGGGGCAGAGCTGGGCTGGCCTGCCCAGCCACAATAACCACCGCTGCAGATCCCCAGTTTTGGACAAGGAAGATGAGCAAGGCCAGGATCCACAGGCCTAGGAGCAGGGAGCGGATGTTCTGGAGCATGGCCTCAACCTTTCCTCTCCCTTAGGCTACCATCAATCCCCTAGCAGGGGGCAGAGAGCCTCCAGCCAGGGTCAATTGAAGTGTTGGAGCCCCAGGTGGGGGCCACTTGAGCAGCTCTAAGGATAAAGGCAGCTAGGTTACGCAGAGCTTCCTCATCCATCCAGGAGGGAGGTACAGGACGGCAGCCGTAGCTGGGCTCGCTGCCATCGTAGCTGCGGGGTACTCCACGAGAGCATGACCACCGACTAACGCAGTCCACCGACGAACGCGCTGTGTCAAGCCACACCTAGACAGTTCCTTGGAACCAAGTCTCAAGGTTCCGCTTAGCACTATCCGGCTCTTTCACAGGGGTGGGTGCTTGAGCATTGGCAAACGACTCAAGTCGCTCAAGGACTACGTCCCGCTAACGCAAGCGGGCTTTTCCGCCCTGTACAAATCGCGCTAGCGGGACGGAGGGTTACCACCGGCTCAGTGGCCCACAGATACTGGCTCACGTAGGGATCAATACGGGCTGCCACTGGGCTAGCTAGCCCTAGCCATACCAAAAGCAGGATCCCGGCCTATCTCCAGCTCGGGATCCGCCACCGGTTTGCCACTTGAGCTTGCCTAGACATCAGAGATAGGCCGAAAGATCACTGTGGGATTCACTCTTAGTGCCGCCCCAACCGGGCACCGTCTTAGCTTGAACCAAGATGTAGCCGGCAATTAACTTTAGATCCTCATCAGTGAGGTTGCGCAGGCGAGGATACTCACTTAGGAGCTGGGTGTTGGGATGGTATTCCACCAGTGACTCTACTCCATCATAGGTAACTGGGTTTTTAATGTAGTCCACAATTGCCAGCACGTTGTCACGAGGAGGTGTTGCCCCCGCTAGATCCGAAAGGCTCAAGGTAACATCTGGGTTGGGAAGGGTCTGGCCTCCTACGTGGCACTGGGCACAGGTTTTGTTAAAGAGCTGCTTGCCGCGGGCCAGTTGCGCCTCGGTAAAAGTAATAGTTTCAGTGGGCGACAGGGGAACCGGAGGGATCTGCCTGGCTGCCAGGGCCGGCCCCCAGGCAAACCCAGCCAGCCCCAAAGCCAGGATCCAAGCCAAAAACCGCCGCACTGCCACCAGCGCCTTCTGGAAAGAAAAGGACTTGCTAAACATGGTTCTCCACCAATCAATGACCTCAAAAAGAAAGGGGGTCGGCTCTGCTCCAGTGACAAACCCGCCACCAGGATCTAAGGATAGACTATTGCGGGATCACTTGCAGGCGGGATTCTCTGGGAGGTGTTCAGGATCCCCAGCGGCTAGGATTGGCTTTTAAACAGGTAGCATAAAGCTTAGCCTGCCCTCTGGAGGTTCTGGAGCGAAGTTCTAGGATTATTGCCCATGTCATCCTTCCAGTTCCAGCCGTTGCGGGTGGCCTTCACCTGCGCAGATCCCAGTCAAGTGCCGATCCCTGTCGCCGAGTTAGTAACGGCTCTGCCGGCCTCGCCACTTCTGACCTATACTGAGCCGGAAACAGCAGCTCTGCGGGTGGAGATTTTGCCGGATGCCACTTATTACTTTTACCGCCGCGGAGAGGCGGTGGCTCTGGCTGCTTTCCGGATCCCAGTGAAAAAGCCGCAGGCTCTGCCCCGCAAGCTGGTGCGGCTGTTGGAGCACGTGGCTGCCTTCGACAACCTCCTCAACCTGCAACCTGCCAGCGATGCCTTAAGCAACGTCCTGGAAGTGGAGTTTCTGCAACTGGAAACGCCAGCCAGCGGCTCCAGGCCTGCCGAAGTTAGCCCCCTGCCGCGGGATCCTCAGGGCCAAGTGCAAATCCAGGCAGGACGCAACCTGGCTATTGCCTTGCGGAATAGGGCCCTCACCCCGGTGCATGTCTATGTAACAGTCTTTGACGAACGGCAGTGCAGCGTCGGTTTAGTCTATCCCTACCAGCCGGACTTTCCTGCCCGCCTGCGCCCTAGCGAAAGCGTGTTAGTCGGCTCTGGCCCTCGCTATCTGCTGCAGATGCAACTGCCCGAAGACGCCGAGACAACGGTGGATCGCTTCAAAATCTGGGTCAGCAGTACTGGCATGCAGCCCGGCATCATGGCAATGCCCCCTTTAGGGCAAAGACTGGAGCCCCCCTCCGAAGATCCCTATGGATCAGGATCCCGTCTGGATCGGGAAGTTCGGCTGGCCATTTTGGGTAGAGCAGGCAGCACGCCCATGCCGGCTTTTGCCGAGGATCCCTGGTGGTGTATGGAGCAGGCTGTCAAAGTGGTAGCTTAGACTGAGTCTACCTCCTCACAATTCTGTACAGTAGAGACTCAACCTCCTCGACACTAATTGCTGAAAGATTATAGGAGGAGGAGATCCTACTTCTCGTCTCTTGATCAGCATCTGCCAAGACCAGAAAGACTTGATCTGGGCCGAGACCCAACCCATTTCGGAGGCGAGCCAAGAGTACTTCGCTGCCGGTCTTCGACTCTATCCAGTAGAATCGGTTGTTAATGTGGAAGAAGAGATCGATCTCAAAGTCGCTACCGTTGGGCAAAGTAACTTCCGCATTTGCGATGTAGGAAAAATCGATCTTCTGTCCCTGCTCTCTAGCAAACTTGATCAGTTGCTGTTTGACATATCTCTCCAGCCAATCTCCAGATAGGAACTTGATTGCCTCTGAAGACTTGCTTAGTTTTACCATCAGGGTTTTGGAGGATTTTGAGTAGTTATATTCCTCTAAGAAATTAACCTTATGTAGAGTGGAAGCAAGTTGGCAGCTATAATTTATCACTTCTGGGGGGTTGCCTTTTAAGCAAAGAGTCAAGCTCTTTTCTTCTCCAATGCCAGATTTAATTTCTTTGTAAAGCTTCTCAATCATCGAGTACCTCTGACCCATAAGGTTTGATATCCAGTTCAGCTTGTTATCGAGTTCCCCTTCTGCTGCTTTTTCACTATATGGAAGCAGGTTCTTCATCCTTATGTTCTTAGACCACAGAAATACCCCTATCTTCACCTGTTCACGGCTAATCGTCTCTGGCGGCAAACTCTTGAGTCGCGCGTCAGCAGTTCGCTCGTTAGTTTCCTTCGTCTTTTGAAGGCTAGAACTTGAGCTTAGATTCTGGGAAATTTTTTCTGTACTTTCTAACCTGCTCAGGATATTCTGCTGGTTACTTATGTTCTTAACTAGCTGATTTCTGTACTCAGCTAAATGCTGAAGGAAGTTTTGGTAACTTTCGGACAGACTTTCTGAGATATGAAGTTTGAAGCCCTCAAGGTCAGCTTGTAACTTTCTTAGAATCTCATCCAGTAACTGACTATTAGCTCTTTGAGTGAACCGGTGAAGTTGCAAAGCTATTGCCCTCTCAGTTTCTTTTCTCAAACCTCGATTCGTAGCGGTTCACTTCAGATCGCCTACAGGTATAAACGCCCAGGGAGAAACCAATAGCCAATCCAATTAGAAGACCTAAAAGCAGAGTCATTTCCCTTTGATCCTATTTTCTTTAACTTAACTCAGGAGTTGTGAACAGCTAGGAAGATTTTAAAGCATTGCTACCTCCTGCTTACTCTTGAGCCAGAAGGGATCCCAGCCAGTCTCGCTGGAGAGACTCTTGTTCAGGGGTAAGTTCAGGCAAAGCTTCGAGGGTGTAAACATCCGGGCGGGGTGGATCCAGGGGGATCCAGAAGTGTTTCAACTGATCACCTTGGAAGACGCTTAGGCAGATCACCTGGTGGGGCTGGTAGGCTGCCAGGCGCTCCGGCAAGGTGGTGGCGCTCACCCGAAAGCCGTCTAGGGCTACGAGCTCGTCGCCAGCCCAGATGCCTGCTTTTTGGGCGGGGGATCCCATCTCGACGGCGCTGATGCGGTTGCCTTCCCCATTGAAGTGGAGACCCAGGTAAGGGCTAGGGTTGGGGCG
The DNA here is from genome assembly GCF_047462275.1 of Synechococcus sp. H70.2. NCBI lineage: Bacteria > Bacillati > Cyanobacteriota > Cyanophyceae > Synechococcales > Synechococcaceae > Synechococcus > Synechococcus sp. H70.2. Next base: position 29,444 of record NZ_JANSIU010000005.1, read on the forward strand.
GCTGAAGTGGGCTTTAAGGGTGAGGCCAAAAGGGTGGAGGTAAGCGTTGTAGTCCAGCTCTTCCGTACCTTCCACGTAGGCAGAGAAAAAGTGGCCAAGATCGGTGCCGGCTGCCCGCTCAAAGGCCTCCCGCAGGTCTTGGTGGGTGTAGCCTTTCTCAAACCGGCCAAAGCGCTGCCACAAATCCCGCATGGCTGTGTCTAGGGATCCCTGGCCCCCCGAAAGGTGGCGAATGTGCAGATCCAGCAGCCAGCAGACCAAAGCGCCCTTTAGGTAATAGGAAACCTGGCTGTTGAGGCTATTTTCGTGGGGACGGTAGAGCTTGATCCAAGCGTCGAAACTGGACTCCTGCAGCGATTGCACGGCCCGACCCGGAGTACGCTGCAGCTGGCCAATTTGCTCAGATAGGATCTGTAAAAACTCTTTGGCGGTGAGGATCCCTGCCCGCAGCAAGATCACGTTTTCGTAGTAGCTGGTCGCCCCCTCGCAAAACCAGAGGCAGTCCACATAGTTTTCTTGGTTGTAGTCAATTTTCTCCAAAGCCAGAGGGCGCAGCCGCTTGACGTTCCAAGCATGGAAAAGCTCATGGGCCAGCAGCGCCAAAAAGCGGCGGTAGGACTGGGGCTGATGCAGCTCCAGGCCAGAATAGTTGAGGGTAGCACTGTACTTGTGCTCTAGGCCGCCAAATCCCCCTGGTGACAAATGCACAATAAACCAGTAGCGGTCGTAGGGCAACCCGCCAAAAAACGCTGCAGTGGCCCGGACAATTTTCTCAGCATCGGCCACCGCTTGCTCCAAATCCAGGGTGCCTGCTCCCCAGACCACGAAGTAATGCGGGATCCCTTCCACCGCAAACGACCGCAACTGGTGCAGGCCCACCTCCACTGGACTATCCACCAGCTCGTCGTAGTCTGCCGCCAGGAACGACCAGCCGGCATTGGAATCCTCAGCGGCGGGCAAGGGCTGCAAGCTGGTGGCGACACGCCAGTCGGGTTGAGGAGGGATCACCGTCAAGGTGTAGGGTTCCCGCTCGCGGCCGAGCACGTAGAGAAAGAGCGCTGCCCCGTTGAAATAGGCATGGGTGAGATCCAGATGGTTGGTGCGCACCGTCAGCTCATAGGCATAGACCCGATAGCGGATGGTGACCGCCGAACACCCCGCTGGATTGACCTCCCAGGTGTTTTTATCAACCTTTCGCCAGGCCAAAGGGCTCCCTTGCTCGCTCAGGGCTTGAAACTCCTGCACATGGCGGGCATACTCCCGCACTAGGTAGGATCCCGGCGTCCACACTGGCAGCCGCAGCCGCAGAGGCACCTCCGGTTCCACTTCGCGAATCTGCAGCTCCACCTCCAAAAGGTGGTTGGCTGGCTCTGGCATCCGTACTGTAAAGTGCTGGCGGCTATGGCGAGAGAGGGTGGCAATCCCCATACGATCTTCCCCTACCGCAACAAGAGAAATGTAGCTATTGCTACAAAGATATCCAGAGTCTAGAGTAGTCTTCGAATCGTAGGCAGCTTGATCTGGGTTTAGGAGTTGATCCTAGAGATAAACTGACCTTGAGAGGTTGTCGAATCCCGTGGTGGCCGTTGCAGAAAAATCTCTCATTGCAGCCTTTAAACAGCTAGGAGGGCCTCACCATCCTCCAGTTATCGAAACCTTTGAACGTGGCAAGACCATTTTCCTCCCCGGCGATCCGGCGGAGCGGGTTTACTTTTTGGTCAAGGGAGCTGTTAAGCTGTCGCGGGTGTACGAAATGGGGGAGGAAATTACTGTCGCCCTCCTGCGGGAAAACAGCATTTTTGGGGTGCTCTCCTTCATTACCGGGCAGCGCTCCGACCGCTTCTATCATGCCGTAGCCTTCACTCGCGTCGAGCTGCTCTCTCTGCCCATCGAGCAGGTGGAAAAGTCTGTGCGGGAGAACGCTGAGCTGGCCATGCTGCTGCTCAAGAGCTTGGCTTCTCGCATCCTGCAGACAGAGATGATGATTGAAACACTGGCCCACCGCGACATGGCCTCCCGGCTGGTTAGCTTTTTGCTGATCCTCTGCCGCGACTTCGGCGTGCCCGGCCCCAATGGCGTGACCATCGACCTCAAGCTCTCTCACCAGGCCATTGCCGAAGCCATTGGCTCAACCCGCGTCACCATTACCCGTCTCTTGGGAGAGTTGCGCAAGAAGAACTACATTTCCATCCACAAGAAAAAGATCACTGTCCACGACCCAATCCAGCTAAGCTATCGCTTTGCCTAGGAGGAGGACCTGGCCCCACGGCCGTTTCCGGGAATGGCCGCACCACTGGTTGGCGGGGTGATCCCTCCCTGCAGGAGAGGGGGGCAGCAGCAAGCAAACCCCTACTTAACCGCCGGCGGCTGAGGGCGATTCTTGGGGAGAGGCTTGCTGTTGAGCCAAGGCGGCCAGGATCTTTTCTCCCATCTCGCGGCAGCCTACGAGGGTCATCCCCTCCGAGTAGATGTCGGCGGTGCGGTAGCCCTGGGCCAAAACTGTCTCAACGGCCTGTTCGATGCGGTCGGCAGCTTGGGGCTGATCCAAAGAGTAGCGCAGCAGCATTGCCCCAGAGAGCACCTGGGCAAGAGGGTTGGCCTTGTCTTGACCGGCAATATCGGGAGCTGAGCCATGGACTGGCTCGTATAGACCAGGGCCGGCAACTCCCAAAGAGGCGGAAGGCAACATGCCAATGGAGCCAGTTAGCATGGCTGCCTCATCGGAGAGGATATCCCCAAAGAGGTTCTCTGTCAGGATGACGTCAAACTGCTTCGGCCAGCGCACCAACTGCATAGCGGCGTTATCAACATACAGATGGGACAGCTCCACGTCAGGGTATTCCGCTGCCACGGCATTGACCCGCTCCCGCCACAGTTGCGACACTTCCAGCACATTGGCCTTATCCACCGAGCAGAGCTTGCGCCGCCGCTTGCGGGCCAGTTCAAAAGCCATGCGGGCAATGCGGTCCACCTCGGCCTCAGTGTAGACCATGGTGTTTACGCCGCGTCGGGATCCTTGGGCATCGACGAAGATCCCGCGGGGCTGACCAAAGTAGATGCCACCGGTGAGCTCGCGCACCACCACCAGGTCGATCCCGGCCACCACCTCCGGCTTGAGGGAAGAGGCCTCCACCAGTGGCGGAAAGATCTTCACCGGGCGCAAGTTGGCAAACAGTCCCAAGCCAGCCCGCAAGCCCAGCAAAGCCTGCTCAGGGCGCTTCTCCCGCGGCAGGGCGTCGTACTTGAAGTCGCCAACTGCTGCCAGGTAAACAGCATCGCTCTCCTGGGCCATTTTCAAGGTCTCTGGGGGCAAGGGATCCCCAGTGGCTTCGTAGGCTGCTCCACCAATGAGGCCCTCCTGCCACTGGATGGAAAACCCCATCTGAGCGGCCACTGCATCCAAAACCGCCCGCCCCACCTGCATGATTTCGGGGCCGATGCCATCGCCGGCTAGAGCAGTAATCCGGTAGATGCGGGGAGCAGGAGGGGGAGTACTCATGCGGGATCGCGGTAAAAGGAATGCGTAGCGATATTACCACCACTCGGCCCAGCAGTACCCACAAAAAAAGTGCAGCCCAGCCTTTGGCCTGCTGCACTTGTGCAGTGTCAACCTACCCGCAGCTCTAGAACAAGCCCAGAGTAACCCACTTGTCCAGAGGCAGGGTGGCGCCAATGCCTAGGTAGAGGGTTACCAACGTGCCAAGCAAAAACACCGTTGTTGCCACTGGACGGCGCAGTGGATTCTGGAACTTATTGACATTTTCAATGAAAGGCACAAACAGGAGGCCTACGGGAATAGCTAACATCAGAGCAATGCCCAGGAGCTTATTGGGAACCACGCGCAAAATGTGAAAGACAGGGTAGAGGTACCACTCCGGCAGAATTTCCAGCGGCGTGGCAAAGGGATCCGCCGGCTCGCCCACCCCCGCCGGATCCATGACCGCCAGGCCGACAATCACCCCAATCGTACCCAGGATGACCACCGGGAACATAAAGAGCAAGTCGTTGGGCCAAGCGGGCTCACCGTAGGTCATGTGGCCCATGTTCTTCTTCAGCTTGGCCAAAACTTTGGGGTTGTCCAGGTCAACTTTGCGTGTAATGACCTCAGTTGCTATTACTTGCTTCGAGACAGGCATAGCCGTTCTCCTTGTCTGGGGGAAAAAGGGTTAGAAGAGAAACTTGGGGATCGCACCCGCTAGGATCACAAGGGTCCAGAAATGCCCTGGCGGCGGATCATCAAAAAGTGCATGGTCATAAAGACTGCCGTCAGCCAAGGCAGGACAAAGGTGTGCAGGCTGTAGAAGCGGGTGAGGGTGGCTTGGCCAACCGCCTCGCCGCCGCGGATAAGCTGGACCAGGGCATCACCCACCACTGGGATAGCGCTGGGCACTCCTGAAACAATTTTGACCGCCCAATAGCCCACCTGATCCCAGGGCAGCGAGTAACCCGTAACCCCAAAGGAAACCGTCAGCACCGCCAAGATTACACCGGTTACCCAGGTCAGCTCGCGGGGCTTCTTGAACCCACCGGTTAGGTAAACCCGGAAGGTGTGTAGGATCATCATCAACACCATCATGGAAGCACTCCAGCGGTGGATGGAGCGCAGCAGCCAGCCAAAATTGACCTGGGTCATGATGTAGTTAACCGATTCAAAAGCCTCAGCCACCGTCGGACGGTAGTAAAACGTCATGGCAAAGCCGGTGGCAAACTGAATGAGGAAGCACACCAGCGTGATGCCGCCAAGGCAGTAGAAGATGTTAACGTGGGGCGGAATGAATTTCCCGGTTGCGTCGTCGACGAAAGGCGTGATCTCTAGCCGCTCGTCTAGCCAGTCGTAAACCTTGCTCATGATACCTGCAATCTTTAAAGAGTTTGAAGCTGGATATCCAGGAGGGGACAAGCCCACTCCCACCAGCACTGTAACACAGTTTGTTAACACCCTCCTCAAACCAGGCTCAGCTGCAGCTCAGGGATCCGCCTCTCCGCCGGCAAAGCAGCTTCTAATATTGCGCTTTGTTAATTTTTCTTAGCATTTTGGGAGGCAATGCTGGCACAGCAGTCGAGAGAAGGAGAAATCCGTCGCAAGGGGTGGGGGATCCGCTGGGCCCTGCGCGTTCTCGTGCTGAGTTGCTTGCTCTGGGCAGGCCTGAGCCTTGGCGCCTGTCAGGTGCAGGCCAGCCGTTGGGGGGAGGAGCAGCAACTGTTGGCGCAGGCGTGGGCCTATGTGGATCGGGCCTACGTGGATCCAGGGTTCAATGGACAAAACTGGTGGCAAGTGCGGCAGCGCTTTCTCTCTCGGCCCCTGCAGGATCGCCAGGAAACCTACCGGGCCATTGAGGAGATGCTGGCAACCCTGGGGGATCCCTACACCCGCTTTTTGGATCGGGAGCACTACCTTAGCCTGCAGACTTCTACGGCTGGGGAGCTGAGTGGTGTCGGCTTGCAGATTGCCATCGACGAGCAGGGAGCAGTGCGGGTCATTGCCCCGATGGAGGGGACTCCTGCCGAACGGGCTGGGATCCAACCCCAGGATGAGATCCTGGCAGTGGATCAGGTGCCAGTGGTAGGGCTGAGCCTAGACGAGGTAGCAGAGCGCATGCGGGGCCCCAGCGGCACCACTGTTAGCCTGCGGCTAAGGCGGCAGGATCGCATCTGGGAGGTGGAGCTGGTGCGGCAGTCGATTCTCATCAACCCGGTGCGCACCGCCTTTTTCCAGCTGCCCCAGGGCTTAGTGGCTTACATTCGCCTCAGCCAGTTTAACGGCAACGCCGCCGCCCAAGTGCGCCAGGCCATCCAGAAGGCAGAAGCGCGAGGGGTGCGGGGCTACCTCCTTGATCTGCGCAACAACCCAGGGGGGTTGCTGCAGGCAGCCATTGAAATTGCCCGCTTCTGGATCCCCAAAGGCGACATCGTGTTGGTTACAGACCGCCACGGCATTCAAGAGAGCATTCCCGCCACCGGCGACATCCTCACCCAGGCGCCGCTGGTGGTCTTGGTCAACCAGGGCAGCGCCAGTGCCAGCGAAGTTTTGGCAGGAGCCCTGCAGGACAGCGGGCGGGCGCAACTGGTGGGGACGCGCACCTTCGGCAAGGGGCTGATCCAATCCCTGCTGGAGCTGGCAGACGGCTCCGGGCTGGCCGTAACCACTGCCAAATACCTCACCCCCAACGGTCGCGATATCCACCGCCAAGGGATCCAGCCCGATGTGGTGGTGGCCGAGGGCCCTGTTCCCCTGACGGCAGAAACCCTGGGCGGCCCTGAGGATGGGCAGTTGCAGCGGGCTTTGGAGGTGTTGGGGTCAACTTTGGCTGTGGCCCAGGGGATCCCAGCGGCAGCCAATACCTGAGGTAGGGAAGAGGGGCAGGAGGTCTGAATTGGGGTGCCTGTTTGTCTGCGATTCGTTTTAGGATCGGGCTTAGCTGTCAACTCAGCCTTGCTGTCGATCCCTCTGGCATGAATGCCCTTCAGCAATTTCACTACTTCTTTAACTGCTGCATTGGTGCCTGGCACACCGAGCGCACCTACCACTACTTGGATCGCGGGGAGGTGGAGCGCTCCCGCACGGAGTTCACCATTCGCACCCTCACCCCTGAGCTTAAGGAGAAGGTGCTGAGGGACAACAACTACCCCAACCACGGCGTCGACGGCTTCTTGGGCTTCCACCTTGCCTTTGAGACTGTCTCTGAAAAGGGAGAGGAGGTGGGGCAAGAGCTGAACATGCTGTTTGTGCCCCGGCGAGAGAGCGCCCGCGGTCTTGAAGGCGACTATCTGCGCGATCGCGCCTATGAAGAGGAGCGGCCCATGGTGGCCGACTTCCGCTTCGATCCGCAATCCCTGCAACTGGTGATGACCACCACCTACACGCGCGTCGTTGCCGTGGATACCATCACTCTGCTCAACCCGCGCCTGCGCCTGCGGCAGATCCTCACCTACCAACGCCCCCCTCACGGTCAGCCGCCGCAGGAGGTGCTTCTGGTGGGGTTCGGGGTGGAACAAAAGCTTACCTAGGGGAGTTGCTCGGTGGAGCCAGAGTTGATCCCTTCTGAAGACTTGCGCTTGCCCCAGCATTTGGCCCGGATTCAGGCCAGCTTTGAGCGGGGACACTACCGCCAGGCTCTGGAACAGGTGAAACAGGCCCAGAGCCGCTACCCGCAAGCGAGCAAGCTGCGGCTCTGGCAGGCCCTAGCCCAGGATGCCCTTGGAGAGACCCAGGAGGCAATCCGCTTGGTGCAAACCTTGCTGGGCAACCCGGATCCGGAGGTCGCTCAGCAGGCCCGCTACGTGTTGGGCATCTGGCAGGCACCTCGTCTGCGGCGACCAGCAGAGTGGTTGCTTGAAATCCCAGATCTCAGCCACCTGGAAGAGGCCAAGCCAGGGGAACGCCGTCTGGTCTATGAGCGCCTCCGCCGCCCAGCTTCCTTGCCAAAAGTTACTGCTCCTATCTGCCGCGAGGCTACTCCCCCTTTGAATACCCAACGGCTGACGTGGGGATTGATCGGGATCCTCCTCGCCCTGCTGGCGGTGATGGCCTGGCTACCCTAGGGCCACCAAGGCAGGGGATCCTCTCGTCGCTGCCCAGCCGAGGAGAGATACTGGAAACAGGGGCAGATCCCCCGCGATCCCTCCTAGCGGGATGGGAGTTTACAGCAGGCAAAAGCGGAGGTTAACGGTGGCGGCACAGACTTTGGTTATAGACGCAGTGGAGCGGTTGGGCCTGCGAGTGACGCTGGGAGACATTGCCTCCAGCACTGGCCTGGCCCTAGAGGAGGCCAAACAGGAGTTGCTGCAGTTAGCCCAAAAGGCGGGGGGTCATCTCCAGGTTTTGCGGCAGGGGGAGATTGCCTACGTTTTTCCGCCCGACTTTCGCGACATTCTCAAGCGCAAGGAGCAGCAGGATCGGCTGGCGGTTCTGCGACGCAAGCTCTGGGGCGGCTTTCTCTACGGGCTGCGCATCTCCTTTGGCATCCTGTTGGTGGTGTCGATTGTCCTCATCACCCTAGCGTTGATGGCTCTGCAGATGGCCAGCAGCCGTGAGGAGGACAACCGCAGCCGCTCGCGGGGAGGGGGGGTCTTCTTCTATTTCCCCGACCTCTGGGTGGGCAACCCCTTCTGGAGTCCCTACGGGGGCTATTCCGGTCGGGCGCAACCCCACCGGAAAAAATCCGAGATGAACTTTTTGGAGGCGGTGTACAGCTTCCTGTTTGGGGACGGGGATCCTAACGCCAACCTGGAAGAGGAGCGCTATGCCTTGATTGGCCAGCTTATCCGCGCCAACGGGGGGGTGATCGCCGCCGAGCAGGTGCTGCCCTACCTGGATGTGGAGCCGGGATCCCCGGCCCTGGAGTATGAAGACTACATGCTGCCGATTCTGCTCAAGTTCGACGGCCAGCCGGAGGTAAGCGAGGACGGCGATATCGTCTATCGTTTCCCAGAGCTGCAGGTAACGGCCACAGAAAGCCCCCAACAGCAGCTTCCTGGGATGTTGCAGGAAAAACCCTGGGTGTTTAGCCGCGCCACCCCTGAGCAACTGACCCTGGCTGCTGGCCTAGGGGTGCTCAATTTCTTCCTGGCAGCCATTCTCTATGGGGCGCGGGAGGAGGTGGCAGCCGCCGCCAGGAGCAATGCCTTTTTGGCGTTTATCTACCCGCTGATTGAATTCCTCTTCCTCTACGGCACGCTGTTTTTGGCGGTGCCTGCGGTGCGGTGGCTGACGTTGCAATTTCGCAACCAAGGGGTGGAGCGGCGCAACCGCATCCGGCGGTTCTGGCAAGAGCGGCTGAAGCGTCCCTCCGAGGCGCTGCTGCGCAAGCTCGACTTTGCCCGCCGCTTCCGCCGCCAAGAGGTGGTGCAGGAGGCGGACACCATCTACTCTACAGATCGGGATTTGATCGAGCAGCGGGACTACCGGCTGGACGAGCCGGCCTTTCGCCGGCTTTTGCAGCAGGAGCAACCCCTGGCAACTGAGTCGGAAGAGATGCCCCGGCGTCGTCTCTAGGGAGGGGTTGAAATGAGAAGCGCAGGGGCGGACCTACACGAGAGCCTTATTGAGCAATGTCCAACACCAGCAGCGAGCAAGCCGAGCAACAGGATTGGAGGCAGGAGGGTTTGGTCCGTCTGGGGATCGATGTGGGGGGAACCTTCACCGATTTAGTGCTCCTTCAGGAAGGCCAGATCCGGACGGCCAAGGTGCTCTCCACCCCCAGCCCGGAAGAGGGGGTCTTTGCCGCCTTGGACAAGCTGGGCGCGGTCAAGGTGGATGTGTTCTGCCATGGCATGACGGTGGCCACCAACGCCCTCCTGGAGCGCAAGGGATCCCCTACCCTCTTTTTGACCACGGCGGGTTTCCGGGATGTGCTGGCCATTGGTCGCCAAAACCGCCCCTCCCTCTACGACCTCACCCAGCCCAAGCCGGAGCCAGTGGTGCCCCGCCACCACTGCCTAGAGGTAAAGGAGCGCTGCAGCGTAAGCGGCGTGTTGGAGCCGCTGACGGAGGAGGAGATCCAGCGCGTCATCCGGGAGGTGGGAGAGCGGGTGCAGCGGGAGGGGATCCGCGCCGTGGGGGTAGGGTTTTTGTTTTCTTTCCTCTACCCGGAGCACGAGCAGCGCCTGGGGGCGGCTTTGCGCAAGGCCTTTCCCGGCTTGCACGTTTCCCTCTCCTGCGAGGTGGCGCCGGAGTTTCGGGAATACGAGCGCTTTAGCACCACAGCCATTGATGCCTACCTCAGCCCGGCCCTGGCGGGCTACCTGCACCGCTTGGCCCAGGGTTGTCGGGAGAGAGGGATCCCCGCCCCCCTAATCATGCAATCTTCCGGCGGCGTCACCTCCCTTGCTCAGGCAGCAGCCCACGCCTCGGTGGCACTGCTTTCGGGGCCGGCGGGCGGCGTTTACGGGGCGGCCTATGTGGGCCGTCTGAGCGGCTATTCCCATCTGCTCAGCCTGGACATGGGAGGAACCAGCACCGATGTGGCCCTCATTCAAGACGGCCTCCCTCAGGTTACCTCGTCAGCGGTAGTGTGCGGCCTGCCGGTGCAGCAGCCCCAGATTGACATCCACACGGTCAGTGCCGGGGGCGGATCCCTGGCCTACCTGCTACCCGGCGGGGGGCTGCAGGTGGGGCCGGAAAGTGCCGGCTCCAACCCTGGGCCGGCCTGCTACGGGCGGGGAGGAACGGCTCCCACAGTAACCGACGCCAACCTTTGGCTGGGCTACCTGCCGGATGGGGGCTGGCTGGGGGACTCTGTTTGCCTGCGACGGGATCTGGCTGGCCAGGCTATTGCGACGCTGGCGGAGCCCTTGGGTTTGAGTTTGGAGGAGACGGCTGTTGGCATTCGCACCCTGGCCAATGGGGCCATGGCGCAGGCTTTGCGGGTCATCAGCGTGGAGCGGGGCTTGGATCCCGCCGATTTTGCCCTGCTGGCCTTTGGCGGAGCCGGGCCCATGCATGCCTGTGCCTTGGCAGAGGAGCTGGGGATCCGCTGCATCTTGATCCCGGCCTTTGCCGGTGTCCTCTCCGCGCTAGGTATGGCTGTGGCCAACCTACAGCGGGATTACCGGCGGGCCCTCCTGCAGCCGCTGCGGCAACTGGAGTCGGCTGCCGAGGGATCCCTTTTGGCCCAATGGGCAGCCCCCCTCATCCGCCAGGCGAAAGCCGACCTGCAGGAGCCGGAGCTGTACTTTAGCTTGGACCTGCGCTACCGCGGCCAGTCCTTTGAGCTGGAGATCCCGGCCCAGTTGGCGGATCCGGTTGCCCTCCTAGAGCAGCGGTTTCACCAGGCCCACCAGCGGCGCTACGGCTGGCAGGATCCCGACCAAGAGGTGGAGGTGATCCACCTGCGTCTGCGGGCGGTTCAAGCTTTGCCCCCTGTGCCTTTAAAGGCGCCGCCCCCCCTGCCAGGGGATCCCTTCAAAGGAGAGCGCAAGGCCTGGTTTGCCGGTCGGCTGCGCCCAGTACCGGTTTACGATCGGCGGTGCATGGACGTGGGGTTTCAGCTGCGCGGACCAGCCATTGTCGAGATGCCAGAGGCCACCGCCGTAATCGAGCCGGGTTGGACGGGCAGCATCGACGCCGTGGGCACCCTGGTTTTAAGCTGCAACTAGAGGAGTAGGGCGGACGATGGGATTCGAACCCACGAGTGGAGGAACCACAATCCTCTGCCTTAACCACTTGGCTACGCCCGCCAAGCTCTAGACATCTAGCTTAGCATGGGAGAAAGGGAACAAAACCCTAGAGCTGGAAGTGCTCTCCCATGCTGCCCAGAGCCGATCTCCTCAAAGGTGCCGAGTACCGAGAAACCTTGGCGCGCATCCTGGATCTGGGGGAGCAAGCCCTCAAAACCTGGCAAGTGGTCTGGAGCGATTTTCTCTCCCCCCCAGAGGTAGCCGAGGTGCAAAGCCGCTTGCATAACTTGGCTGAACTGCAGGTGGTGGCCTGGGGGGGCTATGCCCAGGCAGAACGCCAGCGCCTGGCCCTGGCTCGCCCCGAGGTTGGTGTGGAGGCGGAAGGGATCCCCCTGGCCGCTATTGAAATTGAGGGGAACTTTCTTTTCGACCCCGCCACTCACCGCGACTTTTTAGGAGCCCTTTTGGCAACGGGAATTGCCCGCGAGAAGGTGGGAGACATCCTCGTAATTGGGGAGTCAGGCGCACAGGCTATCGTGGTACCCGAACTGGTGGACTATCTCAGCCTCAACCTGACCCAAGTGCGCAGCGTGCCCGTCAAGGTCAGCCCCATCCCTCTTAGTCACCTAAAGGTCCAACCGCCACGGGTCAAGTCCATTACCACTGTGGAAGCCTCTTTGCGCCTGGACGCAGTGGCCTCGGCGGGATTCGGCATCTCCCGCAGCAAAATGGTGGAAGAGATCCAACAAGGAGAAGTGCGGGTCAACTGGAAGCCGGTTACCCAAGCCAGTTACCTCCTTAGGCCCCAGGATTGGATTGCCATCCGCGGCCGTGGTCGGCTGCAAATTGAAGAGGTAGCCGAGACAAAAAAAGGCCGCTTTCGCATCCAAATGAAGCGGTATTTCTAGGGCTCTGGCCTCAGGCCAGCAAAAGGTCTAGGACTAGGAGATCTCTTTGAGAAGAGCTGCCAGCGGCGCCCAGCGGGGATCCCCTGCCGGCGCAGCCGGTTCCACCACAATGCCTGGGCAGTCAGGGCGGCAGGGCAACTGGCTGGGCATCTCCAAATGCAGGTATTGGTACATCCAGTCTTCCACATCCAGCTCGCCGTCAGGAGGCAAGCTTTCCAGCAGATCCTCCTCATCCCGCAGTTCCAGCTCCAGGGGTGGAGGGCCAGGGCTGGGCTCACGAATGAGAATGATCTCCTCAACGTCCAACTCCAGCCGGTGGTTAAACTGTTGCAGGCAGCGGTGACAAGTTAGCGTCACGATGGTGCGGGCCTGGGCACTGACCTCAACAAAGTGCCCTCGGTGGCTGACCTGCAGGGATCCCTCCACCGGTGTCAGGCTCTCAAAGCCAGCAAAAAACTGCCTAAACCGTACCTCCTGAGTTTGGCCAGGCAGTTGTCGCAGATCGGATAGACGAATTGGCTTTAGCATGGCATTGTTCCCCTCGAGTGGGATCTCTTAGCTGCCCCGAGCTCCACAGCCTACCCTCGGCGCGAGGCCCGCCGGATTACCAAGCGGCGATCCGGCTCTTTTCCGCGGCTGAAAGTTTCCAGGTCGGCATAGGCAGGGTCCTTGAGGAGCGTGTGGATTTGCCGCCGGTCGGCAGCCGAAAGATGCTCAGGAAACTCATACTCCCGTCCGCTCCCTCTTACCTTCTCCACAGCTGCCGCAACCAAAGCCTTCAACTCCTGCAAACGGCGCTCCCGATAGCCGTCTAAATCCAGGATATAGGGTTGTTGCTGGTCTTCTGGCTGGTTGAGGTTGAGAATTGTGTTGGCTAGATATTGCAAAGCATCTAGAACGACTGGAGTCCGCTCTTCGTCAACTTTAGTCTCCTTAGGGAGGGGCCCTGGGAGCACCTTGGAAAGCAGAACTTGTTTTTGGGCAGGCGTGAGAGAACTGGCCTCAATTTCAATGACCTCCCCCACCACCCGCACCACTGCTGGTATTCCCATTGCCGCCAGTACCTGCTGCAACCACTCTCTAGCCCGTTCTCGCTGCTCAGCGGGAGAAAGCTTAATCGGGGAAGGGGCAGCGGTTCCCTCAGACTGCTGGTGGGACTTCCTAGCGGCAGCGGCTCCTTTGGGGGAACCTGTAGAAGACTCAGGGTGGCTCATCCTGAACAGCTTCCACTTGCTGAGAGACTATCAACCAGTCAACTGTAAGCCCACCCCCTGAGCAGCCAGAGGATTGCTTAGGGCTCAAAGGGCAAAGATTCGCGACCTCCCCCAGCTGCTTTGGGTTTTGCTACTCGGTCAGCACTGACCTGGGCAGTACGGCGACGTTCCTCTTCCACCAACTGCTGCAAGCTCTCTGGCAAAGGCTCTCGCGAGAGCAAGAAAGTTTGCAGTGTCTGGAAAAGGCTGGAAATGAGGATATAAAGCAAAACTCCCGCCGGCAATGGGAAAAACAGAAACATCGCCGAAAAGAGCACCGGGGTAATACGGGCCATCGAGCTCTGGCTGGGATCCTCCTGGCCGGTACTGGTCAGGGCCTGGTTTAGGTAGATGGAAAGGCCAAAGAGGACAATCATGGCAATGATATCCCAGTGGATGGTCCCATCTGGGTCAAAGGCGCCAACGCGGCCTAGTTTATCGATAAACAAAAAGCCAGTATCTGAGGCCAAGCCAGGAATTGAGATCTGCAGCGTTACCTCCCCTGGCTGCAGCGCCAGCAGGCTGCCATCCGGCTGGAGCTGGACCCGCTCCTCCCCCTTAACCACCTTCCAAGTTGGCTGCAACAGCTTGGGGTCTCCCCCTGCTTCTGTAACCAGCTGCTCGAAGGGCTTGCCCCCCGGCCCCTGCAACCTCCACTGCACCTGCTCCCCCACCGCAATCTTGGTACCCTTAGGTACCACCAGCACCACTGGCTTGTGGACTGAGTCGGCAACGAAGATGTTCTTGCTGGGGCTGACGTAGGGGGTGGGCACCACCTCAGCTGCCACCTCCGCCGGCAAGATCTGCAGGTTGACGTCATAGGTTACCGCTGCAAACGGCGATCCCCGCAGCGTGGCAAAGAGAGCAAATAGCACTGGCATTTGAATCAAGAGCGGCAGGCACCCCCCAAGCGGGTTGACCCCTAGTTCGCTGTAGAGTTTGGCCTGGGCCTCCCGCAGCTTTTGCGGGTCGTCGCGGTACTTCTCCTGCAGCTCTCGCATCCGCCGCTGCATCACCGGGCTAATCACTTTCATGCGGCGCATGTTGCGGATGGACCCGGCATTGAGGGGGTAGAGGGCAAAGCGGATCACCAACGTCAGAAAGATGATGGCCAGGCCGTAGCTAGGCACGATCCCGTAGAAAAAATCCAGGATCGGCAGCATGACATTGTTGGAGAGAAAGCCGACTCCGAAATCCATGGGGGGTGGTGGCAAGCGTCCGTAACCCATTGTAATGGTTTCCGGCCCCCTGACGAGGGCCTTTTCCTCCTCTGGCCCTGAGAGCTGGCCGAGGCTACAGCCCCTTGCTCCGCGGTGCTGGCAGAGGCGGCGCAAAGGTCCCCCCGCCTCTAAACCACCAAAAGAGAGGGGCAAAGCGCCCCTCCCCTACAACTTGCAGCCGGGCAGAGCCCTGGTCCCAAAAGAGAGTAGGGAAAAACCCCTCTTCCCCAGCTCGGCCTACTTGACCTTGACCGTAGCGCCAGCTTCCTCTAGCTTCTTCTTGATCTCGTTGGCCTCCTCTTTGGAGACCCCTTCCTTAACTGCCTTGGGGGCAGCTTCTACGAGATCCTTGGCATCTTTCAGGCCCAAGCCAGTCAACTCCCGCACCACCTTGAGGACGGCAATCTTCTTGTCGGCAGGGACAGCCTCGAGAATGACATCAAAAGCCGTTTGCTCCTCTACCGGCTCAGCCGGGGCTGCAGGTGCCGCTGCCGCTGGTGCTGCCACAGGAGCAGCCATGACCATGCCACCTACCGGCGCAGCTGCACTGACGCCAAAGGTTTCTTCAATGGCTTTCACCAGCTCAGCAGCTTCCAGCAAAGTCAAGGCCTTCAGCTCTTCTAGGATGCTTTGAACACGCTCTGAAGCCATAGTTTTATCTCCTTGGTTCACAAGTGGATAGGGTGAAATTGGACCATCGACCTAAGGAGGCAGCTGCCTTTAGGCTGCCTCCTTGTCGGCAATGGCCCGCACAGCCCGTGCCAGCGAGGCCGGGATCTCCTGGATACCGCGGGCCACCTGGGTGGGCACGGCATTGAGCCCAATCGCCAGCCGGGTAGCTACCAACTTGAGGCTGCCCGCCACCTGGGCCATGAGCACCTCCTTGGGCGGCAGCTCGGCAATAGCCTTGGCCTGATCCAAGGTCAGAGACAGCCCCTCCGCTGCAGCACCGCGAAACTCAGTCTTCTTGGTTTGCTTGGCAAAGTCTTGATACGCCTTCAGGGCTGCCGCAATATTGCCTCGGATCATGATAAAGGCCGTTGGCCCCGACAAGAAAGGCAGGATCCCTGCCCAAGCCTTGAGGTCAGCAACCGCCCGCCGCATCAGGGTATTTTTAACCACCATGCAGACCGCATCCGCTTTGCGGAGCTCCGCCCGCAGTTGGTTCATCTCAGCCACGGTCAGGCCTTTGTAGTCAATGACCAGCACCATTTGGCTGGCTTGCAGCAGGGATCGAACCTCATCGACCACCTCTATTTTTTTCGCTAGGGGTTGCTTGCCCACGCGCTCACCTCCTCGATTGTCCGTCATTGGGTGAGAACCGAACAGCGGTTGCCACTGCAAAAGGCCAAATAGAATGCGCCTCAGCTCTGGCCGAGACGCACTCGGGCAAGTACGAAAGTTACCCCCTTGGGATCCTTCCCCACTCTACCCCAGCCTCGGCAGGAGATTAAGCCACTTGGCACCTGCTGTCTTCGGCTCTCTGTTCAACTGTGGAAAGGATTTTTGCTGGGATCCCTTCCTTGGCTGGAATTTGCCCTGAGAAACTAGGCAGCCAACTTTAGCTCCCGCAGGGCATTGATATCAACCTCGATGGAGGGACCCATCGTAGCACAAATATGCATCGTTCGCCAATACTTGCCCTTTGCCCCCGGGGGACGATTGCGGTCAATAGACTCCTGCACCGCTTTCAGGTTTTCCAGCAGGGCTTCGACGGGAAACTGACACTTGCCGAAGATTAAATGGACAATGCCAGATTTGTCAGCCCGGTACTCTAGTTTGCCAGCTTTGAACTCCTTAATTGCCTGGGCCAGATCCATGGTAACCGTGCCCCCCTTAGGAGAGGGCATCAGGCCGCGTGGCCCCAACAGGCGCCCCAGCTTAGCCACCTGGGGCATGACATCGGGAGTGGCAATCAGCAGGTCAAAATCAATCACGCCTTTGCTGATCTCCTCGATGAGGTCTTCAAACCCCACTCGATCGGCCCCGGCATTCTGGGCTTCCACCACCTTTTCGCCGCGGGCAATCACCGCCACTCGAATTTCCTGTCCGGTGCCGCGCGGCAAAACTACAGTGGAGCGCAGCTGCTGGTCGGCATATTTGGGATCGATCCCCAGGCGAATGTGAACCTCAGCCGCCTCGTCAAATTTAGCAGTGGCTGTTTCCTTCATGAGGGCAATGGCTTCTGCAGGAGGATAGGGGATGGGCTTGACCTTCTCCCGCAAAGCCTGCATGCGCTTGGATAGTTTTCGAGCCATAGTTCCTCCTTGGGGTACTGGCGAGAACTTCTCTCCCCCAGAACAACAAACACCTCCACTAGATCAGCAGAGCCCTAGTCAACTATCGTCACTCCCATGCTGCGGGCAGTGCCGGCAATGATTCTCATTGCTGCCTCTACATCGTTGGTATTCAAATCCGGCAGCTTCTGCTCAGCAATCTGGCGCAGTTGCGCGCGAGTTAAGGAGCCCACCTTGACTTTGTGGGGCTCACTAGAGCCTGACTCAATGCCAAGGGCTTTCTTAATCAGGACCGAGGCTGGCGGCGTCTTGAGGACGAAGGTGAAGCTGCGATCGTCGTAAATGGAGACCTCAACTGGCACCACCATGCCAGCCTGATCTGCCGTTCTGGCATTATATTCCTTGCAGAAGGCCATGATGTTGACCCCGTGCTGACCCAAGGCGGGGCCAATAGGAGGAGCGGGGGTGGCTTTGCCCGCTTGGATGGCCAGCTTGACCACTGCCACCAGTTTCTTAGCCATGCAACGCAGTTACACCTCTTTTCGCACTTGACCAAGCTCTAATTCTACCGGAGTATCCCGCCCAAAAATCGAGATTAAAGCCTTGAGCTTGCCCCGTTCTGGGCTGACATCCACGACCTCGCCGTAGAACCCCTGGAAGGGTCCAGAGAGCACCTCAATGCGATCCCCAGGGGCCAGGTCAATCTTAAGGGGCACCGCTTCCACCTCAGTAGTGCTGAAGATGCGCTGAACCTCGCTGGGACTGAGGGGTCGCGGCGTCACGTGCCCCCGGCCGCGACCATAGGGCCGTCTCTGTTCTGTACCGACAAAGTTGATGACATTGGGAGTGGTTTTCACCACCATCCAGGTGTCATCGTTAAGGTCCATGCGCACCAGCACATAGCCGGGGAAAATCTTTTCCTCTTGCTCCTGGCGCTTGCCAGATCGGTCCAGCTTGAAGCCTATCCGCTTTGGGATCACCACTTCAACGATTTGATCGGCCACATCCAGCGCTGCTGCTCGCTGCAGAAGAGCGCTTTTAACTTTGTTTTCGCAGCCAGCAGCCACCTGGACGGCGTACCAGCGCAAGTTGCGCTGGCTTTGACCTTCCCCTTCTTCCCTTTCTGCAGTCGTTTCTGGAGCTTCTAGGGGCTCAACGTAGTTCCCACGGCGTCTCCGCCGTTGCTCTAACCCTGACCTCATACCTCACCTCCTCTCCGTAGGCTTCCCCTCCCCCCAGGGGGGATTCGCTACCTCAACTCTGCCCTGTCCAGAGAAGGATTTATGAGAACAGCTGCGTGGCTACCCAGCCAAACAGTTGATCAACCAGGTAAATAAACGCGGCGAAGATCAGCACAATTAGGAAGACGCCAATGGATTCGCTAATCAATTGCTGGCGACTTGGCCAAGCAATTTTAGCCAACTCCGCCCGCGTCTCTCGGAGGAAGCCTGCAATCCCTTTGGGCTCAGGGGAACTGTCTTTGGATTGACCCCGCCTGGCGGGATCCAGACGCTCTTCCCGTTCAGTTTTGCTGGAGGGGGTACTCTTAACCACGGCGGCATCTCCTAGGGGATCCCGAGAACAGAGCGCCATTGTCTAGCGCCCACAAGGATATCTTTGTAATCTTAACAGATCAGGCTGGCGAGGGGAGCGAACCTCAAGGGGTAAGAGAGGTGTTGGGCCTCTCTGGGGAGAGCAACAAGGGGCGACGGCGGGATTGGTTGAACTGCTCCACAGCTGCATCGACGGCCGCCCCACTGTCCCAGCGGGAGGAGGCCCTTTGGCGAGAGAGAAACTCGGCAGCCCGGAAGAGATCGCTTATGTCAATGCTGGTGCCGTCGAACCACTGAACTCCGCTGTCGCGGTAAAGGGCCTCGTTGCCACTCCCCCTTTGGGCTAGAGCAAGCCCCGGGCTGGCCAGGATCCCCAACAGAAGCAGTCCCAGAATCCTAGGAATTGCCGGGTGGCCATTGAGAAGGGAGTTGAGATAGCTTACCCACATCCTTATTCCTCCACCTCAGTGTGCTGCTTGGCTAGGCCTTCGGCCAACAACTGTTGTTCTTGGGGGGTGAGGGGACGTTTGGCCAACAGATCTGGCCGCCGTTGCCAGGTGCGCACCAACTGCTGCTGTAGGCGCCAGCGGGCAATGGCCTCGTGGTTCCCTGAAAGGAGCACCTGGGGCACCTTGTACCCCAGAAACTCAGCTGGGCGGGTATATTGGGGGTAGTCGAGCAGCCCTTCCTCAAAGCTCTCCTTCTTCAGAGAGTCTACCTTACCCACAGTACCCGGCAAGAGGCGCAGCACGCCGTTGATCAAGGCCAGCGCCGGGATCTCTCCTCCTGTCAGCACAAAATCCCCCAGCGACACCTCGCGGGTAGCTAGATATTGGCGGATCCGCTCGTCAAAGCCCTCGTACTGCCCGCAGAGCAGGATGAGCTGGGCCTTTTGGGCCAGCTCCCGCAGCAGGGCCTGGTCTAGGGGTTGCCCCTGGGGCGTGAGCAAGATAATCTCGTAGGGCTCCAAGCGAGGTAGGGAGGCGACAGCGGCAAAAAAGGGCTCTGGCTTGAGCACCATGCCTACCCCACCCCCATAGGGCTCATCGTCGACCCGGCGGTGCTTATCGGTGGCAAAGTCGCGCGGGTTGGTGAGATGAACCTCGGCGATCCCCTGCTTCAGGGCTTTGCCCACCAAGCCAATGCGCAGCGGCGACTCAAAAAATTCCGGGAAAAGGGTAACAACGTCAAACCGCACAGGAGTTGGGATCAGGCAGAAGGACCAGCATCAGAGCAAGGTTCTGTGCGCAGCCGCTCTAACTCCAGGCGCAAGGACTCAATCTGGTGGATCAGCTCCATCAGGTCGGCCATCTCTTCTTGGGAGATGGGGGCAGCAGGAGCCGGGGTTGGGGAGCTGCTCCTAGCAGGCGGGCTGGCCGGTGCTTGGCTATCTACGGTTGGATCGGAGGCCTTGCTAGCTTGACGGCGGAGGCTTTCCAGGTAGCGAACAGCCTCTTGTTCAATCTGCTCCCCTTTTTGCTCCAGTTCTGTAGCCAGCGCCGCCCAGTCGACAGAAAGGCGACTGAAACTTTCCGCGCGCTTTTGGGGATCCTCCAGAATTTCCACCAGGGCAGTGGCGGTGCCGTAGAAGAGATGCCGTGCCCGCGTAAACCAGTCCGAGGAGCGAGAACTCATGGTGGCGGCAGAATCTCAGCGGATACTGCTAGAGGTGGCCAAGGGATCTCCAGTCTATCCCAACCCTTTGGAGCTGCGGGTTTTTACTCTACGACGCGAATCTCACCGCTATTGAGGCGCTCCACAATCTGGTCCAGCAGTTCGTGTTCTTCCGGTGAGACGTAGGAATCGGCGGTAACTGCCTTGAGGATTGCTTCTTGCTCGGCGCGGGTGAGGACCTTATCCGCCAGCGCTCGGTCGATGAGCTCTTTTAGCTTAGAGGGCTCCACCGTTTTTCTCCTAGCGGGATCCCGCCAGTAGGGTTCTAAACCCGAGAGACAGTAGACTAGACGGTGCTTTACCTCTCAGTGTAACTCGTGGGGCGGTGCGGCCGTGAAGTCCCAAACTCAGATGCAGCCGGTAGGGGTAATCGGCGGCGGACAGTTGGCGCAGATGTTGGCTCTAGCGGCTCGTCGGCTGGGGATCCCCCTGGTTGTGCAGGCCGCTGCTCCCACCGAGCCGGCGGTGGCGGTGGCCGACGGGGTAGTTTGGGGCTCTGTAACCGACACCCAGGCCACAGCCCAGTTACTGGAATGCTGCTCGGTGGTAACCTTTGAAAACGAGTTCATCCCTTTGGCAGAGCTGCAAAAGCTGGATCCAGAGGGATCCCGCTTTCGCCCCCGCCTGAGCACCCTGGAGCCGTTGCTAGACAAGTTGCGCCAGCGGCAGTTTCTGGCGGAGTTGGGGTTGCCGGTGCCGGCTTTTTGGCCTGTGGAGATGGCGGATCTCTCTAGCCTAAGCTTCCCCTTGGTGCTCAAGCGGCGGCGGCAGGGCTACGATGGCCAGGGCACCCGCATCCTGCCCGACCGAGCAACCTTGCAAGAGGCCCTGGCCGAGTATGCCGGGATCCCGCTGCTTGTCGAAGAGTGGATCCCCTTTGAGCGGGAGCTGGCGGTGATGGTGGCGCGGGGGCTAGCCGGCGAGATCCAGATCTACCCGGTGGTGGAAACTGTGCAGATCGAGCAGGTCTGCCGCCATGTTCTGGTGCCTGCCCGCATTCCCGCAACTGTCGAGGCCGAGATTCGCGACCTGGCGGTCAGGGTGATGGAAAAGCTGGAGGCAGTGGGAGTGTTTGGCATCGAGTTGTTCTGGGTGCCGCCGCCCCACCCCAAGGCTGGGATCTGGATCAACGAGATCTCGCCGCGGGTTCACAACTCTGGCCACTACACCCTGGAAGCCTGCCACACCTCCCAATTTGAGCAGCACCTGCGGGCCATCACCGGTTTGCCGTTGGGGGATCCCTCCCTCAAGTGTGGGGGGGCAGTGATGGTGAACCTCCTGGGCTATGAGCACTCCAGCAGTGACTATGCCCAAAAGCGGCAGCGCCTGGCAGAGATCCCCAATGCCACAGTGCACTGGTACCACAAAACCCCTGCCCGCCCAGGACGAAAACTGGGCCATGTCACGGTCTGCCTACCCCATCCTCCCTCTCCTGCGGAAGCGGCGGCCCTTGTCCGTACCCTCGAAGCCCTCTGGTATCCCCAGCCATGAGCCAAGCCTCAGATCCCACCTTTTCTCCAGCTATCCAATCCCCCCAAGAGCACTCTGCAGTGTTGAGCCCCGCTCTCCAATACCTCGCCGAGGTGGATCCCGGCAGTGCCCGCTGGTTTGTTCGCTACCTCATGGCCCCTGCTGCCAAAGCCCAACTGCGAGCAGGGATCCTGAAAGCCGCCCAAGGTTACCTCCAGGAGGCAGAAGGGCTCGACTACGAGCTCAAGCTCCATTCGCAATCGGGGGACCAGATCTTGAGCCTTAGGCGCCGAGCCCTGCCCTATGCCGGCCCGGATGACGATCCCTTTGGGCAGTTGTTGCTATCGGAGTTTTGCAAATTGCGGGACTAGACCACCATGGGTAGCACAAGTTATCGGCTGCAGGTGCTGGACATCACTGCCCTGCCCCAATTGCTGGAACTGGATCGGCGCTGCTACGGGGGATACTGGGGGGAGCAGGGCTACCGCGCGGAGCTGGAACGGCCCACCAGCACTGTCATTGGAGCTGTGGTGGAACCTGGAGACAGGGGCGAGAAGACGTCGCCTACCCCAACGTTAGTAGGCTTTGGCATCCTCTGGCGCATTGAGGAAGAAGCCCACATCATCTCGTTGGCAGTGGATCCTGACCATCGGCGGCGTGGTTTGGGTCGAAGGATCCTGGAGGAGCTGCTAACCCAAGCCAGGGCAGCAGGCTGCTGTTGGGCCACGTTGGAAGTGAGGGCTTCTAACCACGCTGCCATCCGCCTCTATGAATCGGCAGGGTTTCAACTGTTGGGACGTCGCAAGGGCTATTACAACAACGGAGAAGATGGGCTGGTGTATTGGAAGAAACCAATTTAGGAGGAACCAACAGTTCTAAGAAGCTGCAGAAGTTTTCCCTGGACACCTTTTTTCTTTGCCAGCACCCCTGCAGTTTTGGTCAACCATCAGCTCCTGATATGAGTGGACGTAAAGTTTCGTTTCAAGACGTGGCGTTTTTGTTTTTTGAGGCTCTCTCCTAGGTCAGCCCAGCTTGCCTGAAGAAGCGCTTCAGGCTAGCCTACTCTTATCATTTGAACATCCTGATCATTTCAGGTTGTGAGGGTAATCATGGACACCTCTATAAACACTCTTCAAGATGAGGCCGTCTCCTTTGTTGTCAATCTTTGGGGTAGAGTTACTGCTTTTATGCCCAATCTGCTGGCGGCGATTGCCATCCTAGTTCTGGGTTGGCTCGTGGCCACGGCGGTGGCCTTCGGCGTTCGGGGGCTGCTCAGGCGGACGCAGCTCGATAACCGCCTAGCTGCTTGGGTTTTGGGGCAAAAGCCTGGCGAGAAGCTGCCGCAAACGGAGCGCTGGGTGGCCGCTGCTGTTTACTGGATCATCCTGGCTTTTGTGTTGGTGGCGGTGCTGAATGCCCTACAGCTTCAGGCCGTCTCCGACCCACTCAACAGGTTTTTGGGAGAAATTTTCGTCTATCTGCCGCGGCTGGGTGGAGCCCTGGTGCTGCTGGTGGTGGGCTGGGCGGTGGCCACGGTTGCCCGCCTAGCGGTCATTCGGGGGCTGCGGCGCTTTAACTTGGACGAGCGGCTGGTTCAGCCTCTTCACCAAGAGAGTGCTGCCGGTGAGGTGGGTACAGAAGGAACAGCTGCAAAGTCAGAGGGGGGGGCTGAGGTCGCTCCTTTTCTCTTGAATGAAGCTCTGGGTGACGCCCTCTACTGGTTGGTTCTGCTGTTCTTTTTGCCGCTCATTCTGGATACGCTGAACCTGCGGGGGCCGCTGCAGCCGGTGCAGAACCTGCTGGATCAAATCCTGTCGATGGTGCCGCGCATTTTGGGAGCGCTCATCATCGGTGGGGTGGGCTGGTTTTTGGCCCGCATTGTGCGTGGGATCGTTTCCAATTTGCTAGCGGCAGCAGGAGCCAACCGCTTGGGGGCCCGCTTTGGCATTCCCCAGTTGGCCCAGACGGTGGGCACGGTAGCCTACATCTTAGTGTTGATCCCGGCGGTGATTGCGGCTCTCAATGCTCTGGAAATCCGGGCCATCTCGGATCCGGCGGTGGCGATGCTGGAGCAGGTGTTGCGGGCCATTCCCCGAATTGCAGGATCGGCTCTGATTCTGGCCGTCTTTTATTGGCTGGGGCAGTTCTTGGCCGGTTTGGTGACCCAGTTGCTGCAGGCGGTGGGCTTTGACCGTCTGTCTGCTGGCCTGGGCTTGCCCTTGGCCCCTGCTCCTGAAGCACCTGCTGCTGAAGGGGAGTTGGTGAAGCGGCGCACCCCCTCTGAGATTGCTGGACTGGTGGTCTGGGTGGGCGTGGTCTTGTTCGGGGCAGTGCCGGCGGTGGAGCTGCTGCAGTTTGCCGCTTTGACCGACATCGTGGAGGGGCTGTTGCTGATTTCCGGGCGGGTGCTCATCGGCGCCTTGGTGTTCGGGATTGGCCTTTACCTGGCCAATTTGGCCCATTCCATGATCAAGAGCTTGGGCAACCCCTCTGCGGGCGTGCTGGCGCAGGCGGCGCGGGTGGCCATTTTGGTTTTCGTCGGCGCCATGGCCTTACAGCAGATGGGTGTAGCCACCGACATTGTGGTGCTGGCTTTTGGCCTGGTGCTGGGCGCGATTGCCGTCGCGGTGGCCTTGGCTTTTGGCTTGGGAGGTCGCGATGTGGCTGCCGAGCAGATCCGGCAGTGGCTGAAGCGGGAGTGAAAAGGCCAAATCTGCTAGAGGAATTGCTCTTCCTAGCCTAAAACCTAAGGAGAGCAGGGCCTCCTAAGGAGTGGCCGTGCCGCCCATCCGATGGCCCCCTCAAGGTTAACCCTGTTTTGCTTGCAAATGTACCCCGCCTGGCAAAACGCTCGGCGGGGTCTTGTTTTCTGGGTTTAAGCTGCCTCCGAAACTTTGGCCTCTTCTGGCGTTGCTTCCTGCACCACGATCTTGCCCCGGAACACCACATAGTTGTAGATGTTGTAGGACAAAATAACCGGGATCAAAAAGCCAATAAAGGTGAGCATAAACACCAGTGAACTGGGAGAAGCGGCTGCTTCGTAGATGGTGACGCTGGGAGGAATAATGTTGGGGAAAACCATAAACCCCAGGCCGATAAAAGAAAGGGCAAAGATTAAAAAAGTGTAAACCAAAACGCTATTTTCTTCTCGCCGCCGCAGGCTGCGCAGCAACAGAGCCACCAACAAAAGTCCCAAAACGGGGATGGCAGCAAAGATATAGAAAAGAGGAGGCGAGAAAAGCTGAGCGCGCGCCTGCTCCGACATGATGGGGGTGCTGATGGTGATAAACACTGCCCCCAGCAACGTTGTCCAGGTGGCGATGGTTGCTGTCTTGTAGTAGGTTTTCTGCAGCTCGCCGGTGGTCTTAACGATTAGGTAGGCCGAGCCGATTAACACGTAGCCCTGGATAAGCGTAAGAGCCACCAACACCGTGCGCCAGGTTAGCCAATCCCAAGGGCTGCCGGCAAAGTGGCCGGCTTCGTCGACGCGGATCCCTTCGAAGACGCTGCCCAAGGCAAACCCCTGGCCCAAGGCCGCCAAAAAGCTGCCCACCCCAAAGGCGAGGTTCCACACCAGCTTGTTGTCGGCGTTCTCCCGAAACTCGAAAGAGACAGCCCGCAAGATCAGGCCCACCACCATGATCACCAGCGGAATGTAGAGGGCGTTGAGAATGGTGGCGTAGGCAAGGGGAAAGGCTCCAAATAGGGATCCCCCCATCAACACCAGCCAGGTCTCGTTGGCATCCCAGACATTGCCCAGACTGGTCATGAGAATGCTGCGGCGCGTTTCGCTGGAGGCTGTCAGGGAAAGAATGCCAACCCCCAAGTCAAATCCATCTAGCAGAACATAAAGGAAGAGAAAGAGACCGAGGATAAAAAACCAGACTTGCGGTAAAAACTGCTGTAAAGGCTCGAAAGATTCCATCGTCGTTCTCTCCGCTTTGGGTATTTCCGACCAGTTCGAGACATGATCCCCCTCACCCCCAGCTCCTCTCCTTCTGGGAGAGGGGAGCTGGAAATCGACAAGTGGCTTGGCTGCTGTTGGATAAAGAGCCGGCAGTGTCGCCTGGGTCCTGTTGGAGCCGCACCGGCGCTAGCGAGCTTCTGCAGGACGGCGATCCGGCTCGTGGCGGGCAGGCTCGATCACGATCACCGGCTGGGTTGCCGGAACGGGGGCAGGCAGCTCCAGGTTAGGCCCTCTGCGGAGGATGCGGCTGCCAAAGTAAAGGGCAGCCACGAAAAGCACTGTATACAAAGCAGTCAGGCCGACCAAAGAAAACAGCACCTCTCCCGGCGGCAGCGGCGAAACGGATTCCGCGGTGCGCAGTTGTCCATACACAATCCAGGGCTGCCGGCCAACACAGCGGACAATCCAGCCAGCCTCGACGGCAATGTATCCTAGGGGGCCAGCAAAGACCCAGGCCCACATCAGCCACTTCTGCTGGGAGAGGGCCTCCGCCGACAGCTTGCCCCTCAACCACTGGATCAAGGTAACCCCCACAAGCCCGGCCAGAAACAGGCCAATGGCCACCATTGTCCTAAAGGAGTAGTAGATGAGGCCAATCATGTGAGGACGATTTTGGGGATCCCAAGCTTTCAGGCCCTGCACCGGTCGATCCAGCCTGGGCTTAAATTCCAGCAGATAGCCCAGCGCACCGGGGATCTTCACCTCCCACTCGTTGCGCTCTTCTCGGTCGTTGGGCAGGGCTAGCAGGCTCCAATCGGCTCGTTCGCCGGCAGGGATCGTCTCCCACTGGGCCTCCATGGCCGCCAGCTTGGCCGGCTGATAGCGATACACTTGCTCTGCGCTCAAGTGGCCGATAAACACCTGCAAGGGGGCTACCACCAGAGCCATTGCCAAGACCACTTTGAGGGAACGGGAAAAAAACTCGCTGTGCCGCCGCTTGAGAATGTACCAGGCACTGATGCCACCAATTACAAACAAAGAGGTCTCCAAAGTGGCAAAAAACATGTGCAGAAAGCTATTGACCATGAAGGGATTGACAATGGCTTGCAGGTAGTCGTGCACCACAAACTTTCCATTGACAAATACTCCCCCTGCCGGCGTCTGTAGCCAAGAGTTAGCCGTCAGGATCCAAAAGGTAGAGAGGTTGGCGCCGAAGGCCACCAGGATGGTCGAGATCCAGTGAATCACCGGCGGCACCCGCTCCCAGCCAAAGAGCATGATCCCCAAAAAGCTGGCCTCCAGCATAAAGGCCATCGTGCCCTCAAACCCAAGGATGGTTCCAAAAAAGTCGCCCACTGCCTCAGAAAAAGGGGCCCAGTTCATGCCAAATTGAAAGGCCATCGGCAACCCTGAGGCCACGCCAAGGCCAAAGTTCAATACATAGATCTTTGACCAGAAACGAGCGTGGCGATAGTAATCTAGATTGCGGGTTTTTAGCCAAAGGCCCTCTATAACAACAAGATAAATAGCCATTCCTGTTGTTAAAACCGGCCATAGCATATGGAAAATGGCCGTGAGGGCAAACTGTAGTCGAGAAAGTGCGACGGTGTCTAGAAACATGATTGGCACCCAGTTTGGATGGATAAACTCAACTTTTCCCAACCCTCTCTGCTGCAGTTTGTGCAGGCCCACCTCCAGGTATGTTCGCTGCAGACACCCGTAGCCATTTGGATAAGGTGGGGAAGGCTATCTTTCTTGTTCCTCCTAGGACTGCATCTTGACCAGGATCAGCGATGGGCTGCTCGACTCTAAAGGTTAACTTTAGGATCTTGGAAGAAGGGGTTTTCTTCGTGTAAAGCGGACTACAGAATAAAGAGGGTTGCGAACTTGGCAGCCTGGGGATCCGCAATCCCGAAATGGCCCGTTGAGGGGCGGGGATAACGCCATGCAAATTCTCCTCAGGGCCTGCCAGAATTGGGATCCCGGCTTGTTAGAGATCCCAGTTGGCAGTGGGGGGTAGAAGATGTCGTTTGTCCCGCTGGTGCACTTTCTCGCCCAATCCGGCTTGGTACAAGAGTTGGCCGCCCGCTTGAGATCGCGGCGACAGGCAGCCATTCAGGGGGCAGGGCGGATTGCCAAGGGGTTGATGGCCTCAGCTTTGGCCCAGCAGGAGGGGAGATCCCTGCTGGTGGTGACTGCCACTTTGGAAGAAGCAGGCCGCTGGACGGCGCAACTGGAGGGCATGGGCTGGGAGAGCGTGTACCTTTATCCCACTTCTGAGGCTTCCCCCTATGAGCCGTTTGACCTGGAGCCGGAACTGGTGTGGGGCCAGTTCCAGGTGCTGGCCGACTGTCTCCAGGGCAGAAAGGGCATGGCCATCGTGGCGACGGAGCGGGCCCTGCAACCTCACCTTCCCCCTCCAGAGGTGTTTCAGGGCTTTTGCCTCAAGCTGGAACCTGGCCTGGAGCTGTCGCCGCAGCAGTTGGGGCAGCAGTTGGCCCGGCTGGGCTACCAGCGGGTAAGCCTGGTGGAAAGCGAGGGGCAGTGGAGCCAAAGGGGCGATATTCTCGACATTTTCCCGGTGGCCTGCGAGTGGCCAGTGCGCCTGGAGTGGTTTGGCAATGAGCTGGAACGGCTGCGGGAGTTCGACCCGGTAAGCCAGCGCTCCCAGGATTCAATTCCCTCTGTCTGGCTGACTCCCACCGGCTATGGGCCCATGCTTTGGCCAGGGCTGCAGGAAAAGATGGAGCGGCTCTCCCCCGCCCTGCAGCAGCATTGGCTGCAGGGATCGCCTCCCCCAGAAGGCCTGCGCCGTTTTCTCGGCCTGCTCTACGATCCACCGGCCAACCTGCTGAGCTACTTGGATCCTAATACCTTGATCCTGATCGACGAGCCGGAGCAGTGCCAGGCCCACAGCCGGCAGTGGCTAGCCCACGCCGAGGAGCAGTGGCAGCTGGCCCAGGCTGCCGAGCCGGCTCTAGTGCCCTTCCACCGCCCCTTCGATCTTGAGGCCGCTGAGTGGGATCCCTTCCCCCGCCTGTTGGCCCGTGCCTTTGCCCCTGCTGGTGAGGGGGAAGCTGTCCTCGACCTCAAAAGCCGGCCTGTCCCTGCCACTCCCCACCAGTTTGGATCCCTGGCCAAAACCCTGCGCGAGTACCGCAAGCAACACTTGCAGGTGTGGATCCTCTCCGCCCAGCCCTCCCGCACCGTGGCTCTGCTGCAGGAACACGACTGCCCGGCCCAGTACGTGCCCAACCCCAGAGATTTTCCGACTATCGAGCGCCAGCTCCAGTCCTACACGCCGGTGGCCCTGAAGTACTCCGGCCTAGCGGATCTGGAGGGGTTTCTCCTGCCCACGCTGGGGTGGGTGGTGCTGACCGACCGCGAGTTTTTCGGCCAGCACAGCCTGGCCACCCCCACCTATGTGCGCAAGCGCCGCCAGGCCAGCTCCCGCCAGGTGGATCCCAACCTGCTCAAGCCGGGGGATTTTGTTGTTCACCGAGCCCATGGCATTGGCCAGTTCCTGCGCTTGGAAAGCCTCACCATCGGCGGCGAAACCCGGGAATATCTGGTCATTCAATACAGCGATGGCTTGTTGCGGGTAGCTGCCGACCAGGTCAACTCCCTCTCCCGCTACCGGGCTAGCGGCGATGGACCGCCTGCTCTGCACAAAATGTCCGGCAGCAGTTGGGAAAAGACCAAGCAGAAGGTGAAAAAGAGCCTGCGAAAAGTGGCCTTTGATCTGCTGCAGCTCTACGCCAAACGAGCCGAACAGGAGGGCTATGCCTTCCCGCCCGATTCTCCGTGGCAACAGGAGTTTGAGGAGTCTTTTCCCCATCCGTTGACGCCGGATCAAATTCGCGCCGTCCAGGAGATCAAGCGGGATATGGAGTCCCCTCGCCCCATGGATCGGCTGCTGTGTGGGGATGTGGGTTTTGGCAAAACGGAAGTGGCCATCCGCGCCATTTTCAAAGCCGTAACCGCTGGCAAGCAGGTAGCTCTTCTGGCGCCAACCACCATTCTCACCCAGCAGCACTACCACACTCTCAAAGAGCGCTTTGCCCCCTATCCCATTCAAGTGGGCTTACTCAACCGCTTCCGCACTCCTGAAGAGAAAAAAGAGATCCTGGCCCGCCTCAAAAGTGGCGAACTGGATGTCATTGTGGGCACCCACCAACTTTTGGGCAAGGATGTGCAGTTTCGGGATTTAGGCCTTCTAGTCATTGATGAAGAACATCGCTTTGGTGTCAACCAAAAAGAGAAAATTAAACTCCTCAAAACCCAGGTAGATGTGCTCACCCTTACGGCTACTCCTATTCCCCGCACGCTGTATATGGCCTTGTCAGGGTTGAGGGAAATGAGCTTGATCCAAACTCCCCCGCCCTCGCGGCGCCCGATTAAAACTCACCTCTCCCCCTACAACCCTGAGGTCATTCGCACGGCTATCCGCCAGGAGTTGGATCGCGGCGGGCAAGTCTTTTATGTCGTCAACCGCATTGAAGGGATCGAAGAAACCAGTGCCAAACTGCGGGAATGGGTACCCGGCGCCCGCATTGCCATTGCCCATGGGCAGATGCCGGAAGGGGAGCTGGAAGCGACGATGCTGGCTTTTAACAATGGGGAAATCGATATCCTGGTCTGCACTACCATTATTGAGTCTGGTTTGGATATTCCCCGCGTCAACACCATTTTGATTGAAAATGCCCAGGAGTTTGGGCTGGCTCAGCTTTACCAACTGCGAGGTCGGGTGGGCCGGGCTGGGATCCAAGCCCATGCCTGGCTATTCTACCGAGAAGATGGGATCCTCACCGAGGAGGCCCGCAAACGCCTGCAGGCCATTCAAGAATTTACCCAACTGGGATCTGGCTACCAGTTGGCTCTGCGGGATATGGAAATTCGCGGGATTGGCAACTTGCTGGGAACGGAGCAATCGGGGCAAGTCAATGCAGTGGGCCTTGATCTCTACCTAGAAATGCTGCAAGAGGCCATTCGAGAAATTCGCGGCCAGAAGATCCCGCAGGTGGAGGACACCCAGATCGACCTCAACGTTACGGCCATGATTCCCCAGAGCTATATCCCTGACGAGGAACAAAAAATGCAGGCTTATCGCCAGTTGGCGGCTGCTGGATCGCGCCTGGAGCTTTCTCAGATAGCCCAGGAATGGCAAGACCGCTTTGGCCCGCTGCCCAAGCCTACCCAGGAACTGCTGCGGGTGATGGAGCTAAAGATTTTGGCCCGCACGCTGGGCTTTTCCCGCATCAGGCCAGCCAAGGAGCATGTTCTTTTGGAAACTCCCATGGAGGAGCCGGCCTGGAACCGCCTCAAGGAAGCCCTACCAGCCCACTTGCAGTCCCGCTTTGTCTACCAGCCGGGCAAGGTCACAGTACGGGGGCTGGGGATGCTGGCGCCGGCCCAGCAACTGGAAAACCTTTTGCAGTGGCTAGATAAGATGAGCCTGGCCTTAACGGAGCCGGAGGCTGGGATGCCAAAGCTTGCCTCATGAAAGTTCTCGCAGTGCATCACCTCCAGAAAACCTACCGGCAGGGGGGCAAGCAGGTGCGGGCGGTGGTGGATGTCTCTCTGACGCTGGCGGCAGGGGAGATCCTGGCTTTCTTGGGGCCCAATGGAGCCGGCAAGACCACCACCATCAAAATGATTGCTGGGCTGATCCGGCCGGATGCTGGCACGGTGCGCATCCTGGGACGGGATCCCCACGCCGATGCGGGTGCGCTGGCCCAGGTGGGGGCGGTGCTGGAAGGCAACCGCAACCTCTACTGGCGGCTGACCCCCTTGCAAAACTTGGAGTACTTTGGCGTGCTGCGGGGGCTATCCCCCAGAACGGCTCGCCAGCGGGGGCTGGAGCTACTGGAGACCTTTGGCCTGCTAGAAAAACGGGATGTTGCTGTGCAGACCCTTTCGCGGGGTATGCAGCAGAAGGTGGCCATTGCTGTTGCCCTCTTGCACCAGCCGGCTCTGCTCCTTTTGGATGAGCCCACCCTGGGGCTGGATGTGGAAGCCGCCCAAGCAGTGAAATCCTTGATCCGCCAAATTGCCGCTGCAGGTCGGGCCATTCTCCTCACTACCCACCAACTGGAGATGGCCGAGGCCCTCTCAGACCAAGTGGCCGTGATTGAGGGGGGGAGAATCCTCCTCCAGACTCCCACGCAGGAGCTGATCCGCCAGTTTGCCGCTGCGGCCAGTACTTATCGGATTGAGTTGGAACAAGAGCTGGATCCCAGCCGGGCGGGGCGCCTGCTCCGGCAAGGGGTGGAGATTCTCGGCTGCCATCAGCTGCGCTTTGGCGGCTCCTCGGAGGCGTTGTATCAGGTGCTGGAGATCCTCAAGCCCTTGCCCCTGCTTAGCGTTAAGCGAGAGGAAGCAGATCTCACCCACATTTTTCTCAAGCTGCTGCAGAGGAGATGAGACCACTGCTGTACCTGTTTTGGGCGGAGCTAAAGCGCACCTGGATCCAGTACATTCGCTATCCGGCAGAAGCCCTGGGCGGGATCCTCATCACCACCTTTTTCTTCTATGCCCTCTTTGCCGGCGCTCAGTATGTGGCGGGGCCAGCTTCCCAGTTTGGCGAACGGCTGGACGCGGTGGTGATTGGCTATGTGCTCTGGACGCTAGTGATTTTTGTAGTGAACGATATTGCCCTCAACTTGCAGGTGGAAGCCCAGACGGGCACGCTGGAGCAGGTGTTGCTCTCGCCCTTTTCGGCGGCCACCCTGTTTTTGGCGCGGGCCTGCGCCAGTTTGGTGTTACGCCTCACCCTCGTTGTCGTCATTTTGGGGATCATCCTGTTGCTCACCGGCAGCCAGCTGCGCTTTCCCCCCAGCTTGCTGCTGCCCCTTTTGAGCGTGGTGCTAGGGGCCTATGGCTTCTCGTTTTTGCTGGGATCTGCTGCCTTGATCTGGAAGCGCATTCAACAACTGCTGATCCTGAGCCAATTTGGCCTGCTCTTTCTCCTAGCTACCCCCACGGAAGAGTGGTCGGGATCCCTAAAGTGGCTGGGGCAGATGCTGCCCATGACGGCAGGGGCTGGCCTGCTGCGGGATCTGATGGTGCGGGAGGTGGGATTGGATCCCCTGCGGCTGCTCATGGCTCTGGCCAGCGGCATTTTCTACTTCGGGCTGGGCTTGCTGGCCTTTCGCCGGGCAATGCAACTGGCCAAACAGCGGGGGATCCTGGGATCCCAGTAGGACCTTGTCAGAGGGAGCGCCGGTCGCCAGGGGAGCGCAACAGGTGAGGGAAGTGGTATTCCACTGCGCCGGTGGTGAGGTTGTTCTCAGGGGAGGCCATGCCCCGTCGGCTTAGCTCTCGCAGCGCTTTTTCAATCTCGTCAAAGTCGGCAGGGAGCTCGATGGCGATCTCCGAGAGGGTGAGGATCCCTTGTCGCTGCTGCGCCAGCCGTAGGATCTCCCGCATCAAAGCCTGACCCTTCAAAGGCTGAGGCGGGGCCGAGACAGACTTGGCGGGAGCCCCAGAGGGGCGGATCCCTTGCAAGACGGCCAGCTTGAAGTTGTAATCTTCCACCATGCCTGGGATCAAAAACAGGTCAATCAACTGGCCAATTCCCAACAGGCCAAAGGTAAAGAACCAGAGAAGGCCTGTCCCGGTTTTGCCCAGGTAAAAGCGATGGACACCGCAGATGCCGAAGACGCTCAACGCCCAGAGGAGATAGGCGGTGCCGAGGGATTTGGGCTCGGCAGGGGGCAGCAGGTAGCGAGAGCTCATGGGCATCAGTCAAGGTAGCTTGGGCGAGTAACCCTAGTCTGCCATCTTTTGCCTTGGACGGGCAGGACGCCTCTTCTCTGGTGCTTGGGAGCGGGGTAGCTTCAAGAAAAGAGGCTGAAAAGGGGGATCCAAGAACGCCATTGAGGGGGTGGCGGTCGCGCCCCCGGGAGACTCAGGAAGGTCGATGCTTGAGCCCATCTTGATCGGGTTGAGTGCTGTGCTCTGGGGCCTCCTCTGGAGCTACGCCACGCTTCTAGTTGTACTGGTCAACTTCAAGGAGCAGGATTCCGTTTACGCCTACCCCCTGCAAGCAGTGTTAGATCGCTTTGTGGAGTCGCTGGGGCTGGGTTGGCTTAAGGATCTCCATGCCATGCACCTGCAGCCACTGCGCCGGATCAGCTATGCCCTCTTTGGCGTCGTCACGCTGGGGGTGGCTTTCATGCTCTGGGTTTTGGGGTGAGGCAGTGGCCAGCTCCTCGATCTGGCCCTAGGCAGAGCCGACTGCAGCCGCTGAAAAGTCCCGCTGCTCAGCCTCTCCCGAGTAGAAAATTGCCTGCAGCTTTTTCAAACAGGCTTGGATCTGAGCCATCTCTTCGGGACTCAGCTTTTGAAAACGCTCTTTCAGGTAGGCCACGTGGGCCGGGAAGATCTGTTCAAACAGTTTTTCCCCCTCTTCAGTGAGCACGACCCTAAAGCAGCGGCGGTTTTCTGGAGGTACCTCGCGACGCACCAGCCCCTTTTGTTCCAGGCGATCCACGATCCCGGTCAGTGTTCCTTTGGTAACCAGTGTTTTTTGGGCCAGGACATTCATTGTCAGGCCGGGAGTGTTGCCAAGAGTTACCAACACATCAAATTGGGGGGCGGTCAGCCCCATTTGACGAATGTGAGCGCTGGCGCAATTTTCAAAGGCTTGGTAAGCCCGCGCCAGATCCCGCAGCAGCCCCAAGAAAGGCTCCTGGTCTGCTGCTACCGAAGGCTGGAGAGCTTGCTCTGTAGGCAGCTGAGCAGAGGTGGGCATGGTCAGCAATCGCTAGAGGCGACGGATTCCTCAACAACTGTTTTAGCTTCACCATAGCCTACTGTAATATAGTCCTAACACAAATTAATACTCCTTGAAACAACTGCTAGCTCTGGAGATCCCAGCTACTGCAGAGGGATGCCCCCTTAGCCCTCTGAGGAGGGCTTGGCGGCGGAAAATCCAGGCTAAGCTATGACCATAGCCCCTGTGGAGCGTGCTAGGCGCAGATGGGATCCCTCACTCTCTGCCTACAATAAGCCAGGCGAAGGAGTTGCCATGCTGAGAATTGTTACCCAGCTAGCCGAGGCCGAAGCGGAGCTCAGACGGATCTCGGAGCGCACTCAGGCTGAGCAAAACCTTCATCGCGAGGCAACTGTGCGGGAGATCCTGCAAGCAGTGCGCCGCCAGGGGGATCGGGCCCTGCTGGCCTACACGGCAGAGTTCGACCAGGTGGAGCTCAGCGTAGCTGAGCTAAGGGTCTCGGGGGCGGAGCTGGAGGCGGCCTACCAGGCAGTCTCGCCGCAACTGCTCTCGGCTCTGCGCCTGGCCAAACAGCGCATCGAAGCCTTCCACCGGCAGCGGGTGCCCAGCAGTTGGGTGAGCTTTCCTGGTCCCGAGATTGTCTTGGGCAAGCAGTACCGCCCAGTGGATCGCGCTGGCCTCTACATTCCCGGAGGGCGCGCCGCCTATCCCAGTACCGTGTTGATGAATGCCATTCCAGCCAAGGTGGCGGGAGTGCCGGAAATTGTCATGGTAACCCCACCAGGATCCGACGGCTCAGGAGGCAAGGGGATTCACCCCGCCATTTTGGTGGCCGCCCAAGAAGTAGGTATCCACACCATCTATCGCGTCGGCGGGGCCCAGGCGATTGCAGCACTGGCCTATGGAACCGAGACCATCCCCAAGGTGGACGTGATCACGGGCCCCGGCAACATCTACGTAACCCTGGCCAAAAAGCTGGTGTATGGCACAGTGGGCATCGACTCCTTGGCCGGTCCTTCGGAAGTGGTGATCATTGCCGATGAGAGCGCCAACCCCCTTTATGTTGCTGCCGATCTCCTGGCCCAGGCCGAGCATGACCCCCTGGCAGCGGCCATCCTGCTTACTCCAGACCTCCAGCTGGCCCAACAGGTGCAGCAGGCGGTAGCTACCCAGATCGAGGAGCATCCCAATCGCCTCATGGTGGAAAAGGCGGTGGCCAACTACGGGCTAATTGGGGTGGTGCCCGATCTGGCCACGGCGGTCAACTTGTCCAACCAGTTTGCGCCAGAACACCTGGAGCTCCAGGTAGCCGATCCCTGGGCCCTGGTAGATGCGATTCGCCATGCGGGGGCAATCTTCTTGGGACACTATACCCCAGAGGCGGTGGGGGACTACCTGGCCGGACCCAACCACACCTTGCCTACGGCAGGGGCAGCCCGCTACGCTTCAGCGCTGGGGGTAGAAACCTTCCTGAAGCACTCCAGCTTAATCCAGTACGGCTCGGCAGCCCTGCAAGAGGTGGCCGGTGCCATTCAAGCGCTGGCGCAAGCGGAGGGGTTACCCGCCCATAGCCGGTCGGTACAGGTGCGGCTGTCGGCCAAGGCCTAGCCAACTGGAGGGGCAGGAAGGTCGGGCAAATGGAGAACTGGCGCAGGGGAAGCTGCCTGTGGCAACTGGGGGGAGCCCTGTTGGCGGTTTGGATTGGCTGGACAGAGGGGAGCGGTATCTGGTTGAGGGATCGGGCAACGGCTGCCCCAGAAAGCTCCTCTCCCTTGCCCCTGCCCTGGGAGTGGGTGTACTCCTTGCAGGAAGAGGCAGGGCAGCGGCAGTGTACGCTGGTGGGCCTGCTGCGCAGCCAGCCGCTGCCGGCTCCGGATCCCCAGTGGCAGGTGTACACGCGGCTGGATTTGGTGGCCACACCGCAGGCCAGTCGGTTGACCAGTGTGCTGTTTGCTGAGAACCTCCGTACCCAAGCTTTGCACGTGATCTATCAGGCGGCAGCGTCTGTGTACGACCCTGTTGAGCCCTTGGATTTTGCCATGATCCTGCCGCTAGCCTGGCAGGACAACACCCTGCTGGCGCGGGAGTACACAGGCTGGTTCCAGACCGACTTAAGCTGGGATCGGGCGGTGATCTGGCCTTTGCCCACCGGCTCGAGCCAGATCCCACCGGTGCAAATCTGGGATCCACCCCCAGCACTGGCCTATGCAGAGCTACTGGGCTGGGATGCCGCGGCAAAGGGACGGGTGCTGTTTGCCGTAGCCGACAGCCTGGGAGAGAGTCCCCGCTTGGTGAGCGTGGGTTCAGACGGCCAGGTGTTGCAGCGGGCATCTGCTGTTGCTTTTCCCCAAAGCAGCTCTTCTCTGGAAGGGTGGCAAGCGGTGATGGCAGAACCCCTGTGCCATCAGAGCCGTTTTGGGGTGGAGCAGAAAGAGGAAAATGGAGAGTAAAAGACCGAGGGAGCCAACATGTCCAGACCCATCGTGCGGCGCGGTTGGCCGCGGGAGGCTTTTGTAGGGGACATCATCGTCTGTACTCTCGAGGGATCCCATCTGGATCAGGTAACCGAGATCCGGGTCAGCCCGGCAGGCAAGGGGATCCGGGTTAGCTTCGGGGATCCCTTGGGGCGCTCCCAAGAGCCAGTGCAGGCCAGCGCCGAGGCCCTGACAGTTACCTTTGAGATTGATCCCAGCACCTACCCTGGCGAAAAGCGCATTGAGCTCATCTCGCCGGCAGGACCCAGCGATCCCCTGCCCTTTTTGGTGATGATGTAGTAGGTCATGCCGTTGGCAACTGCCCCAATCGACCTGGGCGCGCTGGTACTGGGGGTAGGCCTGCTGCTCCTGGTGGGAGGCTGGGCCTGGTGGCTGCGGCGGCAGCAGCGGGCTGCTCCCCCCGACTCGACAACTGTTTTGCCAGCAACAGCGGTTGACCTCTCTGCCCTTACGGCGCAACAGGCGGCCCAACTGCAGCCTTTCGAGGAGGCAGTGGCAGAGCGGCCGCAGGATCCCATTGCCTGGTACAACCGCGCCACCCTCCTCGACCACTTGGGGCAGGCGCAAGCCGCTCTAGCTAGCTACGACCGGGCCCTAGAGCTGAAGCCGGACTTTCCCGAAGCTTGGAACAATCGTGGCTCGCTGCTAGACGAGCTTGGCCGTCACCAGGAAGCGCTGGCCAGCTACGAGCGGGCTCTGCACCTAAAGCCGGATTTTTTTGAGGCCCGCTTTAACCAGGCCAACACGCTGCGGCAACTGGGCCGCTACCAAGAGGCCCTGCGCGCCTACGAGCAGGTTCTCACCTTGCGCCCCGACAGTGGAGAAGCCTGGCATCTGCACGGGCTGACCTTGGCCTCCCTGGAGCGGTGGCAGGAGGCGGTGAACAGCTACGACAAGGCCCTGGCCATCAATCCCCTGGATCCCCAGCTTTGGCAGAGCCGCGGGCTGGCTTTGGTGCACCTGGAGCGCTACGCTGAGGCCCTGGCCAGCTACGAGCGAGCCCTGCAACTGGGCTGCGAATCTGCTTCCCTCTGGGCCGGCCACGCCCTTGCCCACCACCAGCTGGGCAACTGGATGGAAGCTCTCAACAGCTACGACCGCGCTCTAGCCCAGGATCCCCAGCGCTCCCAGCTCTGGCTGCAGCGCGGCCTAGTGCTGATGGACTTGGAGCTCTATGGGCTGGCCATTCAGAGTTTTGAACGGGCTCTGGAGCTGGATCCCAACAATGCCGATGCCCACTACGCCAAAGCCTGCTGCTGCGCCTGGGAAGGCCAAGTGCCCCAGGCCCTCCAAGCCTTAGAGCAAGCTCTGCGGCTGCAGCCAGAACGCTACTGCCCCTTACTTGCCTCCGAACCCTACTTCGATCCCATTCGCAGCGAGCCAAGCTTTGCGGCATTCCTAGCCTCTCTCTGGCCCTGCAACTCATGGCCGCCCCCCGCTGCTGACCCCAAGAGCCCTCCCTCCGCTACCTGAGAGGCCCAACAGCATTCCGCCCAATGGCGGAGGAAAGGGAGGCTCTTTTGCCGACGCAAGCCGCCAATTTTCCCTTTGCCGGTGGCTCCCCGCCGCGGTCTGAAGGGCAGGCTGTGTTCTTAGTAACATCTGGTAGCATCTTGATGGTCACGCTTTGAAAGGGTTTGCCTGCAGGTTGCTCCCCAGTTGGGCCCAGTAGAGGTCTGATCTGGAAAAGTTCGAGGTCAGGGGGGATCCCTTGTTTGGCTCCTTATCCGGCCTTGAAGGAAAACCAGGGACTTCCAGGCTCATAGCTCCCCAACGGTCTCCTCTCGACAGCCCCGACCCACCGACGCCGTTTGTCTCCATGGCCTCCAAGCAGGAAGACGTCAAAACCCAAACCGTCGAGCTGTTGCGGCTGTACCACCAGACTCGGGATCCTGCCCTGCGCAATCGGCTGGTAGAACTGAACCTCGGCTTGGTGCGCAAAGAAGCCCACCACTGGCGCAGCCAATGCAATGAGGCCTACGACGACCTGGTGCAAGTGGGATGCATCGGATTAATTCAAGCCATCGAACGCTTTGACGTCAGCCGCGGCTTGGCTTTTAGCTCCTTTGCTCTTCCCTACATTCGTGGCGAAATCCAACACTACCTGCGAGACAAGAGCCCAGCAATTCGGATCCCACGCCGTTGGGCGACTCTGCAGCGGCAAGCCAAGAAGGTAATCGTCCGTCTGCGGCAGGAGTTGGGCCGTCCTCCCTCCGAAAGGGAGGTAAGAGAAGCCCTGCAGCTAACAGAGGAAGAATGGCGAGAGATGCAACTGGCCCAGCAAAACAGCAGCTTGCTCAGCCTTGATGCCCCCATTCAAACAGAGGAAGACAGTGCTGCCTTAGGGGAGGTCATTCCGGATCAGCGCTACCGCAGCTTTCAACTGGCGGAAGAAGATCGCATCCGCTTGCAAAATGCCCTTGCCGCACTGGAGGAGCGCACCCGCCAGATTTTAGAACTTGTTTTCCTCTACGATCTCACCCAAAAAGAGACAGCAAAGCGGCTGGGGATCAGCGCCGTTACGGTTTCCCGCCAGGTCAAAAAGGGCCTGGAGCGCTTGGCCCAGTTACTCAAGCAGGACATTTTTTAAAAGCTAGAGCTCTGCTACCTTCGGGATCCCTGCTCCAGTTTTCCACCCCTGCTTCAGCAACAGTCGCCAGCACCTGCCGCCGCTAGGAGGGCCTATCCAAGAGGAGGGGAATCTGGGTTTTGAGATTCGCTGGGAGGTTGAGTTTTGTCTGGGGATAGGCTTGCTTCCCTTTTTTGCAGTTGGCTCACTTGGGAGCGCACCTGCAAGGCAATTTGCAAAGCAGCCTCCAAAAGCCGCGAGTGTTCGCTGGCCTGTTCCCTTACCTGGAGCGCAGTTAGAGTTGTCAACTCGTCGCCAAAGAACTCACTTTGCTGCTCAATAAAGTCTTTGTTCTGCCGCAAGATCCGTTCGGTTTTCAAGGCGCGGATTAGGTCGCTGCGAGCCAGCTTCAAGGCCTCGATAATCTGATCCCGCTGGAGCAGCTTGACCTCAGGATTACCTGCCTCCACCAATTCGTCGTTGATGTGAATAGCTTGAATAAGCTGATGGTAGCGATCTACTTCTTCCAGCAAGTTCAGCAAGAGCGGCAGGCGGCGGCTGCGGAAAATCCAATAGGCTTGGCCCAAAGCGGCAATGGCTGCCAGGATCCCCCATTCCACCAGCCAACTGCCCCAGCTGCTGCGCAGACCAGGGATCACCATCCGCCCCACCAAGGTCACTAGGGATCCCCCTGCCCAAAAGGTCAAGAAACGGCAGAAGAGATCCAGCACCAACAGCAGGCGCAGCAGCTCCCAAAAAGCGGAGAACTGGCGCAGCCAATCTTTCCAGCGACGGACAGGCCGAGGCCGGTACAGCCAATCTATAGGTACCCCGGAAAGCTTTTCCACTAGAGAAGGAGAAATGACCAGCTCCTGTAAATCCCGCCGCATCGCTAGGGGCTCTGCAAAGAGCTAAGTCTTCCCCCTAATTCTACCGTCGGTATCTTAAGATCCGGCTGGGGAAAACAGACAGGCTACGGCAAGCTGCGGAGATAGTCTCAATATCCAAGGAGGAGACAGGTAGAGTGAGCAGCCAATTGCGCCAACTAAAGGCCCATCTGGTGGAGTCGGAAAACTTTGCCCCCTACGGGCAGGTGATCTACCCTGTCCCTGACGACAAACCCTTCGACAGCCAAGATGCCCAGTTGGTTTTGAATCAGGGGCAACCCCGCTTTTACCTCATGCGCTTGCCCCGCCGTGGCCTTCGGTTCACCCAAATAACTCACCACACCCGTTGCACCCAGTGTCTGGGATCCCTGCACGGCAAGGAGTGGTTTATTGCCGTTGCACCGCCTCGCAAGAAGCTGCAGGTGGACGAGATTCAAGCTTTTCGGGTGCCCGGCGATTGCTTTATCAAACTGGAGGTGGGCACCTGGCATGCCGGCCCCTACTTTGACCACGAGGAGTTTATCGATTTTTACAACCTGGAGCTGGCCGACACCAACCTCACCGATCACGAGACAATCAACCTGCTTCAAACCTACAACCTGGAGTTTCAGATCATCCCTTGAGCAGCCGAATTCAGCAGCAAAAAAGCAGATTCATCTAAGGTGCCATTAAGGTACGGGGATCCCTACCAGCACTAAGGGTGGAGAGAGAGGATCGCTTTGGGCTCTATCTCTAGTAGGCAGGGCCAAGGGGGAGAAACCAGGTTCTGCTCTGGCACTTCCCCCCTGTGTGATAAAACAGGGTCAAGCCTGGCAGGGTTTTGGAGATCTGTTGCGATGGCTACACTTCAACCCACCCAAGTGACCTGCAAGCTCTTGGGGGCTCTGGCCCTGTTCCTCTGCCTGGGGCTGCTGTCTGCCTGTGACGAGGGTAGCAGCAGCACCGTCAGTCCCCCCAGCCTCCCTACCCCTACTCCTGCTAGTCGATAACCCTACAGGACTTACATGCCTTGGCAGCGGCTGCCCAGTTGGAAGCCAGTCTGGGCAGGGGGAGTTCTTAGTTTGCTCTGCCTACTATTTTTGGTGGCTGCCTGTGGTGGGAGGGGATCCCTCACAGCTCCAGAACCTCCGCGGGCAGGAGAGCTGCCGATTGCCAACTTCCTCTGCCAGTTGGATCGCCAGACCCGCACCTTTGCTGGCCCCATCTATGCCGAGCAGCCGCAAGTTGCCACCTGCAATCCCGGTCGCCTCACCCCGGCAGCAGCCCAGAAGATGATGGATCGGCTGAACTTTCTGCGGCTGTTGCACGAGTTGCCGCCGGTGGAGCTCAATCCCGAATTCTTGGCGGCCGCTCAGCAGGCGGCGCTGCTGCAGGTGGCCAATGGCGCCCTCAGCCACGAGCCACCCCCCTCTTGGCGTTGCTTCACTGCTGCCGGGGCGGCGGGATCCCGCTTTAGCAACTTGGCAATTGGCCCGATTCTGGAGCTGAACGGCCCCGACCCAGGGCGGGTGCTGGCGCGCCAGGTAGATATTTATTTTGCCGAGCCGGGCCGGGAAAACTTCGTGGATGTGGGGCATCGCCGCTGGAACCTCTACCCCCAGTACGCCCAAGGAGCTTACGGCATTGTCTACGACCCGCGGGCCGGACGGGTGACCCAGGCCAATGCCAATTGGATCTTCGGTTTTGACGAGTCGGTGCCAGATCCAGAGTTCATTGCCTTCCCGGAGAGGGACGGCTACCTGTACCGCCTCGAGGGGTTTTCCGGCCAGCCTTTGTCTGCCTACCGCTGGTCTTTCTCGGTGCCCAGCCGCGGCGGCCTCTCTGATCTCAGCCAGGCCCAAGTTCGCATCACCGATGCCCTCACTGGCGAGGCAGTGCCGGTTTGGGATCTGCGGGTTGGGGATCCCGCCTTTGGCCTAGAGACTCTCACCTACTCGGTGGGACCCGTCCAGCCCAATCGCCCCTACCTCTTTGAGATTAGCGGCATCCGGCTCAAGGGCGGGCCGCCGCGCACCTATCGCTACACCACCACCCTCTACGACTGCAACCCTCAAGCGCCGCAAAGGTCTGCGCCCTTAACCGAAGGACTGGGGATCCCACCTCGCTGGCTCTGGCAGAAGAAGCCCTTCAACCTCAGCTTAGAGTGGGACTTTGCACCCTGATGCTCAACTGCATGCCTTCGGGAGCAAGACGTTAGGCCTCTTCTCCTCAGCCGGAAACAGCCCCACCGTTGAGAAAATCTAAGGAAAGTTGAGATTCTGATACTATCGTTGCCGTCTCTTTACTGGAGGAGTTAGGCTCTAATCATCAAAGCTTTTTTCAAAGCCGCTTTACCAGCCCCAGAGAAGCGACCTCTCTGGGGCTTTGAGATGCAGTCGAAAAAAGAAGGGGACTAGGAGGCGGGCACTACACCTCGCCGGACGGCAGGCCCAAGGGCGCGGCTGCCAATGTCAGAACGGTAGTGGGCTTTGGGGAACTGCACCTGCTCCACAGCAGCATAGGCTTGGCGCAGCGCTTCCGCCAGCGTTGCCCCTTGGCCGGTAAAACAGAGGACACGCCCGCCGTCGCTGAGAAGCTGCTTGCCCACCTGGCGAGTGCCGGCATGGAACACCAGGGCCCCGGTGGCAGCAGCAGCCTCCAGACCAGTAATGGGGATCCCTCGCTCGTAGCTGTCAGGGTAGCCGGGGGCAGCCATGACCACGCAGGCGGCGTAGCCAGGTTTCCACTTTAGTTGAAGATCGGCCAGCCGTCCCTCGATGCAGGCCAGCAGCACCTCGTCCAGAGGGTTTTCCAACAGGGGCAGGATCACCTGGGCTTCGGGATCCCCGAAGCGGCAGTTGTACTCCAACACATAGGGATCCCCGTTGGGTGCAATCATCAGGCCGGCGTAGATCACCCCCTGGTAGCGAATGCCCCGCCGCTGTAGCGCCTGTAGGGTGGGATCCAGCACTTGGGCCTGGATGCGGGCCAAAAGCTGTGGCGTCACCAGGTGGTCTGCTGGGGCGTGGGCCCCCATGCCGCCGGTATTGGGGCCGGTATCGCCATCGCCAAGGCGCTTGTAGTCTTGGGCGGGCAGCAGCGGCAGGCAGATCTGGCCATCCGTCAGAGCCAGCACCGAGACCTCTTGGCCGGCAAGGAACTCCTCAATCAGCACCCGCTCGCCCGGCTTGGCCAGGGCTGCCTCCAGGGCCTGCACGGCTTCTTCCCGGCTGTGGGCAACGGTTACCCCCTTGCCGGCGGCCAGCCCATCTTTTTTAATCACCACCGGATAGCTGCCTTTGCCTGACGGAGTTCTTGAATCCAGGTAGGCCAGTGCCTCAGACAAGTCGGCAAAGCCAGCAGCCGGAGCCGTAGGGATCCCTGCTTCCTGC
This sequence comes from Synechococcus sp. H70.2, assembly GCF_047462275.1. Classification (NCBI taxonomy): domain Bacteria; kingdom Bacillati; phylum Cyanobacteriota; class Cyanophyceae; order Synechococcales; family Synechococcaceae; genus Synechococcus; species Synechococcus sp. H70.2. Next base: position 72,843 of record NZ_JANSIU010000005.1, read on the forward strand.
ATCAGTTGCTTGGCCCAGAGCTTGCTTCCCTCCAGTTGGGCGGCGGCGCGACTGGGACCAAAAATGGGGAGCCCCGCTGCCTGAAAGGCGTCCACAATTCCCGCGACCAAGGGCAGTTCCGGCCCCACCACCGTCAGGCGGATCCCTTGAACGGTAGCGAATCGAACTAGACCCTCGATGTCAGTGGCTGCCAGCGCTACGGATTGACAGCGGGGCATCTGCTGCGTGCCGCCGTTGCCAGGTGCACAGTAGACCCGAGTAATCTGGGGAGACTGCAACAGCTTCCACGCCAGAGCGTGTTCCCTTCCCCCGGAGCCGATGACCAAAGCCTGCATGGTGCTACCCCACCTTTGTAAACACCTTGTCAACGCCGCTTGTTTATTTTGGGATGCTCCCCGAACATCCCCCATTAGACCATGTTCCCAACAGATTTCAGAGGATCCAGGCTAGTTTGACCCCAGGGGACGGCCCCGCCAAGTCCAGTTGCGCCCGCTGGTGGTGCGGATGGCAGAAGCCAAGATGATGGCTGCCGTCACCCAGCCTCCCACCACCGTCAGCCACCAGTAACGCAGCGGCAGGTGGGCCCAACGCCATAGAAGCAGGCGGATGACCCCTTGGCCTAGGATCCCGGCCAGGCTGGCCGCCAAGACCTGCAGGGATCCCATAGCCGCAGCCAGGATCAACCCCAGCCAGGGCAGGCTGCAGATGCCCAAGACAGTGACCATCGCCAACACGGCGAGGGCCCAGTTGCGCTCCAGGCCTAGGAACCAGTTTTTCGTCCACCCTTCCCAGAGGGCGGCTCCATTGGCGTACATGCGGCATCGCACCCGCGACCCCCCTAGGCAAATCTGCAAGCCCAGGCCAGCCACTTTGATGCGCTGGGCCAAGGCCACATCCTCGATAACCACATTGGCCACGCCGGCGTGTTCGCCCACTTGCTCGTAGGCAGAGCGGCGAAACAGCATGAACGGCCCGAAGGCAAAGGCCTTGGGACACTTGGGATCGTTGACGGCGGCAAAGTCGTAGCCTGCCGCCAAGATGACCATCATGATGGGCTGCACCAGCCACTCGGCCAGGCAGCCGCACACCAACTGAGGCCCTACGCTTACCAAGGCGCTGCCGCTTGCCAGCAACTGTCCTAGGGCTGCTTCAATGGCAGCCGCACGTCGCAGTCGAGAAAGAGCAGGTAGTCGGGGGGATCAGGCTGGGCGGCCAGGGCAGCAACGGCATGGGCACAGGCCCAGTTTTTGCCCACCCACGTTTGACCCTGGGGGCGGAGATCCCCTTGGAGCAGGTGCAGCCGCGGATCTTGCCGTTCGGCAGCCAGGGCCTGGGCCAGCTCCCAGGTGGCATCGGTGGAGCCGTCGTCCACCAGCCAGACCTGCAGCGGGGCGGCGGTGCTGTCCAGGATGCTGCTTAGGCAGCCCACCACGTTTTCCGCCTCGTTGTAGGCAGGCACGATCACCGCCAGCCGCTCCAGGGCCGCTGCGACCTCTGCCGCTTGCTCCGGCAAGGGATCCCGCAGCCAGGGGGAAGCCCACAGCGCCTGCCCCAGCCGCAGCGCCACCAAGGCAATCGCCAGGGCCGTTAGCGCCAACACCATCGCCAGGATCTCCGGGATTCCCACTCTTGCTTCCCTCTTTCAGATAAGGAACGGATTTTGCCCATGCCCTAGCCCTGGGATCTGCCAATCCTCTAGGCAGACAAAGCCCTCTCTACGATATCGCTGTAGGGGCGGGGGAAGATCAGCCAAACCTGGCTTTGCGTTTCCACCAGGGATCGCACCAGTGGCGAGAGCTGGGCAATTTCCACGTAGCCGTCCTCGGTTTTGAGTTGGATCCCTTGGTCGTAGAAGCTGTAGCCCTGGACATGGGCCGAGCGAATTCCCAAGTAGCTTTCTGGATCCAAGCCATCTTGCTGCATCTTCTGGCTTAGAGTTGCCACCAGCTCTTGGCGTCGCTCTTCTGACAAGCGGGTGATGTTGCGGGCTTTGAACAGATCCCGATCCAAATAGCGCCGCGCCAAATCGGCCAAGATGGGATCCTTCCCCGCCATGGCCCAAAAGCGAAAAGGGTAGCTGAACATCACATCGTCAGCGGCCAAATAGAGGGGCAAAGGCAGCTCGAAGGGATCCCCCTTTTGCGCCGCCAGCGCCGCCCAACACCAGGCACTCAAGATGGGATCCAACTCGATCTTTCCCTGTTGCAACAGCACCTGGGCCCGCTTGAAGAGCCGCTCCAAAATAAAGCGGGCACACAGGCTCTTGGGGTGCTGGTACACCTGGGTGTACATGAAATAGCGCACCACCAGATAGTGCTCAATGGCTCCCAGGCCCTTGCGGGCGGGAATGGAGAGGGATCCTGTCTCCGGGTCGTAGTCCAACACCGTGAGGATGCGATCCAGATCCAGGTGGCCGTATTGGGCGCCGGTGAGCAGGCTGTCGCGCATCAGGTAGTCAAAGCGGTCGCAGTCCAGTTGGCTGGCAATCAGCTGCCCCACCAGCGGCAGGGGAAATTGTTTCTGCCACACCTGCTCCAGTTGGGTCGGCAGTTGCGGGTCGAACTCCGCCACCAGCGTGGCTATCTGGGGATCCTCCCGCACGATGCGGGCCGTCCAGACCTCGTGCCGGCAGCCGAAGATTTCCTCGCCGGCATGGCTAAAGGGGGCATGGCCAATGTCGTGCAGCAGAGCGGCAACCAGCGTTACAGCGCGGTAGGGGCGCAGCTCCGGGTAGCGGCGGGCCAATTTGTCAAACAGGCGCCGCGTAACCTGCAGCACTCCCACCGAGTGGGTAAAGCGGGAGCCCTCAGCGCCATGGAAGGTAAAAAAAGCGGTGTCCAACTGGCGGATGCGGCGCAGGCGCTGGAAGGCCGACGTGTCGATGAGGCGAATCAGCAGCGCCTCGACCGGATCCCCGCCATCTAGGCTAATGGCGCCGTGCAGGGGATCGTGGTAGGTGCGGGACTTGCAAAAACGCAGCGCCATACTCCCACCATACTCCCCGATTGGCTGATCTTCGGCTAGCTTGGCTGGGGGCTTCCCCCACCTCTGCAGCAAAGCTACCCTATGGGATCCCCTACTTGGCAAAAGAGGCAAGCCCCCAGACCCGTTCGGTTGCTGCTGCTCTCAGTGGCAATCGGGATGCTGGGGTGGGGGCTGACCGCTTGTTCCGAAGCCTCTAGAATGCCCAGCTCGCCCGCCCTCACCCGCTATGTGGCTCTGGGAGCCAGCGATGCCGTTGGCTTCAACGCCTCCATCTCCTGCGATGGCCCAGCCAACGCTGCCGGCACCCCCCCGCAGCGCTCAGAACCCCTGGACTGCCCCAATGGGACGGGGTATGTCCCCCGCCTGGCCCGCCTACTGCCCGGCCCGGTGGAGCTAATTAACTTGGGCCGCTCAGGAGCCGTCCTCAGCCCAGCCCTGCAAGCCCTGCGGGAAGGGATCCCGGCCAACCTGCTTCAGGACCAAGTGCCGCGCATCCCTCCCGACGCCACCCTGATTACCCTCTGGGTAGGCGGCAACGACACCAACGCCATTGTCTTTGCCGCAGCCCAACGAGCCCTGCAGGGCGAGGATCCCTTGCCCTTTATTGAGCGCCAGATCCAACAATTTGCCGCCGACTACCAAACCCTGCTGCAGGCGGTGCGGGCCCGCGCCCCCCAAGCCCGCCTGGCGGTGGCCAACCTGCCCAACTTTGCCCTGATCCCCCTGGGGCAGCAGCAGCCCAGGGGCCTGCGGCAGCTGCTGGCTTTGGTCTCCGTCGGCCTCAGCCAACGGGCCATTAACCCCCTGAGCCAGGAGGGGATCCCCGTGGTGGACCTCCTCTGCGATCCCCGCTCCTACCGCCGCGAGTCTTTCTTCCCCGGCCCGCTAGCCGATGGCTTTCATCCCAACGACCGGGGATATGCCGACCTGGCGGAGGCTTTCCTGAGGATCCTGCAGCAGCCGGTCCCACCCCAGCGCCACTGCCCCCCCTTTAGCGAGGTGGGATCCCTTGCTCCCGAGGCATTGGCAGAGCTCTCGTCTAGCAGCTTCCCAAAAGCAGAACTTTCCTTCCCCAGCCCAGGGAAGCCCTGAGAGCCAGCCACCCCCGTCTTACGAAGCCGCCACCGCCGCCGAGGAGCGCCGCCGCCGTCCCAAGGCCAGCCGTTCCTGTTCCGGCTGGGCTTCCCCAACAGGCAGAGAGGATACCGGCCCAGACTCCTCTTCAGGCGACTGCACAAAAACCAGTATCGTCGGCTTGCCGGGCAGTTGTTCGCGGACAAAGCGGCGCACCACCCGCTCCACCTCTGCCTTGAGGCCAGCCCAGTCAATCTCCAACCTGCCCCGCTCCAGCGAGCGGGCAAAGTGCGGCCATGCTTGCTTGAGGGTCTCCTCCACTAGGGGTTTCAAGTCGGATCCCTTGAGAGAGGTGCCCTCACCTGCCAGGCCCAAACTTTGCACCTGCGGCGTGCAGAGCAACTGGCCCCTGCCATCCAAGCTGATGACCACCGTCACCATGCCATCTCTGGCAATCTGCTGGCGCTCCTGCAGCATCTCGTCCATGACCACCCCATCGTGGGAAGCGGCAATCATCTGTACCCCCGTGGGCACCTTGCCGACAACAGCAATGCGCTCCTGGTTCACCTCCACCACATCGCCATTGTCGATGATCACGATGTTTTCCCGCGGGATCCCCATGCTCATTGCCGTTTCGGCGTGCTTGACCAGCATGCGGTACTCCCCGTGGGTGGGGACAAAGAACTTGGGACGGGTGAGGGCGATCATCAACTTTTGATCTTCCTGGCAGCCGTGGCCGGAGACGTGCAGCCCCTTGTCTTTGCCGTAGATAACATTTGCCCCCAGCTCCATCAGCTTGTCGATGACCCGCGTTACCGCCAGCGTGTTGCCGGGAATGGGGTTGGCCGACCAGATCACTGTATCTCCCGGCTTAATCTGCAACTGCGGATGCTCGCCGTTAGCAATGCGGGTCAAAGCAGCCAGGGGTTCGCCTTGGGATCCCGTGGTGAGGATGATTACCTTATCATCCGGCAAGCTGTTGATGACATGCATCGGCTGCAGCGTTTCATCCTTGCAGCGGATGTAGCCCAGGCGCCGCGCGTGAGCCACCACGTTTAACATCGAGCGCCCCAGCAGAGATACCACCCGGCCCTGCTGCTCGGCAATCTGCAACACCAAATTGAGGCGATGCACCGAAGAAGCAAAGGTAGTGATGATTACCCGTCCCTTAGCTTCCGCAATGGCTTTGGTGAGGCCCGGCACTACCGCGGCTTCAGAAGGAGTAAAGCCGGGTACCTCAGCATTGGTGGAGTCGCTGATAAGACAGAGCACCCCCCTTTCCCCATGCTCAGCTAGCCGATGGAGGTCAAAGCGCTCGCCATCCACCGGCGTGTGGTCAATCTTGAAGTCGCCCGTCTGGATGACAACGCCCACCGGCGTGTGCAAAGCCACGGTAAAGCTGTCGGCAGAAGAGTGGGTATTGCGAATAAATTCGGCAAAGAAGTTCTTGCTCAGGCGCACAATATCCCGCGGCCCCACGGGGCGCAATTCTGTACGATTCAGAAGACCCATATCGCGCAGTTTTTCCTCCAGCAGCGCCAGCGCCAAGCGGGGGCCATAGATGACTGGGATGTCAAATTCCCGCAAGTGGTAAGGGATCCCACCAATGTGATCTTCGTGGCCGTGGGTAACCACCATTGCCCGCAGCTTGTCCCGGTTTTGCTTGATATAGGTCATGTCCGGTAGCACGATGTTGACACCGTGCATTGTCTCATCGGGGAAAGCCAGGCCGGCATCCAGCAGGATGATGTCGTCTTCGTAGCGGAAGACCCAGGTGTTTTTGCCAATCTCGCGTTCGCCTCCTAGCGGGATCATCTGCAGAGAGGAAGTGGGCTTGGCAGCAGAGGTCCCAGGACGGGAAGCAACCGAAGTCCGTGGTGTTGGCATACGAGCTACAGATCCTCAACAGCGACAGCTGAACAAACAAAAACCGATGCAGACAAAGCCCTGAAAGCCAGCAGCAAAGTCAGCAGGGAAAGCTGGATTTTGCTACCAGAACCTGTCCCCTCCCAGTTGGGAAAGAGCAAAAAATCCTAAAAGGACAGCTGATTTAACCACAGGTTAAATTCCGCGAAGTTTCCCCTAAAAACCTCCCTCCAGTAGAGGCACAACTCGAAAAAGATGTGGTCATGAAGCCTTTGCTGCCGCTGGTTTGGATCCCTGCGCCTCCTCGAGTAGCCCCATCTCTTGCAGTACTTGTCGCAAAGTCTGTAGAGAATTGGCCTGAAGAGGGGCTAAGGGAGAGCGCACTTGACCCACTTGCCAACCCTGCATTGCCAGCGCCGTCTTGATGGGAACGGGGTTGGTCTCAATGAACAAAACCTTAAACAGCGGCAAGAGACGTAAGTGGTAGGCTAAAGCTTGCTCGTGCTGCCCCTCAGCGTAGCTTTGGATCAATTCCTGCAGCTGCGGTCCAACCAGGTGACTGGCTACGCTGACTACCCCCCTCCCTCCCAAGGACAAAATTGGCAATGTCAGGGAGTCATCCCCAGAGTAGATACTAAAGTGAGGGGGGGTAAGCCGCCGAATTTCCGAGACTACGTCCATTATACCACTGGCTTCCTTAATGGCAACAATGGTCTCCAACTCCGCCAATTTCGCCACTGTTTCCGGCTGGAGGCTTACCCCTGTGCGGCCGGGGATGTTGTAGAGCATGATGGGCAAGTCGCTGGCTTGGGCAATAGCCTTGAAATGCTCGTAGAGCCCCGCCTGGCTGGGCTTGTTGTAGTAGGGCACCACTTGGAGGGAGCCATCCAGGCCCAACTGGGCAGCTTTTTTAGTGGCTTCGATAGCCTCGCGGGTGGAGTTGGAGCCTGTGCCGGCAATCACCTTGGCCCGCCCCCCTACGGCCTCCCGTACCACCCGAAACAGTTCGTACTCCTCTTGCCAGCTGAGGGTGGGAGACTCGCCAGTGGTGCCGCAGACCACCAAGCCATCGCTGCCGTGGGTTACCAAGTAATCGGCCAAACGAGCGGCCTCATCGTAATTGATTTCCCCCTCTTCCGTAAAGGGAGTCACCATGGCCGTTAGCACTCGACCGAAGTTCACCGATTGCTTCTCCCCCTCCACCACACCAATTGGACAACGTCACCTGGCCCTCCAGATGAGACCAGCTCGCTTCTCCATCATACCTGCCTTCGCGTCAGGGATCCCCTCTGACCAACCCCAGCTTGCCAGTTGTCCCCGGCCAAAGCAGGAGATATATTGGAGGGGGCAGATTGTTTGAACCCAGAATGTCGAGCTGCTTACCAGTTCTGCCGTTAGCCCTGGGGTGAGCAGCCCTGTTGCTCTTGAGCTGTCCATTTTGAGGAGGCCCATCCATGGACGCCCTAACTGCTCTCAAGACGCGCGTCTCCGCCGATCATTTCGATCCCAGCCGGCTTCTATCGGAAGCGGAGATCCGAGAGCTGGTGGCCTATGCTACGGAAGCTCCTTCCTCTTTCAACATCCAGCACTGGCGGTTTGTGGCCGTCACTGATCCCAAGGACAAAGAGCGCCTCAAAGCCCTGGCCTACAACCAACAGAAGGTGGCGGATGCGGCGGTGGTGTTCATTGTCCTGGGGGATCTCAAAGGCTATGAGAAGCTGCCTGAGATTGTCCAAAGGGCAGTGGCTGCGGGGATTCTCCCCCCGGAACGGGCAGAAAGCTGGGTCAACATGGCCCAAGCCACCTACGCCAACAACCCCACCTTGGCGCGGGATGAGGCGATTCGCTCTGGGGCGCTAGCGGCCATGGCCTTGATGATTGCGGCCCAGGCAAAGGGCTTGGTGAGCGGGCCGATGATTGGCTTTGACCCAGAAGGGGTGAAGCGGGAGTTCGCCATTGCTGACCGCTACGTGCCGGTGATGCTGCTGGCGGTGGGCTACCCCGCCGCGGGCAACTTGCCGCGCAAGCCCCGCCTGGGGGTGGAGGAGGTGCTGGCCTTTGGGCGAGGACGGGAGTTTTAAAACAGGGGGGCCGGGGCAGCGGGGTTGGCGGGAGGTTCCCCAGCCCATGGCAAAGGAAGCAGAGCTTGGCCTCAGGGCTGGAGGAAGTTGACCAACCTTTGCAGGCGATCCCAAGCGGCGCCGCTGGCAAGGATCTCCCGCGCGCGGGCAATTCCGGCTCTCAAGTCAGCCACAGCTCCCGCTACCTGGAGAGCTAGCGCCGCATTGAGGGCCACCACATCCCGCTGGGCAGGTTCCCCCTCTCCCTGGAGGACGCGGCTGAGGATAGCGGCATTTTCCGCTAAGTCCCCTCCCTGGAGAGCCTGGACGGACGCAGGGGTGAGATCGTAATCCCGCGGGTTCAAGACTTCCGTGCGCAGGGATCCCTGGGAGAGAACGGCCAAGTCCGTGGGCTGGGCAAGGCCAGCTTCGTCAAGGCCTTCCCGGCTATGGAGTACGATGGCTGCTTTCCGCCCTAGCAGGCGCAGAGCCTCGGCCATGACCGGCACCAGCTCCGGCGCATAAACCCCGATGACCTGCCGGTTGGGGTAGAAAGGATTGACCAAGGGCCCCAGCAGGTTGAAAACAGTGCGCACCTTGAGGGCCCGTCGGTAGGGAGCTACCGCCCGCATCGCTGGGTGCCAGTTGGGGGCAAAGAGAAAGGTAATGCCCACTTCTGCCACTGCCGCCCGCACCCGCTCCGGCTCGGCGTTGAGGTTCACCCCCAAAGCCTCCAGCACGTCCGCCGAGCCCACTCTGCCGGAAGCGGAACGGTTGCCATGCTTTACCACCGGGATCCCGGCAGCGCTGACCACGAAGGCCACGGCGGTGGAAATGTTAAACGTCCCGGCCCCATCTCCCCCGGTGCCGCAGGTATCCAGCAAGAGGGGCAGATCCAGAGGGGATCCCAGAGAAGCGCGCTGCAGCACCCGCGCCATGCCGGCCAGCTCGCTGGCGCTCACTCCCTTGGCTTGCAGAGCCGCCAAAATCGCTCCCGACACCACATCCGGCACTTGGTTGTGCAACCAGCCGTTCATAAGCTGCTCCGCCTGGGCCTCGCTGAGGGATTGCCGCTCCAGCAGTTGGCCTAAAAGCTGGGGCCAAAGGTCAGCTGTTGCCGTCATGGGTGGGGACTGGTTTTGAGAAAGCCTTCACCCTAGCATACGCCTGTTTGGGCTGCTGCCGGCAAGGCGGCTAGAGATCCCGCAGCCAAGGGAGCCAAGACAGGGGCAGCCGCCGCCAGATCCCTTCGCTCCCCGCCGGATCCAGCACGCGCCAGGCCAACAACCCTGATGCTGAGAAAAAGGTCAAGGCCAACAGCAGCGCCAGGGTGCTTTGGAGGGCCAAGCCAACTTGAGATCTGCTCTGGGCAGGTCGGGATCCCTCTTGAGGCGGGAAGGGTGGTTTTGCAGAAGTTGGGGAGGGGCGCAACGGAGTAGCAGGAAGGGGGGCCCTGGCAGCCGCCGTAAAGCCATGACCACCGCTTGGGGTTGCTTCGGCTGGCGCATCCACCGGTTGAGCTCGGCCAGGGGTTAGGGACACCCAGTGCCTGCCTACCAACGGCCGATTGTTACTCACCACCACCAGGGAGTCTGGCTGCTGTTGGGCAAGGGCATAGGTCACTCGACAATGGCCTGCTCCAGGCGAACTCCCCGTGACTGCTGGCCAGCGTTGGCGTCCCCCACCCCAGCGCGGGCTGCCGAGACGGCAAATCCCAAACTGGACCCCTGGCGCAAGAAGGCGCGCGCTATCGATTCTTCCTGGGGATCGATAGCCTGTCGGCTCAGGCGTTCCAGCTCCGCCATCACCGCTTGTGGCAGCACCCCCACCCCAAAACGGCTCCATTCTTGCCAGAGGGCCGGGCGACCGGCCAGGACTCAACTCAGCTTGGGAAGGCGGGATCCCTCGGCTAGGCAGAGGCGAATGGCCAGGGGATAAAGGCGATGTTCCTGGACCTGGATGCGCCGGTGCAGAGACTCCACCGTATCTTCCGGCAGAACCGGCACGGCTGCTTGGGCCACGATGGGGCCGCTGTCCATTTCCAACGTGACGCGGTGGACGGTGCAGCCAGTGATTTTTACGCCGCACGCCAGCGCCTGCTCGACCGCCCGCAGGCCCTTGAAGCTGGGCAGGAGGCTGGGGTGAAGGTTTAAGACCCGCTCCGGATAGGCAGACAGCAACACCTGGGTCACCAAGCGCATCCAGCCAGCCATGATTACCCACTCCACCTGATGCTGCTGCAGCACCTGCACGATGGCGGCATCCAGCGCCTCCCGACTAGGATACTCCCGATGGTTGAGCAGGACACAGGGGATCCCTCTTCGCTGCGCCCGCTGCCGCACATAGGCCTCGGGATTGTTGGTGATAACAACGGCAATGTGGGCTGGCAACTCGCCGGCCTCGATGGCCTGGGCAATGGCCTCGAAATTGCTGCCGTTGCCGGAAGCCAAGATGCCTAGGATCCCCGGCTGAGGCGGAGCCGGGATCGCGTCAGGATTCGGCCAGAGGAGGCTGGGTAAGTTCATCTTTGACCAACAGCCACCACTTCTAGAGCCCCTCGTTCAAGGTACCCCATTCCCCTCCCTTTCGCACCCTGAGCTGAGCCTGCCTCTTAAAATAGAAGGCTGACCTTGCCACCCCAGGGATCCCATGCCGCGTCGTACTGACATTCACAAGATCTTGCTCATCGGAGCGGGGCCTATTGTTATTGGCCAAGCCTGCGAGTTTGACTACTCGGGCACCCAAGCCTGCAAAGCCCTGCGAGAGGAGGGCTACGAGGTAATCCTGGTCAACTCCAACCCGGCCACCATCATGACGGATCCCAGCATGGCGGATCGCGTCTACATCGAGCCGGTGACGGCGGACTTCGTGGCCCAGATCATCGAGCGGGAGCGCCCCGATGCCCTCCTTCCCACCATGGGGGGTCAGACGGCCTTAAATGTGGCGGTGGAGCTGGCCCGGCGCGGGATCCTGGACCAGTACGGGGTGGAGCTAATTGGGGCCAAGCGGGAGGCTATTGAAAAGGCGGAGGATCGGGAGCTCTTTAAGCAGGCAATGCAGCGGCTTGGCCTGGCCGTGCCCCGCTCAGGGTTGGCCCGCAGCCTGGCCGAAGCCAAGCAGATTGCCCAAGAGATTGGCTATCCCCTCATCATCCGCCCTGCCTATACCTTGGGAGGCACCGGCGGCGGTGTGGCCTACAACCAGGAGGAGCTGGAGGAGATCTGCGCCGCCGGCCTGGAGGCCAGCCCGGTCTCCCAGATCCTGGTGGAAGAGTCGGTGATTGGCTGGAAGGAGTTTGAGCTGGAGGTGATGCGGGATCTGGCGGACAACGTGGTCATCATCTGCTCGATTGAAAACATTGACCCCATGGGGGTACACACCGGCGACTCCATCACCGTGGCCCCGGCCCAGACCCTCACCGACAAGGAGTACCAGCGGCTGCGGGACTACGCCATCGCCATCATGCGCGAAATTGGGGTGGAAACCGGGGGATCCAACGTGCAGTTTGCCGTCAACCCCGCCAATGGTGAAGTGCGGGTGATCGAGATGAACCCGCGGGTTTCCCGCTCTTCTGCTTTGGCCAGCAAGGCCACCGGCTTCCCCATTGCCAAGATTGCCGCCAAGCTGGCCGTGGGCTACACGCTGCCGGAGCTCCCCAACGACATTACCCGCAAAACGCCGGCCAGCTTTGAGCCTACCCTCGACTATGTGGTCACCAAGATCCCCCGCTTTGCCTTTGAGAAGTTCCCCGGTGCAGAGCCGGTTTTGACCACCCAGATGAAGTCGGTGGGGGAGGCAATGGCCATTGGCCGCACCTTCCAAGAATCTCTCCAGAAGGCGCTGCGATCCCTAGAGATCGACCGCCCTGGCTTTGGCAGCGACCGACCGGAAGTCTTCCCTACCCCAGAGGAGGTGCGGGCCAACCTGCGCACCCCCAACCCTTTTCGCCTCTTGACCATTCGCACCGCCCTGCTCATGGGTTTTTCCGTTCAGGAAATTGCCCAGCTTACCCACATTGATCCCTGGTTTATCGACAAGCTGCAGGAGCTGGTGGAAGTGGAACAAGCCCTCAAGGGGCGGGAGCTGGGATCCCTGAGTGCTGAGGATCTGCGCCACCTTAAGCAAATGGGCTTCAGCGACCGACAAATTGCCCACCTGACCGGCTCCACTGAAGCGCAGGTGCGGGATCGCCGCAAGGCACTGGGGGTGATCCCCACCTACAAAACCGTCGATACCTGTGCCGCCGAGTTCGAGGCGACCACCCCCTACCAGTACTCCACCTACGAGAGCGAATCCGAGACCTTCCCCACCGCCAAGCCGAAGGTGATGATCCTGGGGGGCGGCCCCAACCGCATTGGCCAAGGGATCGAGTTCGACTACTGCTGCTGTCATGCCGCCTTTGCCCTCAGCCGTCTTGGATATGAGACCATCATGGTCAACTCCAACCCCGAGACGGTTTCCACCGACTACGACACCGCCAATCGCCTCTACTTTGAGCCCCTGACCTATGAAGAGGTGATGAACCTGGTCGAAGCTGAGCAGCCGGTGGGGCTTATCCTGCAGTTTGGCGGCCAAACCCCCCTGAAGCTGGCCCAGAGGCTGGCAGCAGCTCAGGCGCCCATCTGGGGCACTTCCCCTGACTCCATTGACATAGCCGAGGATCGCGGTCGTTTTGGGCGCCTGCTTCAGGAATTGGGGATCCGCCAGCCGGCCCACGGCATTGCCCACAGCGTGGAAGAAAGCCTGGAAATTGCTCGCCGCATCGGCTACCCGGTGGTGGTGCGGCCCAGCTATGTGCTGGGGGGGCGGGCCATGGAGATTGTCTATTCCGACCAGGATCTGCAGCGCTACATGCAGCTAGCCGTGGCAGTGGATCCCGACCGTCCTGTGCTGGTGGACCAGTTTTTGGAAGAGGCGGTGGAGGTGGATGTGGATGCCATTGCCGACCGCACCGGGGCTGTAACCATCGGCGGGATCCTAGAGCACATCGAGCAGGCCGGAATCCACTCGGGGGATTCCGCCTGCGTCTTGCCCAGCCGCACCCTCAGCCCCGCAGTGCTGCAGGTGATTCGCGACTGGACGGTGAAGCTGGCGCAAGCTCTCAGGGTGGTGGGACTCATTAACGTGCAGTACGCCGTCCAGAAGGAGCAGGTTTACGTCCTGGAGGCCAACCCGCGCGCTTCCCGCACCGTACCATTTGTCAGCAAGGCCATTGGCCACCCTCTGGCCGATTATGCCGCCCAGGTGATGAGCGGCAAAACCCTGGCGGAGCTGGGCTTTACCCAGGAGGTGATCCCACCCTACGTGGCTGTCAAGGAGGCGGTGCTGCCGTTTCACAAGTTTCCTGGTACCGACACGTTGCTGGGGCCGGAGATGCGCTCCACCGGCGAGGTGATGGGGATTGACACCGACTTTGGCCGTGCCTTTGCCAAGGCGCAACTGGCTGCCGGCCAGAACCTGCCCCTAGGGGGCACGGTGTTCATCAGCGTCAGCGATCGCGACAAGCAGGCCGTGATCCCACTGGCCCAAGAGTTTGTCAAGCTGGGCTTTCGTCTACTGGCCACTGCCGGCACGCAAAAAGTTCTGGCCCAACACGGGATCCCTGTCGAGAAGGTGCTCAAGCTGCACGAGGGCCGGCCCCATGTTATCGACGCCATCAAAAACCGCCAGATTCAGCTTATTGTCAATACCCCTTCCGGCAGCGAGGCCCAACAGGATGGGCGGAAGATCCGGCGCACGGCCCTGGCCTACAAGATCCCTTTGGTTACTACTCTGGCCGGGGCCAAGGCCACCGCGGCTGCCATCCGCGCCCTGCAGTCGGGATCCCTACAGGTGAAGTCCCTGCAGGAGTTTCACGCCGAAATTGGGAGATAGATCTCAGCCTTCTTAGGTTACCTTTCTGAAGAAATTCTTAAGACCTTCACCTTAAGAAATTCTAAAGTTCTCGGCTGGAGAAAGTGGCCTTGGCTGCCCAGGAAAAGCCGAGACCAAGGCATCAAAATCGCAACACTGATTTGCCTATTTGTATCGATACATCAATTTGTTTCACATTCTGGCTGCACACGTTAGGGATCCCTGTCGGCATCCCGAAAACTGTCTAGTTTGGAAGAAAGCTCCCCTAGGCCTTGTCGAAGGAGCTCCTGAGATCAGTTCGGCAAAGGCAGGGGGGAGGTGGCTTTGCTGAAATTTTCTAGGAGTTGGCCTATGAGTACGGTCATTCGTCGCTCCGCTGCTGCGCGGCGGCTGTGGAGTTGGGAAAGTTTTTGTCAGTGGATTACCAGCACCGAAAACCGGCTTTACATTGGCTGGTTTGGCGTATTGATGATCCCAACATTGTTGGCAGCAACCTTTTGTTTTGTGATTGCCTTCATTGCCGCGCCGCCGGTGGATATGGACGGGATCCGCGAGCCGGTGATTGGCTCTTTGTTGGGGGGCAACAACCTCATTTCTGCAGCGGTGGTGCCCACCTCAGCCGCCATTGCCCTGCACTTCTACCCCATCTGGGAAGCCGCCTCCTTGGATGAGTGGCTCTACAACGGCGGCCCCTACCAGCTCATCGTGTTTCACTTTCTCCTTGGGGTGTGGTGCTACCTTGGCCGGCAGTGGGAGTTGAGCTACCGGCTGGGCATGCGCCCCTGGATTGCGGTGGCCTTTTCTGCGCCGGCGGCTGCCGCTACAGCGGTGCTCTTGGTCTACCCCATCGGCCAGGGCAGCTTCTCAGAGGGACTGCCGCTGGGGATTGCCGGCACCTTCCACTTCATGCTGGCCTTCCAGGCGGAACACAACCTCTTGATGCACCCCACCAGTTGGCTGGGGGTAGCCGGGGTGTTTGGCGGCGCCCTGTTGGCGTCTCTACACGGCTCCCTAGTGCTCTCCAGCCTAATCCGGGAGACCTCGGAAGAGGAGTCGGCCAATGCCGGCTACCGCTTTGGCCAAGAGGAGGTCACCTACAACTTCCTGGCCGGCCACTACGCCTTTTTGGGGCGGCTGGGGATCCCAAGCCTTGGCTGGCGCAACAGCCGCTCTGTCCACTTCTGGATGGCGGCCCTGCCGACCGTAGGGATTTGGGCGGCAGCCATTGGCATTGGGGTGATGGCCTTTAACCTCAATGGCTTCAACTTCAACCAGTCCATTCTGGATAGCCAGGGTCGGTTTATCCCCACCTACGCCGACCTCCTCAACCGCGCCAACCTGGGGATCCAGGCCATGCACGCCCCCAACGCCCACCACTTCCCCCTGCTGCTAGCAGCCAAAGCCGACTAGGCTCGGTCGAGTTCAAAGGCGCGGTGGGCAGCTTGCAGAGCGCGGATTCCTTGCTCCCGTCGCACCACGCAGCTTACCTTAATCTCTGAGGTGCCAATCATCTCAATGTTGATCCCGGCGTTGGCCAAGGCAGCGAAAAAGCGCGCGGCGACGCCGGGATAAATTTCCATGCCGGCGCCGACGATGCTCACCTTAGCGATATCGTGGTCGGCTTCGACCCCCGCCGCCTGCAGCTCCTCGGCCACCTGCCGGCACACGGCCTCAGCCGCCAGCGCTTGCTCCTGGGGCACAGTAAAGGCAATGTCGGTGCTGGGGATCCCATTGTGGTAGCCCCGCTGGCTTTGGATGATGGTATCGACGATAACGCCAGCTGCGGCCAGGCGCCCAAACAGATGGGCAGCCGTCCCTGGGCGGTCCGGCACCTTGCGGATGCCCAGCCGCGACTGCTTGAGATCCAGGGCAACGCCCCGCACGGGGTGGCTGCTGGGGAGGGGATCCCGGCCAGGAGCTACCGTGACCCGATGCAAGTGGGGGATGACCTGAAAGGCTTCTCCCAAGGCCAGGGCGGCCTCCCCAGCCCGCTCAGCAGCCACCACACAGCTTACCTTGATCTCCGACATGGAGATCATCTGGAGATTGATCCCGGCTTCCGCTAGCACTCGAAACATCTCGGCGGCAATGCCCGGGCGACCCATCATCCCCACCCCGGCAATGCTGACCTTGGCCACCGCCTCCTCGACGAGGACTTCCCTACACCCCAGCTCCTGGCCCACCTGCTGTGCCACGGCTGCCGCCTGGGCTGCCTGCGCCCGGCTGACGGTAAAGGCAATGTCGTTGGTAGGGGATCCCTCGGCTGCACTGAGGTGGAGCGACTGCAGGATTAAATCGACGTTGATCCCGGCTGCCGCAATTTCCTGGAACAGCTGAGCGGCAATGCCCGGGCGATCCGGCACTCCCACCAACACCACCTTGGCCTGATCCCAATCCAGCTCCACCGTATCCACTGCCCGGCCCAGCTCAATGCTACTATCGGCGGGGCGAGGGCGGGGAGGAGGAGAAAGAATGAGGGTGCCCTCGGATCCTGCCTGCAAGGGCTCCAGGCTGGAGCGCACCCGCAGCTTGACGCCGTAGTTGCGGGCAATTTCTACGGAGCGGGGGTGGAGCACCTGCGCTCCCAAGCTGGCCAGCTCCAGCATCTCGTCAGCAGTAATCTCTGGCAACAACCTGGCCTCGGGTACCTTGCGCGGGTCGGTAGTAAAGATCCCTGGCACATCGGTGTAGATCTCGCACAGCTCTGCTCCCAGAGCCACCGCCAAAGCCACCGCCGTAGTGTCGGATCCCCCCCGCCCCAGGGTGGTAATTTCCAGCTCAGTTAGGCTGGTGATGCCCTGAAAGCCGGCCACCACCACCACCTCTCCCCGCTCCAAGTGCTGCCAGAGGCGGTCGGTGTGGATGTGCAAAATGCGGGCCCGCCCGTGATCCCGGGTGGTAACAATCCCTACCTGAGCCGCCGTCAGCGAAACGGCAGGATAGCCCAAGCGCTGCAGCGCCAAGGCCAGCAGGGCAATGCTTACCTGTTCGCCCGTGGAAAGGAGCATGTCCCACTCCCGCCACTGGGCCGGCGTGGTCGGGGATCCCTGGAGGATCTGTTCCCCCAGTTCCACCAGGCGGTCTGTTTCCTCTCCCATCGCTGAGACCACCACCACCACCCGCTGGCCCTGATCCACCGTGTGGGCCACCCGCTGGGCCACGGCCTGGATGCGCTCAATGGAGCCGACAGAGGTGCCGCCGTACTTCTGGACAATTAAACCTGCTGGCATGGCTAGGGCTGAGCTGGTTAGGCGTGGTTTGGATCCTACCCCGAACTAGGCCAAGCCCAACCAAGTTTGCAAAAAGGGTGGCACCGGCAGCAGGATCAACACCAGCAACGTCAGCATCCCCAGCCCCAGCAGCTCCCGCCCCTCATCCAGCTCAGTGACGTCGTTGAGGGCCGGCTCGTCGGCACTGGAGATAACAAACAGCAGCAGCGCCCACAATAACAGCCAGGGCTGCACCGTCAAGGCCAGCAGCAGCACCAGCCAGCGAGTTACTCGCCCCACATTGGCCCCCATCTGCTGGCCATAGACGGCGTGGACAAGGTGGCCCCCATCCAGTTGGCCCACCGGCACCAGGTTAAAGGCAACCACCACTAGACCCAGCCAGCCGGCAAAGGCCAAGGGGTGCAGATCGATCACCTGGCCCGGCTGCAATTGATCCCCTAGCACCATACGCGCCAGGATTGCTAGCAGCACCGATAGGCGTGGATCGATGCGATGGAAGCTAATCGGGGTCGGCTGCCCCTCTGGCACTGCCGGAGGATCCGCAGGCGTCGAAAAGACTAGCCCCAGGAGCAACATTGCCAAAGCAACGAGGCTGCCTGCCAGCGGCCCGGCAACGGCAATGTCAAACAGCACCTTGCGGTTGGGCACCGGTTCTTTCAGCTCAATGAAGGCCCCAAAAGTTCCCAGAACAAAAGGCACCGGAATGAAGTAGGGGAGCGAGGTTTTGATGCCGTGGCGGCGGGCCACCCAGTAGCGGATCCCCTCATGGGATCCCAGAATGGCCAGGATCCCCACTGCATAGGGCAGCCCTTGTAGCAGCGAGGGCAAATGCAGCAACCGATCAGGGCTGACCCCAGCCGCCTGGGCGCCGGCAGTTAGAGTTGTCCAAAAGGTAAACAGCAGTAGCCCCAGCGCCAGCAGAGGCCATTCTTCCTGACGGGTTAGGGAGCGCCGCGCCGCTGGGTTGGGCACCAGAGCAAAAAAAGGCTTGCCGGCAAACCCCTCCTGGAGCACCACTAGAAAGCGCTTGCCAAAGGTGGTTTCCACATTCCGCTGCACCCGCTCATAGGCTTCGGTGGGATCCGCCCGCAAATTGCCGCGGCAGATGATGGCCTGAGGGCGGTATTCCACGCTTTGCAGATAGAAAACGTTCCAAGGAAAGCAGCGATTGAGCTTTTCCCGCGACACCTCAGCGATGGAAAGGGGAGCAGCCGCAGCCCCTTCCTCCTCGTCTTCCTCTCTCTCCAGCAAAGGCTCCTGCTCTGGTTCGGGATCCCGCTCGAGCGGGGTGTTTTCCGCCCGAGGCGGAGGGCTTGCTGGTGGAGGCGGGAGACGCCCCCGCCGCACCAGGGTCATGCTGGCAAAGTAAGAAGCCAAAAACAGCCCCAACATCAGCAAAGGGGGCATTTCGTACTGAAACACCTGCCGCCCCAGCACCCAAATCAGGGGGGGCAGCATCATCACCAGCCACAGGATCCGCCACGGCACCTTGGAGAGGCGGGCCACGCTTTTTTGTAGCAGCAGGTAGGTCGTTGAACCCACCAGCGCCAACAGGATCCAATCTGCCATGAGCTCAAATATGGAGATACCCCTACCAAGCTAGCGGCAAACCTCCTCCGCTTGCTACCGCCACCCCTAGGGATCTCTTAGGAGCTTGCTCGGCTTAAAGCAGCACCCGGATCTAAGCAGGCGGTGGGGGGCACTTGCTTTTGTAAGCGACGGAGAGGATCCTCCCCCTCAGCCCAACATCCAGGCTGGAAGCAAGGGATGCCCCGTCATTGCCCGCAGGGTGAAATAGACAAACAGCAGCAGAGCCAGGGCTCCCAGCGTCACCAGAGCCCCTGCCGTCCGGCTTTTGCGATACAGGTTCACAAAGGGCTGGAGGCCAGCCCAGATCCCTCCTAGCAAGACAGTAATGAAGTAGGTAGGGTAGCGGGAGACATTCTCCACAAATTGATCTTCTAATCGGCGGGGAGGCTGCGGCTGGGGCATGGGCAGAAAGCAATCCAAGTCCACTCCCTATTGACACTCCCCCGACTAGTCGCGAAGCAAGACGTAGTCCTTAGTCAAGGGATTCTTACGCAGTCCACAGAGGGACTCGTAAAGGCGCTGTCAAAACGCCCCTAGATGGTTGGCTCCGCTTACTTGTTGACTTACAGCCCTGTCCGGATTTTTTACCGGGGCAGGTGCTTGCCTAGGAGCAATTGTAGCATTGGCAAGCGACTCAAGTCGCTTAAGGACTATGTCCCGCTAACGCGAGCGGGCTTTTCCGCCCCGCACTAACCGCTGGCTGAAGCAGCAGGAAACCTGATATGGATATGGTAGGGGTTATCCGGCCTCCTTTGCTGGACTAATGCAAGAATTGTCCTCTGATGCCTTCAATCGCGCTGGGGAGCTGCCTGGGGATCAGGCCCTGGCATTAATGCGTGTTCAGGAGGCCCTGGATCAACTGGAGGCGGCCATTCTCAGCAGTCCTCGTTTGTTCTGGTCTCGCACCCTCATAGACGAAGAAAAGATCCTGGAGCAGTTGGACTTCATTCGCCTTACCTTGCCCACTGCTTTGGAGGAAGCTGAGGAAGTGCTGCGCCAGCGGGATCAGATCTTGGCGGAGGCCCATCGCTACGCCCAGGAAATCGTGGCCATGGCCCAGCGCCGGGCCGAGCAGCTTGTTAGCGAATCAACCATCCTCCGCCAAGCCCAAGCTCAAGCGGAACAGTTGTTGCGGCAAACCTACCAACAGAGCGAGGAAGTGCGGCGACAGACCCTCCAAGAGTCAGAGCGTCTCCAGCGGGAGGCCCACCGCTACGTGGATCAGGTTTTACAGGATCTGGAGATGCGGCTGCTGGAGTCGCTGCGGGTGCTCCGCAACGGCCGACAAAACCTGCAAACCTGAGCTTGCTTCTGGCTAAAGAGTGTTCACCTGTCCGGTTTTAAGTCATATTAAAAGTAACATCCGGACTTCCCTACTCTGCAGACTGGGGGTAACCAAGCCCCGTTAGGCAAAACGAAGCCAAGTCCTGGATGTGTGGCCAGGAACTCGATGCGCTGGAGATTGCCGCGGCAGGCAAGGGATCTCAAGCTTTGGTGGCAAGCTGGCGCAGTTTTTCCCTCGCTGGACTGAGAGCGTGTGTCCCTACTTCTCAGCGATTGCTCCAGGACTGTACCCATCGAGCTACCTTCCGCAGCGGGCTCTTGCTTCAGCCTGCGAGTTCTGGCTTTTGTCCCTTCTGGGAGTCCCTTAGTTGTCTAGGAGATTCTATGGCCATTGAACCGAAAGCTCGTAAGAACCGCGAAAGTGCTAAATCTCGTTCTCGCAGCCGTCGTCATGAGCCAACCAAAGCCAGCAATTCAGACGCTAGCCTTTCCCTGCCGAAGTTGATCCAAGAAAACGCCGTGCTCCAGTCCCGCAGTCAGTTGTTGCTGATGTACAGTGACTTTCAAACCGAAATGCCCAACGATGGCAAGACAGGCGTTGGCACCTGGCTGCGAGCTCGCCTCAAAGAGCACGGCATGCCTAGCCTACTGCGTTTTGGCCCGCGCTCCTGTCCCCAAGTTTTCCGCCGCGATGAATTTTCCGAGTGGATGATGCTAGCTCTCAACACTCCCAGTCCCAAAAACGACAGCGCCCAGTAGGGGAAGCTGAGGCAGCAAACTAGACTAGGGGGTTGGCTGGGGAAGTTCTGCAGCAAGCAAAGCTAGCTCGAATTTCCCCAGCTTGCCTACCCCTACGCTACGGAAGCGGAGAGGCGAGTCGCTGGTTTGGGGGATCCCGTTCGCCCATCTAGGGAGGCTGGTGGCTCCTTCTCCTCCTCCGCCAGCAACAAGTCTCGGATTAGACGGGCTGCCAGGCGCTGCAACCAGCGGGAGGCCAGCTGCTGCCCCAGTTGTTGGGCCTCCGGTCTAGTGGCTACCTTGGCCACTAGAGGCAGAAGTTGCAGCGGCTGAAAGGCTGGGTTGCTACTGAGGATGGCCCACAGACGCTGCAGATGGGCCAAGCCGTCTGCAGCTCCGTTTCCTGAGCTGGAAAAGAGGATATCCACCAGGTGCTCTCGCAGGAAAGCTCCCCGCTCAGAAAAGAGGAAGTCAATGGCTTTTTCCAGGGATCCCTGCAGGTCAAAATCCTCGCTGTTGACGGCATTGCGCAGCAGATTCTCCAGGCGGTTCCAGCGAAATTGCCCCTGGTTAAACAGCAGCTCCCGTAGAGACTCGCGCAGCTCTGGAGCGGGGTCGGTGAGGAGCCGCTGGGCGACGTAGGGATAGGCCACGCTCAACACTTTGAAGTTGGGATCCAAACCAATGGCGATCCCCTCTAAGGTGAGCAGAGAGCGGATGATGAGGGCGTAGTAGGCAGGTACGCGGAAGGGGAAGTCGTACATCACCCCCGAGAGCCTGTCAGTAATACTTTTGAAATTTAGCTCCGCCACGGAGCTGCCCAAGGCTTCTGCAAAGACAGCCTCTAGGGCGGGAATGATGGGCGTGAGGTCAGTATCGGGATCTAGGAATTCCAGATCCACATAGTCCTGGGCCAGGGCAACAAAATCCCGGTTCACCAAGTGGACAATGGCCTTGATGAGGCCGTAGCGCTGGTGGGGCTGGATGGTGCTCATCATCCCAAAGTCAATGTAGGCCAGCCGCCCGTCGTACATGGCTAAGAGATTACCGGGATGGGGATCGGCATGGAAAAAGCCGTGCTCCAAAAGCTGCTTAAGGGAGCAGTTAACCCCAATCTCGATCAGGTGCCGCCCGTCCAAACCTGCCGCCGTGATCTTGTCAAGCTGGGTTAGCTTGATGCCGTCGATCCACTCCATCGTCAGCACCTTGGTGCGGGTGTACTCCCAGTAGATTTTGGGAGCGTAGATGGAGGGGTGGCGATACAGCTCCAGGAAGCGCTCGGCGTTGCGGCCCTCCTGGGTGTAGTCCATCTCTTCGTACAGCCGGCTGGCAAACTCATCGACAATCCCCACCAAGTCACTGCGGATACGGCGAAAGGTGCGCTTGGCCCAGGCGGCCAGGCTACGAACGATGTACATGTCAAGGGAGATGCGTTCAATCAAATCGGGTCGCTGCACCTTGACAGCGACTTTCTCTCCCGTGTGCAAATAGGCTTGGTAAACTTGCCCCAGGCTGGCAGCCGCTATTGGCTCGGGGCTAATCTCGCGAAAGATTTGTTCTACCGGCCGGCCGAGCTCCGACTCGATGAGGGCAAAGGCAGTGGCATTGTCAAAGGGGGGTAGCTCATCCTGAAGCTTGGCCAGCTCTTCCAGAAAAAGAGGCGAGACCAAGTCGGGCCGGGTGGAGAGGGCCTGGCCAATTTTGATAGCTGTCGGCCCCAGTTGCGTGAGGATCTCTCGCAGCCGCACCGCGTGCTGGGGACGATTTTGCAGCTCCACTCCCCGCCAGCGATCCCACAGGACCCAGATCAACAGTCCCAAAAAGGGGGTAATCAACTGAAAAAGACGCCTCAGCACCAGATCCCAGCGCCCCCGGTATTGCCTGGCCAACTGCTCTGGGTCATAGCGCAGAGCTGGTTGCGAGGGTTGCCACCCCCCCGCCGTCACAGGTTGTTCTGCCCTCCCTGGCTGGGTTGCGGCCACTGTTGACCGTGTTGCGCCCATAGAAGTCCCGACGGATCTCGTAACACATCTTAACCTGCTGGGTTCGCAAGCGGCTTTTGGGCTGGGCGGGTGACCCGGGACGTCAAATCCCCTTGCTCTAGAGGCAGAGGCTGGGCCAAAGAAGGTCAAAAAAGGCTGGAAACTGTTCCCAGATCTCTCAAAAAACCTGGGGTGGATAAAGATATCCTGAAATAGGCAGCAACAGGTTGGGTGCAAAGTTTAGGCCAATGGGTTAGCCGTTAGGCCAAGGGGGCAACCCAGCAGGTCAGCATGGAAAGGCGGTCTTTTCTCCAAAAGTTACTCTTGGCTGCTGCTGGCCTTGGCCTGCCTCCTGGCTGGCTAGCCAGCCAGGCTAAGCGTTATGGACAAGCTTTGGCAGCCACCTCCCGCAAGTTGGCTCTTCTAATTGGCATTAACCGCTACCCTGGCGAGGGATCCCCCCTGCAGGGCTGCGTTACAGATGTGGAGCTGCAGCGGGAGCTGCTGCTATACCGCTTTGACTTTGACCCAGCAGGCATTCTCACCCTCACCGATGCCGCAGCTACGCCAAAAGGGATCGAATTGGCTTTTGCTGAGCACCTGGGCGCTTCAAGTCAGACGGCTGCAACCGTGGTGATCCAGTTTAGTGGCTATGGCCAGTGGCGGGCAGGGGCCGAGCCGAGGCGCTGGCAACCGGTGTTGCTGTTGTCTGGGTCTGAAGGCCCCGCAGCCATGGGTCTGGAGCACTTTTTCCAGCTTGTGCAAGGCCTAGGCACAGCCCAGATTACAACTGTACTTGATTGTGGCTTTACCTATGTTGCCCCCGCCGTACGGGGCAACTTGCAACTGCGCTCCCGCCCACCCGCTCTGCCAGCAGCAGCCTCCACGGTGCCAGATCCCGGCCGTCTACCCTCTGCGGCAGAGCAACAGGCTTGGCCCTCGCCGCCCAAAGGGGTGTTGATTGCCGCCACCACCCCCCAAGACTTGGCAGCGGAAGCCGCCTGGCCCGGATTCCATGCGGGAGTGCTCACCTACCTGCTGACCCAGTACCTGTGGGAAACCACGCCAGCTACGCGCCTGCTGATGGCTTTCAGCCAAGTGGCGGGGCGGCGGGAGCTGGGCCTATTTTCCTGTCAGCGTCCTACCCTCGAAGGTAGAGAAACGGCTCGGCGTATCCCCCCCTACTTTCTTACCCCTTCCCAAGGGGTAGCCAGTGGAGTCATCCAAGAGGTGAAGGGGAATCGAGCCCAGGTGTGGCTGGGAGGGATCCCGGCGGCCGCCTTGTGGAGTCTGCAGCCGGGTACTCTTTTGGCTCCCCTTGCTGCCGAACCTTCCACCGTTTCCCCGCTGCCGCTTCTGGTTCGTTCTCGCAGTGGGCTGTGGGCGCAGGTGCAGCCGGCCAATGGGGAAGGTCAATTGCCTCCGGTGGGGACACTGGTGCGCGAGCAGTTGCGCGTCCTCCCCAGCAACCTCAAGCTGCTGGTGGGCCTGGAGGAGAGCTTGGGCCGCGTTGAAAGGGTGGACCTAACCAACGCCATCGCTGGCTACAGCTGGATGGAGACAGCCAACCCGCGCGAGCGCCAGGTGGATTGCCTGCTGGGCCGCATCACCCCCGAAATGGCCGCTGCTTTCCAGGTGGATGCTTTGTCCAAGCCCTTGGAAGTTAACAGCTACAGCCTTTTTTGGCCGGGACGCGAGTTGCTCCTCAATTCCTGTGGCCCGCCAGGGGAAGCGGCAGCTACAGCGGTGCAGCGGCTGGCACCCCGTCTGGCTCATCTGCTGGCAGCCAAGCGCCTGCGGACCACCCTCAACGCGGCCATCTCGCCGCTGGCGGTGGTGGGAGAATTGTCTACCTTCAAACCCTCACGAGCGGCACGGTTTGCCCAAGGAGCCCCTGCGGAGCCAGGCATCCAGCGCTTCCTGCGCGGCGAGCCTCTCTATCTCATCCTGCGCAACGAGGGGGACCAAGATCTGTTCGGCTACCTGTTGATGGTCGATCCCGGTGGGCAAGTGCACCTGCTGGCTCCCCTGCCCCAGGACGACCCTGCTCTGCCACTGCGCCTTGAGGCCAAGGGTACCCTGACCTTACCGCCCCTGCCTGACTCTGCCGTTCCTCCCGACCTGCTTACCTGCCATGCCCAGGGGTTGACTGAGCTATTGTTTGTGGCCAGTACTCGCCCTTTATCGACCAGCTTGGAAGCCCTCAAAGCCATGGTCCGTCAGCAGGGGATAACCCGTTCGCCGATGTTGCTCAGCAAACCGCTGGAGTGGACGCAGATGCTGCTAGAAGAGCTGACCCGTCGTCCGCCCGAAGGGGATCCCGATCTGCGCTGGCTGGATCCCAGCCAGGCTGTTACCCTTTCCCTCACCTATTTGCTGGTCTAGCTCAGCAACAGGGCAAACAGACCACAGAGGGCAATGCCATCGAAAACGCCGGCCCCGCCAATGCTGAGAATGCCCGAGCAATTGCGCCGCAGCACTTCCGGCAGGTGCAGCAGATCCGCTCCAATCACTGTGCCCAAAACCCCGCCGGCAAAGGCCACCGCCGGCGCCTGATCCCCGGCCCAGAATAGAGCGGCTAGGGCTGCCGTGGCCGGCGCAACTAGCGGATTCATCTGAATGCCGATCCCGGGCACCACGTGGGAAGCGTAGTAGCTGACCACCGTTACCAGTGCCGTTACAGCCAGGATCAACAGCCCATCAGCCCGGCCAAATTGATATAGGGCCAAGAGCACCGGGATCAGCCCTCCACCCACGTTGAGGGCAATCACCGTCTCCTGGGAGATTTTGGCCAACGGGATCCCCCAAAATTGCCGCATCCACAGGCTGGCCAGATCCTCTACCAGAGTTACCTCGCACTTGACGCGATAGAGAGGAATATTGACCGAGCTGCCCACCAGGATGGCTAGCAGCAGCAACAGCGCCCCCTCCCGCGAGAACCCCAGCTTCTCCACCGCCAGCGCCACCACGTCCACCGCTAGCCCCAGCCAGAGGAAGGGCAGCAGCAGCACCAGCATCAAAAACAGCAACAGCGAGAACGGTAGGTAGAACATGGCAGGGATCCCAGGCTTTCCTCCAGCCTACCAGGACTCGGTTCAACTTTTCTTGGCCTCAGAGGACAAGTAAGAAGTTAGGTTTGCAACTACAGATCATTTGCCTGAGGCGCCTCAAGATTGTCTAGAGACCAAAAATAGTGTTGCGGATATCCCGAGAAATGCTGTGGCCGGCCTCCCGATCGCTAGGGGTTTTGGACAGGCTAATTTGGTAGCGTCTATCCCCGTGAAAGCAAATCCTGACATGATTATCTTCCGCGATGACCTCAAAACCGAGCTCTTCCAACCTTTTTCTGTAATAATCACTCCATCCATTGTAGTCTGAAGACAAGCTGTCTACAGATTCCCTAATCCTCCGACGATGATCATCACCCTCGTTTGCTTCGTTATTCTCAACCAAGTTTCTAAGTATATGCTGGACTCTGCTCCCTTCGTGTACGTTATTAATTTTCTCTCTCAGGATTTCCAAAATAAAACTCTTAGCTTCTTGTGGGTAAAACTCTTTCTCGGTTATTTTCAAGACTATATCTATTTCCGACGGCTCGTACCTTGTATAATGCCCTCTTCCCTGAAGAATTGTAGACAGAGTCTTTTCATAACCTTCTATGCCAGTCTTCAGCGTCTTTATTTCCTCATCCCTTTGTTGAAGCTGTAGTCTCAGCTCTCTAATCTCGTCTGCGTCTGCATGGAACTGCTCCGCACGCAGCCTCTCTATCTCTGCTTGGAGACTTCGCACTTGCCGATCTTTGTCTTGGAGCTGTTGCAAAAGCTGACGCCGCTCGGCCAACTGGGCCTCAAGTTCTTGGAGCCGCCCGCTCCTTTGCTGAAGCTCTTCCCGCAGCCTAGAAAGTTCTTTCTCGCCTTCCTCAATTTGCCAGCGGAGCTCTTCTTGCAAGCGCCGTTGCTCGGCCAGCTGTGCTTCCAGATCTTGGACTTGCTTGCTGCTCTGCTGAAGCCGGGTTTGGAGCTCTGTCAGTTCCGCTTGCCGGTTCTGCAGCTTCTCGTCCCTCTCCTGGAGTTGCCGGGACAAGTCTCCGACGAGACCCTGCCATCTTTGCAGATCGGCAACCAGTCTTTGAATTTCTTCCTCCTTCCGCGCAGACTGGTCCTGTAGCTCTTCAATCTCTGCTTGGAGGCTTTGCACTCGCCGATCTCTGTCTTGGAGCTGTTGCAAAAGCTGACGCCGCTCGGCCAACTGGGCTTCAAGTTTTTGGAGCTGCTCGCTTTTTTGCCGAAGCTGATCCCGCAGCCTAGAAAGTTCTTTCTCGCCTTCCTCAATTTGCCAGCGGAGCTCTTCTTGCAAGCGCTGTTGCTCGGCCAGCTGTACTTCCAGATCTTGGACTTGCTTGCTGGTCTGCTGAAGCTGGGTTTGGAGCTCTGTCAGTTCCGCTTGCTGGTTGCGCAGCTCCTCCTCCTTCTCCTGGACTTGCCGGGACAAGTCTCCGACGAGACCCTGCCATCTTTGAATTTCTTCCTCCTTCCGCGCAGACTGGTCCTGTAGCTCTTCAATCTCTGCTTGGAGGCTTTGCACTCGCCGATCTCTGTCTTGGAGCTGTTGCAAAAGCTGACGCCGCTCGGCCAACTGGGCTTCAAGTTTTTGGAGCTGCTCGCTTTTTTGCCGAAGCTGATCCCGCAGCCTAGAAAGTTCTTTCTCGCCTTCCTCAATTTGCCAGCGGAGCTCTTCTTGCAAGCGCTGTTGCTCGGCCAGCTGTACTTCCAGATCTTGGACTTGCTTGCTGGTCTGCTGAAGCTGGGTTTGGAGCTCTGTCAGTTCCGCTTGCTGGTTGCGCAGCTCCTCCTCCTTCTCCTGGACTTGCCGGGACAAGTCTCCGACGAGACCCTGCCATCTTTGAATTTCTTCCTCCTTCCGCGCAGACTGGTCCTGTAGCTCTTCAATCTCTGCTTGGAGGCTTTGCACTCGCTGATCCCTGTCTCGGGCAGAAGACCAAGCAATCCTCGAGGCTACTGCGTTCCCGGCTCCAACCACCAGAGCCACTCTGAGGGCTCTGCCGAGGTCAGACTGAGGCAAAGCGGCAATGCTAGCAGCGGTGAGCGTGGTGACGATGTGGACGTAGAGCGGCTTACGTATGTCCATTGGGAGTGCTGAGTGATCAGAAACCTAAAACTCAGGGTAATCGATGAAGTCAGTGAGGTCTGCACAAAATACTACACAAAGAAGGAAGAAAGCTTGAAGGGTTGTTAAGTTACAAGGGATCCAAAAAAGAAAGTAGACTTCAACGTTGCCGCATTTGCTGCTCCAAAGCGTCCCCCAGGCCATTTCCGACAAAATTGATGCTCGGTATGTTGAGATCTTCCCTGCACTGCCAGCTTGCTTCCGCGCAGTGCTAGGACGTGAATAAATTGCAGTTGCAATGGTTTGCTACCCTAAGGGGTTGACGCTTTAGGAGCCTGCAGACCACTGATACAAGCGGATGCTGCCTTTCACCCGCTTTTGGTAAGGTTTTCCTCCGCCAACGGACTGTCTGCCCGCAACTTCTTCGTTGCCCACAGTTGCCCTAAAGGAGGGCCGCCTGGGCAACCCTCAAGGGATCCCGGCCACTCCTGTTTGGCGGGCAGCCTGGATCACGGCGGCAGCCACCTGGGGAACTACCCGCCCGTCGAAGACGGAGGGAATGATCCACTGGGGATCCAAATCTTCAGGTGGGATCAAATTGGCGATGGCCTGGGCGGCAGCCAGGCACATCTCGATGTTGATCTGCTTGGCGCGGCAATCCAGAGCACCGCGAAATACCCCCGGAAAGGCCAACACATTGTTGATCTGGTTGGGGTAGTCGCTGCGCCCGGTGGCCATCACCGCCACCCGATCGCTCACCACCTCCGGCTGAATCTCTGGCACCGGGTTGGCTAGAGCAAAGACAATGGGATCCAGCGCCATTTTTTCCACCATCTCTGGGGTCAAGGCATTGGCCACGCTCACCCCAATGAACACATCTGCCCCCACCAAGGCATCTGCCAGGGATCCACTCTTCTCAACGGCAATGGCAGCTTTCTCGGGGGTGAGGTCGGTGCGGGAGCGGCTGAGGATCCCTTGGCGGTCACAGACCACGATATGGGCTGCCCCAGCCCGCCGCAGCAGTTGCGTTACCGCAATCCCGGCTGCTCCTGCGCCGTTGAGGACAATGCGCACCTCGTCTAGGCTTTTTTTGACCACCTTCAAAGCATTCAGCAATGCCGCCAGCACGACAATGGCCGTGCCGTGTTGATCGTCGTGAAACACTGGCAGGCTGAGACGGGCCTTGAGCTGGGACTCGATGGCAAAGCAGCGGGGGGCACTGATGTCCTCCAGGTTAAAGCCGCCAAACCCCGGCGCCAGGCGCACCACTGTCTCCACGATTTCTCCCACATCCTGGGTAGCCAGGCAGAGGGGGAAAGCATCGATATCGGCAAAGCGCTTAAACAGAGCTGCCTTCCCCTCCATCACCGGCAGAGCGGCCTCTGGGCCGATATTTCCCAGGCCCAGCACGGCGCTGCCGTCAGTAACAATGCCAACGCAATTGCCTTTGATGGTGTATTCATAGACAGCACTGGGATCGGCGGCAATCTCCAGGGCCACCCGACCCACACCCGGGGTATAGGCCATGGCCAGATCGGCGGCGCTCTCCAGGGGGCTTTTGGCCACCACCTGTAGCTTTCCTCCCCGGTGCAGCTCAAAGGTGCGATCCACCACCCGCTCCACCTTCACGTTGGGCAAAGAGGCAACAGCAGCGTGAATTTGCTGGGCGTGCTCGCTGCTAACGGCATCCACGCAGATTTCCCGTACCGTTTCGGCTGCCGATTGGTGGATAAGGTCAATCTGGCTGAGGCTGCCTCCCACCTCGGCAATGGCTTGGGTAACACGGGCCAGCGCCCCCGGCTGGTTGGGCAGACGTAGGCGTAGGGCAATGCTGTAGCTGGAGCTGGGGGTGAGTTTTGCCATAGCTTTCTATAGTAGAAGAAAAATTGCTTTCAGCAGAGCAAACTCCTCAACGCTGAGCCCTCTGGTTGCGCCGATCCTCAACTCCCTTCTCCCTCCGATCGATGGAATAAGCGTAGGATCGAGAAATCCTGTAGACAGGCAACCCTCCTTCCTGCATATGACAACCTCTGCTGCGGCAACTTCCAATTCCGACCTCAATACTTTTGCCGATTGGCTGGAAGGTTACTATAGCAACCGCGCCCAAGCAATGGCAGAGCCCGTGTGGTTTGTGCCGGTGAGCCTTTGGTACGTGCGCCTTCCCCACCTCTTTTCAGAAGGAATCGGCTTTTTTACCGAGCAATTTAACGAGCACACACCGGGCCGATTTTACCGCAGCCGAGTGCTGCAGGTGTTGGCCGATCCCTTGCGGATTGAGAACTATAAGTTACGGGATCAAGCAGCTTGGGCAGGCGCCTCCCAGGAGCCGCAGCGCTTGGCGCAGCTTTCGTTGTCCGACCTGGAGCACTTGCCCGGCTGTCGTATTTTGGTGGAGAAACACCCAGGCTGCTTTCACGGCGAGATGCTGCCCGGGGGAGCCTGTCGCCTTAACCCCGGCGACAGCACCTATATCCATATTGAATTTGACCTCACGGCCCAGGAATTCATCACCTGGGATCGCGGCTTTGACGCCACCAGTGGTCAACAAACTTGGGGATCCCGCGCCGGCCCCTACCGCTACCAGAAAGGGATCCCGCCCCGCCTTTGGAAATAGTTAGGGGAGCAAAAAGGGAAACAAGTCGCGAACCCCTTTGCGCAGCTTGAGTAAAAAGATCAGGCGCTCCACCCTTGGCGAAACTGATCCCGTAGCGGGACGAGTTGCCAGCTGCGCCTGCAACTCCTGCGCTTCAGTGGCAGAGAGGGGTTGGTTATCAACTGGTGAGCGGGTGTCCAGGCTGGGCTGGGCCCGCAACACCTCCTCTGGGATCTCAGAAGCCGGGGGTAACGACCAGGCTGGGCCGCAGGGATCTAGCCCAAGCAGCAACAAGCCGACGCAGCTACCCAGTCCCACCCTCCAGAACTGTCGGCTCATCCCACCCCTTTTCCTGGCCTTCTTGGCCTCTCGGGAGCAGACTGCTGCCTGGCTAGGTTAGCTAGCCACAGCTTCCGAGCGCTCCTGGATTACCCGGTCAACGATTCCATAAGCCTGGGCTTCTGTAGCCGAGAGGTAGAAATCTCGCTCCACGTCCCGCTCAATTTTCTCCAGGGGCTGGCCAGTCATTTGCGCCAAGAGCTCGTTCATGCGGCGTTTGACCCGCAGTGTTTCGCGGGCGCGAATTTCAATGTCGCTGGCTTGGCCTTGGATCAGTCCCAGCGAAGGCTGGTGCAACATGATGCGAGCATGAGGTAGGGCAAAGCGTTTTCCCTTGGTGCCGGCAGCCAGCAAAAAGGCCGCCATTGAAGCCGCTTGGCCCACGCAGACAGTCACAATGTCCGGCTTGACGTGGTTCATGGTGTCATAAATAGCCATCCCCGCTGTTACAGAGCCACCGGGGGAGTTGATGTACATCACAATATCTTTTTGGGGATCCTGGGAATTGAGGTAGAGCATCACCCCCACAATGGTATTGGCCAAGCTGTCATCAATCGGCTCGCCAATAAACAGGATTCGCTCCTGGTAGAGGCGATCATCAAGGCTAATCCACTGGGTGTAAGGCTCACCGGGCAAACGGTAGGGAACGCGAGGCACTCCAATCGGCATGAAGATCTCCTAGCACAACTACCCAGAATGGCATACTTGCAAAACTGCTCCCGCCTTTAAGTCTAGCTGGGGCAAAACCAAGGAAACCACTCCCTTGGAGCTAGTCTTGACCTCGTTGTTGGCCGCCAACCCAGTACAGCGCAGGTCTTCCAAGCTCCAACCTCGGCCGGGGGAAAAGGCTGAGCAATTTTGCAGTAAGAATCTCTACACCGGAACTTGAGCCATCGACGGATCCCTCCACCTTAGTTTTTGGCTGCTGCCAGCTTTGGCAAGCCTTTGGAACTGGTCAGCACCTGGTCAATGAGGCCGTAGGCCTTGGCCTCTTCCGGTGTCATGAAAAACAGCCGCTCCGTATCCTTTTTAAGGCGCTCCACAGGCTGTCCTGTGCTGCGGGAGAGTTCCTCCAGCATCATGTTGCGGAGGGTTAGAATCTCACGGGTACGAATTTCAATGTCGCTGGCCTGTCCACGTGTGCCTCCGTAGGGCTGGTGCAGCACAATCGTGGCGTTGGGTAGACTGGCCCGAAACCCCTTGGCACCCGCTGCTAACAGCATGGCCGCCATGCCAACAGCATTGCCAATACAGATGGTATGCACTGGCGGCTTGATGTAGTTCATGGTGTCCAGAATAGCAAACGCTGCCGTGTCATAGTTGTAGGTGCCTGTCGAGTTGATGTACATCTTGATCGGCTTTTCCCGATCCTCGTACTGCAAATACAGCAGTTGCTCAATGATTAGCTTGGTAACGTTGGCATTCGACTCTTCCGCTAGAGGTAGACCCAGGTAGACAATGCGCTCCTGGAGCAGCAGGGAAGCCAAATCAGGGGGCGGTGTCCGAACCGGAGCGCCGCCGTAGTAGTAGTAAGTAGATTGCACCATGCCAGAGTTCTCCTAGAGCCAATCCCTTGACTTAAGGATAAAGAGTGGAAGTTAGGAACAAGGGATCCGGGAGCGGCAACGGATCCCTTGTCCGGTAACAAGCTACCGAGGTGTCCTGGCAACTTTACTCGGCTCCCTGTGGCAAGAGCACCGGCTCCGCCTGCGTGACCAGCACCTTGGGCTTGCGCTCCTCGTCCACGTCGATGAGGACTTCGGATCCCTCTTTGACGCGGCCAGTCAAGATCTCCTCTGCCAGCAGGTCTTCCAACAGGCGCTGGATGGCCCGGCGCAGCGGACGTGCCCCGTAACTGGGGTTGTAGCCCTCCTCCACCAGCAGGTCTTTGAAGCGATCGCTGACCGTGAGGTGAATTTTCTTCTCCTTCATGCGGTCGAACACTTCCTTGAGCAGGATGTCGGCGATCTGCTTCACCTCGTCCTTAGTCAGTTGCCGGAAGACGATAACCTCGTCCACCCGGTTGAGGAACTCGGGGCGGAAGTACTGCTTCAGCTCTTCGTGCACCAGGTTGCGGATGCGGTTGTAGTTGGCCTCTTCCTCGTTGGCATTGAACTCGAAGCCGAGGCTGCCGCCACCCTTCTCGATGACCCTGGAGCCAATATTAGAGGTCATCACGATCAACGTGTTCTTGAAGTCCACCGTGCGACCTTTGGCATCTGTCAGGCGGCCATCTTCGAGAATCTGCAGCAGCAGGTTAAACACGTCCGGGTGGGCTTTCTCAATCTCGTCAAAAAGCACCACCGTGTAAGGGCGCCGCCGCACCGCTTCCGTGAGCTGGCCTCCCTCGTTGTAGCCCACATAGCC
Source organism: Synechococcus sp. H70.2 (assembly GCF_047462275.1). Lineage (NCBI taxonomy): Bacteria > Bacillati > Cyanobacteriota > Cyanophyceae > Synechococcales > Synechococcaceae > Synechococcus > Synechococcus sp. H70.2. The sequence continues at coordinate 105,931 of NZ_JANSIU010000005.1, forward strand.
GGGCGGGGATCCAATTAGCTTGCTGACCGTGTGCCGCTCCATGTACTCCGACATGTCGAGGCGGATCATGGCCGACTCGGAGCCGAAGAAGTAGGCTGCCAAGGCCTTGGTCAGCTCAGTTTTGCCCACCCCAGTTGGGCCGCAGAAGATGAAGCTAGCGATGGGGCGATTGGGATTTTTCAGCCCCACGCGAGCGCGACGAATAGCGCGAGAGATGGCCCGCACCGCCTCATCTTGACCGACGATGCGCTGGTGCAGGGTCTCCTCCATATGCAGCAGCTTCTCCGATTCACTCTCGGTGAGCTTGGCCACCGGCACCCCTGTCCAGGCGCTCACCACCTGGGCCACATCTTCCTCGGTGACCTCTGGCATCTCCGTGCGGCTGCTGTCTTCGGCTTTCTTGGCCGCTGCGATGGCGCGGATCTGCTGCCTGATCTCCATCTCCCGATCCCGCAGCTCACCTGCCCTGTCGAAGTCCTGGGCTCGCACTGCGGCATCTTTTTCCCTGAGAACCCGCCGCAGCTCCTGATCGAGCTCTCGCGCTGCTGGCGGCAGTTGGGAATTGATCAGGCGCACCCGCGAAGCTGCTTCGTCGATGAGGTCAATAGCCTTGTCCGGCAAGAACCGGTCGGAGATGTACTGATCGGCCAACTTGGCCGCCGCTTCCAGAGCGGCATCGGAGATCCTCAGCTTGTGGTGCTGCTCATAGCGCTCCCGCAGGCCATAGAGAATCTCAATGGTCTCAGCTACACTCGGCTCGCCCACCATGATGGGCTGGAAGCGGCGCTCTAGAGCGGGATCCCGCTCAATGTGCTTACGGTACTCATCCAGCGTGGTGGCACCAATGCACTGCAGCTCGCCGCGGGCCAAGGCAGGCTTAAGGATGTTGGCAGCATCGATGGCACCCTCCGCCGCCCCGGCTCCAATCAGCGTGTGCACCTCATCGATGACCAGGATGATGTTGCCAGCGTTGCGGATCTCATCCATGATTTTCTTGAGGCGCTCTTCAAACTCGCCGCGGTACTTGGTGCCAGCCACCAGCAGGCCGATATCCAAGCTGATTACTCGCTTGTCGGCCAAGATGTCAGGCACATCGCCTTGCACAATGCGCTGGGCCAAACCTTCGGCAATGGCAGTTTTGCCCACCCCTGGCTCACCAATGAGGACAGGGTTGTTCTTGGTACGGCGGCCCAAGATCTGGATTACCCGCTCGATCTCCCGCGTCCGACCCACCACTGGATCCAGCTTCCCTTCCTGAGCCAGCTGGGTCAGGTTGGTACCAAACTCATCCAGGGTGGGTGTCTTAGTGCGGCTGGAGGAGCCACCCCCTGCTGTTACTTCGGCGGTTTCGCCCAGCATGCGGATGACTTGGGTGCGCACTTTGGCCAGATCCACCCCTAGGTTTTCCAGAACTCGAGCAGCTACTCCCTCCCCTTCTCGGATCAAGCCCAGCAGTAGGTGCTCAGTGCCAATGTAGTTGTGGCCAAGCTGGCGTGCCTCTTCTAGGGAGAGCTCCAGCACTCGCTTGGCCCGGGGAGTAAAGGGGATCTCGACAGCCACAAAGCCAGATCCTCGGCCGATAATTTTTTCGACCTCAATTCGGGCGTCTTTTAAGTTGACTCCCATGGACTTGAGGACCTTGGCGGCAATCCCCGTGCCCTCACCAATTAACCCCAACAAAATTTGCTCAGTGCCAACAAAATTGTGACCTAGCCGTCTGGCCTCCTCTTGGGCCAGCATGATCACCTTGATGGCCTTTTCCGTAAAGCGTTCAAACATGATCCTCGGGCTCCCTACGCCTGCATCAAGGCGGACCTGATAGGCCTGATCCTAACACAGGATTCAGGCCAACCACGGTATGGTAAACACCCCAGACGAAGAATCATCTGGGCCTAGAACGCGCCTGGAGAGATTTGAACTCCCGACCGCGTGGTCCGTAGCCACGTGCTCTAGTCCACTGAGCTACAGGCGCAAGAGTTCACCTAACCACGCTAGAGAGGGACATCTAACGCGGCTTAAGCATTGTAGCACAGGAAAGTTCAACAGCGGTGTAGGTATCCGCCCACGTTCACCAATGTCCTGGCCCAGGATCCTGGAACTTCTCTCCCCCTTGAGGGGCAGACCAGACTCCCAGGGCTGTGGCCTGGGATCCCTACGTGCCCTAAGGCCAGGGGGGTTGAACTGGCCCACAGAAGCACCGCAGCTTGGGGAAGGTGCGCCCCTCTAGCCTCTCGTCGGACCCCAACACCTGTGCCATACCTCTTTGCTTGGGATCAGTGGCGTACATGAAGGCAAAGCTGAGGGAGGGATCCCTGGGCAAGGTGACACGGCTCTACCAACCTTCAAAAAACGGCTCGGCACAGCCGTCCCAGTGATAGCCGGCATGGGGCAGGGATCCCCCATCCGCTAAGCCGTTTTGCTTAGGGCACCTTGCCCCTGGAGAGCAACTCCCTCGAGAATCCCTAGAGGATAGAAAAATACCTATGAGTACCAAAAGAATGATTGTATTGTTTCTATGCCTGTCTGCTTTTAGGATGTCAACCAAGCTGAGATTTAAGGATTTCTTTACGAGGGAAATCCGTCGGTCTAGCGGCTTGCCCTAGAAAGGCTTCCCTTGGCATGCACATATTTTCTTCTCTCGGAGATGAGGTGATCATGACATCACGTCGCAACTTTTTGTTGTCTGCTGGTGCAGTCACAGTGGGTGGGCTTGTGGGTGGCGGCCTAGCACGGGCCAGGAGGGGCTACTGGGTTGCCCAAGCCAGCGGCCCGGAAACCCCTAACCTCAGGCTAGGTTTTATTCCAATTGTGGAGGCTGCCCCCCTGATCATCGCCAAGGAGAAGGGCTTTTTCGCCAAGCACGGCATGACCGGCGTAGAACTGCTGAAGCAGGCCAGTTGGCCGGCAGCGAGGGACAATGTGGTGATCGGCTCGGCGGGTGGGGGGATTGACGGCGGCCAGTGGCAGATGCCGATGCCCCATCTGATCCACATCGGCGCCATCACCAACAACCAACCGGTGCGCATGGCGGTTCTGTGTCAGTTAAACACCCAAGGCAACGGGATTGCCATTGCGGGAATGCACGCCGGCAAGAGTCTGGGGCTGGATGTTTCCGGAGCTGCGGACTACATCAAAAATTTCAGCGCCACCAAAGGACGCAAGTTCAAAGCTGCCTACACTTTTCCCAACGCCAATCAAGATTTTTGGATCCGCTACTGGCTGGCCGCGGGGGGCGTAGATCCGGATCAAGACATTGAGCTATTGACAGTGCCCTCGGCTGAAACGGTGCAGGGGATGCGCAATGGCACCATGGATGCTTTCAGCACCGGGGATCCCTGGCCCTACCGAATTGTGGCCGATGGGATCGGCTTTATGGCAGCCCTCACGCAGCAGATTTGGCCTTTTCACCCCGAGGAATACCTGGCCATTCGTGCCGACTGGGTGGAAAAAAACCCCAAAGCCACCCGCTCTGTTCTGATGGCGGTCATGGAAGCGCAGCAATGGTGCGACGATCCGGCCAACCGTGAAGAGTTGGTGCGCATTCTCTCGGGGCGCGCCTATCTCAACGTGCCGGCCAAGGTTCTCACGCCTCCTTTCCAGGGCAAGTATGACCTGGGAGACGGCAAGCCGGCGGTTCAAGATTTCAACGCCGGGCCCCTGTACTGGGAAGATGGGCGGGGCAGCGTTTCTTATCCCTACAAGAGCCATGACCTGTGGTTCTTGACCGAATCGCTGCGTTGGGGCTTCCACGCCCGCTTCCTCAAGGATCTGGATACTGCCCGCCGTCTGGTGGATGAGGTCAACCGCGAAGATCTCTGGCGGGAGGCGGCTCAGGCTTTGGGAGTGAAGAACATTCCCACCAGCACTTCGCGGGGAACGGAGCGTTTCTTCGATGGGGTGGTGTTTGACCCTCAAGATCCCCAGGCCTACTTGAACAGCCTGAAAATCAAGAGGGCCTAGTCTCGGCTCAGGTCAACATAGACGTGCTTCTTGTGTAGCAGAGATCTAGCCCATTTGCGGGATTCTATTGAGTTAAAAAAAGCTGGGCCAAGCTGCCCGCTCCCCTCGAGTTAAACTGTTAGCCTTGCGCCTTTTGAAGAGTTCTGATGAAGAATTCTAAACGCTGGGGTGAGGATCGGCCATGTTGGCTCTACTTCACGTTCCGCGGGAATACTCCAGGGATCCCTGCTTCGAGAGACCGGCCCAGCCCTGCTGGGACAAGCTTATCCTCTCGATAGCGATGGGGGTGCTGATTTTGCTGATTGTTGTGAGAGTTTTGTCGAGCTTGCAGTCCTTATGTTTGCCCGTCCAAGGAAGAGGCAAAGCTGATCCAAGTTCGTGCTCTGTTGCCAGCACTTTGTAAAACCCTATCCTCTCTAGGAGCCATGACGACGACACTTCCTTCTCCGCCAAAGTCTTCAACGGCCAAGTTCGACTTTGCCAAGTATCGGGATCAGATCCTCCCTCCCGTAGTTGGCATTGCGGGATTTTTGTTAATCTGGCAACTTTTGTCCAGCGCCAACCTGATCCGGCTGCCGGGGCCATGGGAGGTTTGGATGGATGAGCGCAGCCGTTATCTAATCCTGCATCCTCTGTACTACAATAGCGACCTCGATCAAGGACTGCTGCGGCAAACTTTGGCCAGCCTGCAAAGGGTTGCCATTGGCTACTGCAGCGCTGCCTTGGTGGGCATTGCCCTGGGGATCTTGGTGGGCAGCAACGAGTGGATCAACCGCGCTTTGGATCCCATCTTCCAGTTTTTGCGCATGGTGGCTCCCTTGGCTTGGGTGCCCATCTCCTTGGCGGCTTTGCAGCGCAATGAGCCGGCTGCCCTGTTTGTTATTTTCATCACCTCTATCTGGCCCATTTTGATTAACACAGCAGTGGGGGTAAGGCAGATTCCGGAAGACTACATCAACGTTTCTAGAGTGTTGAGGCTTTCCAAGATAGACTTCTTTTTTAAAGTGCTGTTGCCCTCTGCTTTGCCCTACATGTTCACAGGTTTGCGAGTTGGCATCGGCCTCTCCTGGCTGGCGATTATTGCTGCAGAAATTGTCATGTCTGGCGTGCCAGGGATCGGCTTTTTCATCTGGGATGCCTACCAGCAGAACTATGTAACTGAGATCATCGTTGCTGTCATCTACATTGGGGCGGTGGGCTTGCTTTTGGATCGACTGGTGGCTGCCCTGCAAAATAAGCTAGCCAACCGCTAGAGTCCTTTTTTGCAGAGCTGTTATTCCAAGAGTAGACCGCACAAAAACCCCTTTGCGGCACTTAGCTTGGGAGTTAGGTCTGGGGTCAAGTTGCTGAGCAAGTTGAGGTTATCCACAGGTGGGGAGGTCTGCTGTGTCTGTATTGGTTAGTCTAGAGCAAGTGGAAAAAACCTTTGGTCTACCTGGGGAGCAGGAATACATTGCTCTTAAAGGGATCGATCTCCAAATTCACCGCGGGGAGTTTGTCTCCTTAATCGGCCACTCCGGCTGCGGCAAGTCCACCCTGTTGAACATGGTGGCGGGGTTATCTTTGCCTACTGGAGGGATCGTGGCTTTGGATGGACACACCATCACCGTTCCCGGCCCCGATCGCATGGTGGTGTTTCAGAATTACTCCCTTTTGCCCTGGCTAACGGTTCGGCAAAACATTGCCCTGGCAGTAGACGCTGTGCTGAAAAACCACTCCCCAGCAGAACGTCGGCAGATTGTCGAAGAACATATCGATCTGGTTGGTTTGCGGCAGGCGGCCGATAAGTTCCCAGCGCAACTGTCAGGGGGTATGAAGCAGCGGGTAGCCATCGCTCGCGCTTTGGCGGTAAAGCCCAAGGTGTTGTTGTTGGACGAGCCCTTTGGCGCTTTGGATGCCCTTACCCGAGGAAATTTGCAGGAGCAGTTGATGCGCATCTGCGAAGAACATCACGTGACCACCCTCATGGTTACCCACGATGTGGATGAAGCCGTCCTGCTCTCGGATCGGGTGGTGATGCTGACCAACGGGCCGGGATCCCGAATTGGCAACATTTTAACCATCGATATTCCCCGCCCCCGCCGCCGGTTGGAGGTGGTCAATCACCCCAGCTACTACAGCTATCGCAGCGAGATTATCTACTTTTTGAACCAGCAAAAACGGATCAAGCAGTGGCGGGCCCGCCGCAGCACCGTGGTGGCCAGGCACGGTTTGGAAAAGATCAACTTGGAGATTGGCTTTGTGCCCCTGACCGCCTGCGCCCCGCTGGCGGTGGCCAAAGAAAGGGGGTTTTTTGCCAAACACGGCCTGGAAGAAGTCAATCTGGTGCGGGAAACCAGTTGGCGAGGGATCCAAGACGGCATCCAGGGAGGTTACTTGGATGCGGCCCTCATGCCTGCCGGTATGCCGGTGTGGATGTCTCTGGGCGGCGGGGACAATCCGCCTCAGCCGGTGGTGACTGCCCTTACCTTGACCCGCAACGGCAATGCCATTACCTTGCACAGGCGCTTCTACGAGCAAGGGATCCACACGCTGAGCCAGTTGAGGGCTTACATCTTAGATAGCCCCAGCCGTCGGCTAACCTTTGGAGTGGTGCATCCCAGTTCCATGCACAACTTGCTGCTGCGCTATTGGCTGGCAGCGGGCGGGATCCACCCGGATCGCGATGTTGTGCTGAAAACCCTGCCCCCGGCCCAGATGGTGGCCAACCTAACAGCCGGCAACATCGACGGCTACTGTGTAGGAGAGCCTTGGAACTTGCGGGCCGCTCTGGAGGGCAGCGGTTTTGTGGTGGCTACCGATCTGGAAATCTGGCCCGGCCACCCCGGCAAGGTGTTGGGGGTGCGGGAGGATTGGGCTAGGGCCTATCCCAATACCCACATTGCCCTGGTGAAAGCGTTGCTGGAAGCCTGTCGCTACTGTGAAGATCCGGCCCACCACGACGAGATTCGCGAGCTGCTCAGCCGCCGCGCCTACCTGAGCACTGATCCTTCCTACATTCACCTGGGGGATCCCCAGCGCCTGCTCTGTGACCTAGACATGCCAATGCGGGAATATGCCCACCACCGCTTCTTTCTGGGCGCCGGCAACCGTCCCAGCCGCACCGAGCATCTGTGGATGATGACGCAAATGGCCCGCTGGGGGGATCTGCCCTTCCCGCGCAACTGGGTAGAGATCGTGGAGCGGGTGTGTCAGGTGGGAGTCTTCAGTACGGCGGCCCGCGAGCTGGGGCTGGATGTGTCTTACCAACGCCAGCCCATTCAATTGTTCGACGGGATCCCTTTTAATGGTGAGGATCCCTTGGCTTACCTCAACAGTCTGGCCATTAAGCACGACATCTACGTGGCCGAGGTTGCTTGGGATCGTCGTCCCGTGTTGCTCTAGAGATTTCCTTGGCAAAAGCATGTTCCCAGCTGTGAGAAAACGATGAATTGGAGCACCCCACGATGACTGCTCTCTTGACAACCTCTACCCCAGCAGCCACAGCCGCAGAGCCCTACTTAACCCTTGAGAATGTCAGCAAGACTTACCCAACTCCTAAGGGGGAGTATCCCGTATTGCGCGATATCAACCTCAGCGTCTGTGAAGGAGAATTTGTTTGCATCGTTGGGCATTCCGGCTGTGGCAAAACCACCCTGCTGAATATGGTTTCTGGCTTTACCCAGCCCACCAGCGGCTCGGTAAAGCTCAAAGGCCAGCCAATTACAGCTCCTGGGCCAGACCGCATGGTGGTGTTTCAGAATTACTCTCTTTTGCCCTGGCTCACAGTTTATGAAAATGTTTACTTGGCTGTTCAGGCGGTGTTTCCCCAAAAGAGCCAGTCAGAAAAGCATCAAATTGTAGAAGAACACCTAAATTTGGTGGGACTGGGGGAAGCAGCCCAGAAATATCCTCCGCAAATTTCCGGAGGGATGAAACAGCGGGTGGCCATTGCCCGTGCCTTGGCAATCCGCCCAGCAGTGCTGATTTTGGATGAACCCTTTGGGGCTTTGGATGCCATCACCAAAGAAGAACTTCAGGAGGAGCTGCTGCGCATTTGGGAGGAACATCGCTGCACAGTTTTGATGATCACCCATGACATTGACGAGGCACTGTTTTTGGCCGACCGTTTGGTCTTGATGACCAGTGGCCCTGCGGCTACCATCGGGCAAATTATCTCTATTCCCTTCCCGCGTCCTCGCGACCGCGAGCGAATGCTTGAGGATCCCCAGTACTATCGCCTGCGCAACTCCGTCCTCAGCTACCTCTACGGGCACGAGGCCAACCCTGAGGCGGCCCACCTGTGACTATGCCCTCAGGTAGAGGCTCTTTGGCCAAGAGGGTAGGGATCAGTCGTCTAGGGGCTCTATCTTGGGATCCAAGCTCTTGGCAGTCAGGCGCAAGGCTTCCGCCTGATCCATCACCCGCGGCGCTTGCACTGCCGTCTCAACCCCCTGGCGATAGCTCTCCCACAGAGGCATTTCCGGGTAGGTCTGCTGCAATTCCTTGATTTCATCTAGCAGAGCCTCCAGCCAGCCAGCCGTGCCCCAGGTGAGCAAAAACTGCAAGGGATTCCAGAGGTTGAGTTGCCGCCCCAATTCGTTGAGGCTTTCGTTGCGAAGGGGCGGATCGAAGATGTCGGCCACCGTCATCAACTGGCGCCCCAGCAGTGGCCTGAGGGTTGTCTCAGCAGCCTCTACGACGGCGGGAAGGGCGGCTTGGATGCGCTCGGGACTAGGAATGTGCCGGGCCTGGGGCAAAGCTTGCAGCAGCAATTCCAGTCGTCGTTCGGCTTCTGCTGACTCCAAAGCCGCTTCTAGGGTGGTGCCCACGCTGAGAAACACTTCTCCCGTCAACAGCCGCACTGCATCGATAACCAAGTGGTACAGCGGGGGGATCACCAGCTTGATCCACTCGCTCTGGAACAACTCCCGCAGCCGCCGCGCCAGATACTCCCCCACCTGCGTGGTTTGGATCCCCACTTGGGTGAGGGAGAGGTACCAGTCGGGCGGGGATCCCTTGGGATCCAGCCACTGGCGCAGGGTTTGCCATTCCTCTTCGGTGAGGGCAGTTCGCCCCTGTTTTAAGATGCTGCGCCGCAGCTTGCCCTCGGCATTCAAGAGCTTGCGCAACTCTGGTGTACCCAGCAACGAGAGGGCGCCTGCGGATCCCACGCTGCCGACCTCGACGGCAATGAGGGCGGCCAAGAGGGCGGCCGAGGCTTTCACGTGGATCTCGCCGCTTTTGTCCATGACCAAAGGTAGGCGGCTGTTGCCATAGGCCCGCAGGCTCATTGCCACCAGGGCGGAGCGCTGCTCAGCAGTCAACACCCCTGCCCAGGCAGGGATGCCGTTGGTTTCTGCCCTGGGATGGGTTGGCTCCTGCAGGCTGTGATAGAGCAGGCTGGCCACCCAGGCTCGGTCGGCGGCCCGTTCCAGAGAGCCGATGACCACCTCCCATTGGCTGGGGTTGAGCAGAGGCAAAAGCGCCTGCAGTTCTTGCTGGAGGGGCTCTGGAGAGGTTGTGGCTCTGGCTTTGTCCAGAGTTGCCTGTAGCCGATCCCTTGCTTCGCGGCACAAGCCACCCCACTCCAGTTGCAAACGAGCTAGGGTCTGCTGCACTGTTTCTTCGGAGCGTCGGGGCAGCTCCTGCCAGCCCGCCTCCAGTTGCCGCCACAGCTCCTCCCAGTTTAGATCCCCAGCTCTGGCCCACGAAGGTGGAGAGTTCGCCGGCGCAGCGGATGGGGCAGCGCTGGGATCGAGATTGGGGGAGAAGACGGGATCCGAAAGCTCAGGCATGGGCACCTCAGGGAATTACCGGCATTATAGCTAGGGGTAGAAGGCAAGCCGCGGCAAACCCAAGGTTTCCGGCCACCCCATCATCAGGTTGAGGCATTGCACCGCTTGCCCGGCTTGCCCTTTCATGAGGTTGTCGATGACCGACAGGACAATCACCCGGTTGGTGCGAGTATCCACCTCCACCCCAATCATGCAGGTGTTGGTGCCAGCCACCCACTTGGTTTGCGGATAAACGCCGTGGGGCAGTACCTTAACCCAGGGGGATTGGCGGTAGAAGGCGTTGTAAATGGTGATGAGATCCTCGCCCACCAGACCAGGATCCCGCAGGTTGGCGTACAAGGTCACGTGGATGCCCCGCACCATTGGCACCAGGTGGGGCGTAAATTGCACAGTGATGGGGGTGTGGGTGAGGTCGGAGCAGGCCTGCTCGATCTCGGGTGTGTGGCGGTGTTGGGCCACGCCATAGGCACCCAGCGAGCTGTCCACCTCGGCAAAGAGGGATCCCAGCTTGGGGGTGCGGCCCGCCCCGGAGACGCCGGACTTGGCATCGAAAATCAAGCTGTCCAGCTCCACCAACCCTTGCCGCAGCAAGGGGGCAACTGCCAGAAGGGAGGCCGTGGGGTAGCAGCCGGGGCAGGCTACCAGTTGGGCTTGGGCAATAGCCTCCCGGTAGAGTTCCGGCAGCCCGTAAACCGCCTGCTCGTTGGCCTGGCGGTAGGCAGGGCTAGGCCAGTTGGGATCCGTCTGCCCCAGGCGATACCAGGATTGGTAGGTGGCCAGGTTGCGAAAGCGGTAATCCGCCGAGAGATCTAGGACTTTGCACCCCTTGGCCAGCAAAGGCGGCGCTAGGTCTGCCGCCAGGCCATTGGGCAGAGATAGAAAGACAACGTCGCTGCTAGCGGCAATGGCCTCCACATCCACTGGCTGAATGGTCAGATCAACCGCCTGCGCTAGGTGGGGGTAGAGATCCCCGTAGCGCTTGCCGGCGCTGTCTTGACCGGCCAGGTAGGTAATCTGCACGCCGGGGTGTTCGCTAAGCAGCCGCACCAGCTGCACCCCTCCATACCCGGAGGCCCCGACGATGGCAACGCGGACGGGATCAGTGGGAGGAAGAGAACGAGGCGCCGTAGTGGCCATGGGGGCTGCCTGCACAAAATTGACGGCTTGCCTTACTATTTATCGCATTTGTCTATCCCAGTTGCCGCTGCATTGCTTGAACCCGCCTGGGGGTCACTCGACTCCGAAGGCCCTTATTCGACCGCCGCTAAAACCAGGAGGAGAGGTTTGTCTTTGGAGAGGCGTTTCACGGTTGACCCCGGGAGTAGGGCAGGAGGGGCCGCCGGCTTCGACTATTGCTGCCGAGACACCCCAGGCCAGCTAGCCGGCGAGGGTCAAAACGCCAGGCTGAACCTGCCGGGGCACCACTGAGAGCCGATCCAACTCGGCACAGTAGGCCAGATCGCTGTCGTTTTCGGGGCTAATTGCCAGTAGCCGCTGTCCATGGCTGGAGCGCCGCAGCAACCCCAACAGGTCGTCCTGCCAGGTTTGGTACACAGCCAGGGCGGCCACTGCTTCGTCGTTGCCCAACTGCTCCCACGAGCAGCCCAGGCAGTGCAGAATGGCCCCCGCACAGGCAGTGTCTTCCAAAGCAAAAGCCCCTTCCCAGCCGGATCCCACCAGCCACACCTCGGCAAAAGCTCCTCGCCTGAGGAACTCCACCACCGCTCCCACGTTCACCAGGGCCGCTGTGAGCACCACCGGGATCCCTTCCAAGCGCTGAAGGGTGCGGGTGCCGTTGGTGGTACTCATCAAGATGCGCCTGTTCCGCACACGCTCAGGGGTGTATTCGCGGGGGGAGTTGCCCAGATCGAACCCTGCCACTGCTTTGCCGCCTCGTTCCCCCGCCAAGAGCCGCTTGGAGGCTGGCCAGCTCTGGCTGGCCGCTTGCAAGGACTGCAAATCGGCAAACACTTGAACGGCCTCTGCCCCTGCAGCTAGGGCTGTGGCGATGGTGGTGGTGGCCCGCAGCACATCGATGGCTACCGCACAGGCTGGGATCCCTGACGGCGGCACTTGCTCAGGGGTATGGAAGTGGAAGAATCGCATTAGAACTCACGCCGGGCAAACACCACCACCGTCAAAATGAGCAGCAAGACGGTGTAGATCAGGCTGTAGAGCGCATCACCAAGGAGCTGGGTGGGCGGGGGGATTTGGCCGTAGACGGCGGCATCCCTTAGATTGAGGCGCTCCAGATCGGGCAAGACCAAGTAAATGACCTCAAACACCTTGCCAAAACCTGCCTCTTCCACCAGCTTGCTTAACTGCAGCAGGGCGCGGCTGGCGTGGCCCATGATGAACAGGGCAATTGTGTAGAGGGTGGCCAAAATCGGAGAGGTAAAAACTCCAAACAGCAGCGCTGCCGCCACAATCAGCACCAGTTCCAGAAAGGTGAAGACGGTTGCCCAGAGAACCGCCCAGGGGGAAATGGGGGCCTGCACCACCAGCAGGCTCAGCAAAAAGATGGCCGTCATCATTACTAGCAGCACCGACAGCAGCACCGACAGACCCAGGTGCTTGCCGACGATGAACTCCGCCCGGCTCATAGGCTTGGCAATCAGCACATAGACCGTGCGCCTTTCGATTTCTTTGTGAACCATTCCCGTGCCAACGAAAATAGCCACCACCAGCGCCAGAAAGTGAATGGCAGCTAGGCCCAAATCGGCAATGATTTTGTGGTGGGCTTGGTTGGCTACCTGGGGGATGAAAACGATGGCCCCCAGCATGGCCACCGCAAACACCATCACCAGATAGAGAATGCGATCCCGAATCGTTTCCCGGAAAGCGTTGTGGGCAATGGCCAGCACTCGCGCCACATCCATAGACTTAGCCCGAAGGCAGGGACAATCAACTGTACACTTGTAGCAAATCCAGCCCTTATTCTATGCAGTTCCAGGCCCAGATCCAGATTCACCTCCGCCCCTCGGTCCTTGATCCTGCCGGGGCTGCTCTCCAGGCTAGCTTGCACCAGTTGGGGCACACCCAGGTGCAGGGGGTGCGCATTGGCAAACACATCCAACTGCGGCTAGAGGCCCCTGACGCCGAGAGTGCCCGAGAGCAGGTGCACCAGCTGTGCCATCAACTGCTGGTCAATCCGGTAATCGAGACCTATCAAATCCAAATAGATCCTGTTTGAGAGGTCCAGCCTCTTCTGGAGGAGCTCTCTAGCGTTGCTCTCACCACCTTTTTGTCTCTTCTGCCAGCAAGGGATCCCCATGACCAAGGTAAGGTTTGGCATTGTCGTTTTCCCCGGCTCCAATTGCGACCGAGATGTAGCTTGGGTAACCCGCGGCCTCTTGGGCTGTCCGACGCGACTCATCTGGCATCGGGAAGCCGATTTGTCAGGGCTGGATGTGGTGGTGCTGCCAGGGGGCTTCAGCTACGGGGATTATCTACGAGCCGGGGCGCTGGCCCGTTTTGCGCCAGTGATGGGATCCCTGGCCGAGCACGTAGCTCGGGGGGGCTATGTCCTGGGCATTTGCAACGGCTTTCAGATCTTGACGGAGGCGCGCCTGCTGCCGGGGGCGCTGGTGCGCAACGCCAACCTGCACTTTATCTGCGACCGGGTAGGGATCCGCGTGGAGCGGCAAGATCTGGCCTGGACAAAGGCTTACCCCTGCGGAGCCACCCTAACCTTGCCCATTGCCCATGGAGAAGGCCGCTACGTTTGCGATGGCGATACCCTGAAGCAGCTGCAAGACCGGGGCCAGATTGTCTTCCGCTACCATCCCATCGCCCCCAACGGCTCGGTGGACAACATCGCCGGTATCTGCGACCCCAGCGGCCGCATCCTTGGCCTGATGCCCCACCCGGAGCGAGCAGCAGATCCCGATTTGCCAGGGCGGGACGGGATCCCTTTTTGGCAGTCCATCGTAACCAGTCTTGCCAGTTGACTAGGACTGCTGGGCCTGAGCCAACACCTGGCGCACTTGGTTGACCATCCCCTCGTGATCCACCACTGGCTTAGCAATATAGCCATCCGCTCCGCTCTGGGCCAAAAAGGCCTCGCGGTCGCCGCGCATGGCATGGGCCGTTACCAAGAGGATGGGGATGGAGCTTGTTCGGGGATCCCCCTTCAACAGTTGGGCAATGCGGATCCCATCCACTGCCTCGCCACGAAAGGTGCTCTGGGAGAGGGAGACATCCAGCAAGATGACGTCTACTTCCCGGGCTTGGGCCAGCTGCAGGATCTGCTCTACGTCCTGGCTGTGAAGAACCTCAAACCCGCCCCGCCGCCGCAGCACCTTCTCGAAAACACGGGCATTGGCTGGATCATCCTCCACCAGCAGCACCTTCGCCATTTTGGATCCCAGCTTGCACCACCCCAAACGAAGTGTAGCAATCCCCCGCTCCCTGTCGAGGCAACTGCCCTCGCCCAGGGATTTGAGCGGCCCCCTCCCCTACCCTTAGACCCTAGGGAAAAGCTGGAGAAATCCCTCCAGCAGGTTTACTTCTTAGGGATCTTGGGGGTCTCTCGGAAAGCAACAGCAAAAAACAGAAGGCCTAACGTCAAAAACAGGATAGCAGTGTAGGTGATAGTCTCCATACAGCCTCCAAGCGACTTTCTCCCTACTCTTTTGGAGCCGCCAGCACCCCCTCCCCAAAGGGAAGCAGAGTGCTGGCGGCTACGTTGGGAAAGCTTTAGGCTTCTTGCACTTTGCGAGTGGTGGGATCCCCCACTTTTTGGAAGACGCCGAATTCCACCATCTCCTCGCTCATGTTCGGGTCAATACCAGCGAACACATCCCGGAAGAGGGTGCGGGCACCGTGCCAGATGTGGCCGAAGAAAAACAGCAGGGCAAAAACTGCATGGGCAAAGGTAAACCACCCGCGGGGACTGGTGTGGAAGGTGCCGTCGGCCTTAGGCGTTTCTCGGTCAAACTCAAAGAGCTGACCCAACTGGGCCATACGGGCGTACTTCTTAACCGTTGGCGGGTCGGTAAACACCTGGCCATCCAGCTTGCCGCCGTAGAACTCCACAGTTACGCCCACCTGCTCAAAGCTGTAGCGCGATTCGGCCTGGCGGAAGGGAATGTCGGCCCGCACCACACCATCGGCATCTCGCAGGATTACAGGGAAAGTCTCGAAGAAGGTGGGCATGCGCTGCACAGTCAGCTCCCGCCCCTCGCGATCCCGGAACACTGGATGGCCTAGCCACGCAATGGCAATGCCATCCCCTTTGTTCATGGGGCCAGCCCGGAACAGGCCACCCTTGGCTGGGTTGTTGCCTATGTAGTCATAGAAAAGCAGCGACTTAGGCAGAGAGTTGTAGGCCTCGCTAAGGGTCATCCCAGCTTCCACGGCGGCATTGACGCGCCGGTTAATTTCCTGGTTGAAGTAGCCGGAATCCCATTGGTAGCGGGTGGGGCCAAACAACTCGACAGGAGTGGTGGCACTGCCGTACCACATGGTCCCCGCCACTACAAAGCCAGCAAAGAATACCGCTGCCAGCGAGCTGGAGAGCACGCTCTCAATGTTCCCCATGCGCAGAGCCTTGTAGAGGCGTTGGGGTGGGCGTACTGTAATGTGGAACAGACCGGCAATAATGCCCACGATCCCTGCGGCAATGTGGTGGGCTACTACCCCGCCAGCGTTGTAGGGGTTAAACCCTGCCGGCCCCCACTCCGGCGCCACCGGCTGCACATGCCCTGTTGTGGCATAGGGGTCGCTTACCCACATTCCTGGGCCAAAGACCCCCGTCAAGTGAAACGCGCCAAAGCCAAAGCAGAGGATCCCGGCCAGGAGCAGGTGGATCCCAAAAATTTTTGGCAAGTCCAGAGCTGGCTCGCCGGTACGGGGATCCCGGAACAGCTCCAGATCCCAGTACACCCAGTGCCAGCAGGCAGCCAAAAAGAGTAACCCGGAAAGAACAATGTGGGCAGTGGCTACTCCCTCAAATGTCCAGAAGCCCGGGTTGGCAACGCTCTCGCCATAGATGTTCCATCCACCCCACGAGTTAACCACCCCCAGCCGCACCATAAACGGCATGACGAACATGCCCTGACGCCACATTGGATTCAGGACCGGATCTGAGGGGTCGAAGATGGCCGTCTCGTACAGCGCCATCGAGCCCGCCCAGCCCGCTACCAGGGCAGTGTGCATTAGGTGTACCGCAATTAGGCGGCCTGGATCATTCAGTACAACAGTGTGGACCCGATACCACGGTAGTCCCATAAAACTTGCTCCTCCACGTTTTCAACACCTGGGCGATATCCCGTCCAAAAACGAAGTCAACTCTCCAGCTGGGTCCTGACCTGAGCAGTCCCTTGCACTTTGAGGGGTGCCATGCCCAACTCTCCTAGGGGCGCACCCACTGAGAGTATCACTTGCGGAGTTTCCCTCCTGGAGTCTAACAGTATAGAACGCAACCAACCTGAGGGGCCTCAGGCAGGATGCCCCTTTATTTGGCACCATCTTCGCCGATCTCTCGCCAAAGATTAAAAACTTGACTTAAGATGTAACAATACTTAGCAACATCGCTCCGCCTCGGTTAACCTGAGGAAGGCGTTGGGGTTTTTGGCAAGGCTATGGCAACGATCCGCTTTGTTAACGAGAACCGGGAGATTGTCGTCGCGGAAGGGTCGAACCTCCGCCTGAAGGCGCTGGAGAACCAGATCGACCTCTATAAGATGGTGGCCAAGCTGCTTAACTGCGGCGGCAACGGCCAGTGTGGCACCTGTGTGGTGGAGATTGTCGAGGGGGCGGAAAACCTCTCGCCCCGGACAGAGGCAGAAAAGCGCAAGCTCAAGCGCAAACCCGAGACCTATCGCCTTGCCTGCCAGACGAAGGTCTTGGGGAACGTTGCAGTAAAGACCAAGCCCTAGAGCCAGCTGGCCCCCTTGGGCAGGGCGTACCGGAGGATGGTATGCTAGCTGCCAGTTGGGTTTGCAGCGTGGGCAGCGATGGAGACAAACTACCTAGGTCTCTTGGCCACTATTTTGCTCATTTTGGTACCTTCCATCTTCCTGGTGATCCTGTACGTACAGACTTCTAGCAAGTCGGAAAACTAATCAGGCAAGCTTTGGCCACCTGGCTGGGGTAGCCGAGGCTAGGTAAGCTTGGCCTACTAAGCCCCCAAAAAGCTACTTGACAACAACCGACTAGGAAAGGTCCTCAAAGGCAGAGGCAGGGAGTTTTCTAAGCTCATTGGAAGTCTTTTTCTATCGAGTTCATCGGTAAGCTTAATTTTCATCCCTCCTAGTTTGCCGCTAGGATGCTTTTAAAGATTTGGCAAAGCCCAGCCAACCCTGGGTTGAGGCAAGGTCCCTACTGGAAGGAGGGCTATGAGTTTGGACGGGCTGGTCACAACTGCATGGTTAATTCCCCTTTATGGGTTGTTGGGGTGGTCAGGAGCACTAATTTGGTCCCCCGGGATTACCCGCCGTACGGGGCCGCGTCCAGCAGGGTATCTCAACGCGCTGCTGACGCTGGTGGCCTTCCTGCACAGTGTGGGAGCCCTCGTGGCGATTTGGGATCAGCCGGCCCAGGTGATTCGGCTGCCCTGGCTGAAGGTGGGGGATCTGGTGTTGGAGCTCCCCCTACAGGTGTCGTCGGTAACGCTGGGGGCTTGCGTAGTAGTGACAGGGCTAAACCTGGCGGCTCAGATTTATGCCTTTGGATACCTGGAAATGGACTGGGGCTGGGCGCGGTTTTTCTCCTTGCTGGGTTTTTTTGAAGGGGGGATGTGCGCCCTGGCCCTCTGTGACTCCCTATTCTTTAGCTACGTCCTTCTGGAGATTTTAACCCTGGCTACTTACCTGTTGGTGGGCTTTTGGTATAACCAACCGCTAGTGGTGACGGGGGCTCGGGATGCTTTTTTAACTAAGCGCATCGGCGACCTGCTGCTTTTGATGGGGGTGATTGCCCTCTACCCCCTGACAGGCTCCTGGGAGTTTAAGGACTTAACAGCTTGGGCAGAGGCGGTGAAAGCAGGAGCTGTTCCTGTGGATCCGACCCTGATTACCCTAGTGGGGCTGGGGCTGCTGGCTGGCCCTGTGGGCAAATGCGCCCAGTTCCCTTTGCACCTATGGCTGGATGAGGCGATGGAGGGGCCGATCCCAGCCTCAATCTTGCGCAATGCAGTGGTGGTGGGCACGGGAGCTTGGGTGTTGATTCGCTTGCAACCCCTCTATGAGCTTTCTCCAACGGTGTTGCAAGTGATGCTAGCAATCGGCGGGCTAACAGCGGTAGGCGGAGCCTTCGTGGCGCTGGCCCAAATTGACGCTAAGCGAGCCTTGTCCTACCTGGTGAGCGCCTACATGGGCCTAGTCTTTGTAGCAGTGGGCACTGGCCATATCCAGCAAGCCTATGAGCTGCTGCTAACCTATGCGCCAGCAATGGCCTTGCTGGTGATGGGGCTGGGTATGGTGATCTGGAACAGCATTACCCAAGATCTGCGCTACCTGGGAGGCCTGTGGTCGCGGCGGCCCATTTCTGGTCTGTGCTTTTTGACAGGGATGGCCGGTATGGTGGCCCTGCCGCCTTTTGGCTGCTTCTGGGTGTTGACAGATCTGTGGCAGCAGTTGGCCCAAGCGGGGCAAGCCCTGTGGGCAGCAGTAGTGCTGGTTACCAACGCGGTGACAGCGCTGGGCCTAACCCGGGTATTTGGCCTGGTTTGGGGGGGAAAGCCGCAGCAGATGAGCGAGCGTTCCCCGGAGGTGCACTGGCCGATGATGTTGCCCAGCACGGTCACCATGGGAGTGACCCTCCACATCCCGATGATCCTCGCGGCTCTGGATCTCATCCCTACCCTAGAAGGGATCCCCGTGGGAGTAATGACAGGATCCAGCTTGGTGGGCATCACCTTAGGCGCTTGGCTGTACCTACCGCGGGAGCGGCAGCCAGTGAACTGGGCTTTCTTGGCCGATTGGCAGGATTTGTTGGCCAACGATTTCTACACCCCCAAGCTCTACCGCGCCAGCGTGGTGTTTGTGGTGGGCCTCATCTCTAATGTCACGGCTCTCTTCGATCGCTACGTAGTAGACGGCTTGGTGAACTTGACCAGCTTGGCCGTGCTGGCGGGCGGACAAGTCTTGAAATACACCACTTCCGGTCAGTTGCAGGCGTATGTGCTGACCATTGTGGTGGGGGTGGCGCTGCTGAGTTGGCTGGTTCTCTAGGGCCTAGGTACTGAAGTAGCGGGCTGCCGGGTGGTAGGCGACGATGGCGGTGGTGGACTGCTCGGGATCCAACTGCTCGCTTTCGTCCATCCTTAGGCCAATGCGCTCAGCCTGGAGCAGCTGCAACAAAACCCGTTGGTCGGCGAGGTTGGGGCAGGCAGGATAGCCGAAGCTGTAGCGAGAGCCGCGGTAGCCTTGACGGAGGATCTGGCGAATGTCAGGGCTGTCCTCGTGGCCGAACCCTAGCTCCCGTCGGATACGGGCGTGGCACCACTCTGCCAAGGCTTCTGCCAGGGTGACGGTCAGGCCGTGGAAGTAGAGGTAGTCCGTATACTGGCCTTCAGCAAAAAGGCGCTGGGCGTGGGCCGTGGCCTCTGGTCCTAGGGTAACTGCCTGCATGGGGAAAACATCCACCAGACCGGTGGAGCAATCGGCGAAGAAGTCGGCAATGCAGAGGCGCTGGCCGCCCTTTTGGCGGGGGAAGGTGAAGCGGGCCAGCTCCCGTACCTGGGGAGAAAGCTGGGGGCGCTCGACGGTTGGCAGTTGGAAGTAGGTGGTAGAGTCGGTCTCTAGGGCAAACAGCTCGGGGAAGCTGGCCGGGTCGAAGAGGATTAACGTATTCCCTTGCGCCTGCGCCGGGAAGTAGCCATAGACCACCTGTGGGTGCAGCAGGTCTTCGCTTAGGATCCGCTCCTTCCAACGCTCGATCACCGGCTCCACCTGGGTAGCAAGAAACTGGGCAAATTCCTCAGCTGACTGGTCGCGCGGCTTGCGGATCTGCCACTGACCGGCCACCAGGGCCTGCTTGTCGATATAGAAGAAGACCTCTGGCCAAGGGATCTGGTCGGAGGCAAGAACTTTGGATCCCCAGAAAGGCGGGATGGGCCGCTCGGTATCGAGAGTAACCGCTTCGGAGCGACGGGTGTCTGCCCCGCCATCGCCAGCTGAGACCGCAAGGGCAGGAGCAGCGCCCACAGGGGTCTCCTGGGGAGGTGGGGTGGGATCCATTTCCTCTGGGGCAGGAGCAGCCCCTTTCTGGCCGTCGACTGGCTGCTCCAAGTTATCCAGAAAACCCAGCCGGTCATCCCAGCGCCCGGCCGCCTTAGCCTGCATCAGCCGATCCATAAAGTGCAAGTCGGTAAAGGCATCGCGGCCATAGATGACCTGGCCCTTGTAGGTTTGGCGGCAGTCTTCTTCCACAAAGCGGCGGGTGAGGGCAGCTCCCCCCAAAATGACAGGCACAGTGATGCCCCGCTCGTTAAAAACTTCCAGGTTTTCTTTCATGAACGCAGTTGATTTGACCAAGAGGCCGCTCATGGCAATGCAGTCAGGCTTGTACTTTTCATAGGCCTCGATGATGTTTTCCACCGGCTGCTTGATGCCCAGGTTAATCACCCTGTAGCCGTTGTTGGTGAGG
The DNA here is from genome assembly GCF_047462275.1 of Synechococcus sp. H70.2. Lineage (NCBI taxonomy): Bacteria > Bacillati > Cyanobacteriota > Cyanophyceae > Synechococcales > Synechococcaceae > Synechococcus > Synechococcus sp. H70.2. Next base: position 126,261 of record NZ_JANSIU010000005.1, read on the forward strand.
ATGATGTCCACTAGGTTTTTGCCGATATCGTGGACATCCCCCTTGACAGTGGCAATCAAAAGGGTACCCTTGCACACCTCCCCGCCCACCTTTTCCATGAAGGGCTCTAGGTATTTCACCGCCGCCTTCATGGTTTCTGCCGACTGCAGCACAAAAGGCAGTTGCATTTTGCCGGCGCCAAAAAGCTCCCCCACCTCCTTCATGCCGTCGAGCAGGAAGGTGTTGATGATTTCCAGCGGGGAGTACTTCTGCAGCGCCTCTGCCAGCGTTTCCTCCAGGCCCATGCGCTCCCCGTCGATGATGTGCCGCCGCAGGCGCTCTTCCAGCGGCAGCTTGGCCAGGGATCCGGCAGCGTGCAGCTCCTGGCTAGAGACCCCTGCAAACAGCTCCGTCAGCCGCGCCAGGGGATCGTAGGTGCAGAGGCCCTCAGCGTCAAACTGCCGCCGATCCCAAATGAGATCCCGGCACACCTGCTGCTGTTCTTCCGGGATCTTGCTTAGGGGCAGGATCTTGGCGGCGCTGACGATGGCAGTGTCCAGCCCGGCCTGGCGGCACTCGTGTAAAAACACAGAGTTCAAGACCACGCGGGCTGCTGGCGAGAGCCCAAAGGAAATGTTGGAGATACCCAAGAGAATGTGGGCTTCGGGGAAAGCCTGGCGGATGCGGCGGATGGCCTCCAGGGTAGCTGCCCCGTTGGCCCGGTCCTCCTCCATCCCCGTGGAAATGGGCAAGGCCAGCGGGTCAAAGAAAATCTCGTAGGGCGGGATCCCGTACTCAAGCGCCTGGCGATAGGCCCGCTCGGCAATCTGAAACTTCTTCTCGGCGGTGCGGGCCATGCCCTCCTCGTCGATGGTGCCGATAACTACACCGGCGCCGTAGGTCTTGGCCAGCTCCAACACCTTGAGAAAGCGCTCTTCCCCATCCTCGTAGTTGGTGGAGTTGAGCAGGCACTTGCCTCCGGCCACCTTGAGGCCGGCCTCCATCTTCTGCCAGTCGGTGGAATCCAACATCAGGGGAAGCGGGATCTGGGTCACCAGCCGCGAGACCAGCTCCCGCATATCCCGCACCCCATCCCGGCCTACGTAGTCCACGTTCACGTCGAGGATGTGGGCTCCCTCCCGCACCTGCTCACGGGCTATGGCCACTAAGCCCTCCCAATCTTCGGCGGTGAGCAACTCCCGCACCTTCTTGGAGCCGCTGGCATTGAGGCGCTCGCCGATGATTAAAAACGAGTTGTCCTGGAGGTAGGGCTGGGGGGAGTAGATCGAGGCGGCAGCCGGGAGGCGCTCAACGGCACGGCGTTTGGGCCGCAACCCCTGAACGGCTGTCACCAGGGCGGCAATGTGCTCTGGGCGGGTGCCGCAGCAGCCCCCCACCACCGCCACCCCCAGATCCCGCACAAAGTGCTCCAGGTGGAAGCGCAGCTGCTCCGGCGTTAGCTTGTAGTGGGCCTTGCCGCCGATGTTTTCCGGCAGGCCAGCGTTGGGGATGCAGGAGATGGGAAAGGGGGAATGGCGGGAGAGGTAGCGGATGTGCTCGGCCATTTTGTCCGGCCCGGTGGCGCAGTTGAGGCCCAGCACATCGATGGGGTAGGGCTCCAGGATGGCCAGCGCTGCCCCAATCTCGGTGCCCACCAACATCGTCCCCTGCACCTCAAAGGTCAGGGACACCACCACCGGCAGGCGGATCCCGCGCCGGGCAAACTCCTGACCCGCGGCCACCAGCGCCGCCTTGGTCTGCAGAATGTCTTGACAGGTCTCGATGATGAGCAGATCCACCCCGCCGTCGAGGAGCCCCCGCACCTGCTCCTTGTAGGCAGCCCGCATTTCGTCAAAGCTGATGTGCCCCAGGGTGGGCAGCTTGGTGGTGGGGCCAATGGAGCCGGCCACAAAGCGAGGCTTTTCCGGCGTCGAGAACTCGGTGGCTACCCGCTTGGCCAGCCGCGCTGCCGCCACGTTGAGCTCGTAGGCTTTTTCCGGGATCCCGTACTCGGCCAAGACAATCGAGGTGGCGCCAAAGGTATTGGTTTCGATGACGTCAGCCCCCACCTCTAGAAAGCTCCGGTGGACATGCTCCACCGCCTCCGGCTTGCTCAGCACCAGGATCTCGTTACAGCCCTCTAGCTCCGGCCCGCCAAAATCAGCTGCCGTCAGGTTCTGGGCCTGCAGGGAGGACCCCATCGCCCCGTCGAAGACAATCACGCGTTCCTGGAGGTGCTGTAGGAAGGGATGGGTCATAGGCCTCACGGCTTAGCCAGGGATCAAGGTGGATTAAAGCCTGATTTAAGGTAGCATTGAGCCACTTCCCTGGACTAGCAGGGATCCCTTTGGAAGCGGCGGGACAAAGTTTAGATTTTCTTCACCTGCCCCGTTGCTGTTTCCCCAAGGGCGGGCTAATTTAGGGAAGACATTTTGGTGTGAACGGCTACAGTTGCCTGCAGGGACTGCCAGCAAGGTCTCTTGCCGGTTGCTGTAGAAGGCTCCTTCCTCTAGGCGTTGGGAGGGCTCTCGCCCTCTCAGGAAGTACCCTGCCCTGCGCCAGGAAGAGCAAAAGCACGCCTCCCCCATTTCGAGGCGGCCGCCTATTGAGGGAGTTTTGCGCCAGTTTCGTTAGACCCCATGAGCCCCAGCTGTTGCGAGCCTGACCCAAGCCCTCGGCTGTCTAGAAGCGGGCCAGCTTGCCTAGTGCAAGCGGGGCCTAGGGCTGCGGAACTCGACGCCCTTGACCTGGCGTCCTGGGCTGCAGAGGAGCGGGGATTTTTTGCCTTGGCGTCTAGAATCTCTTAGTCGCCTCCACTGGTCTGTGATTAGCGTCACGAGGAACTCAGCATGGTTCAAGCAAAGGAGTTGGTGAAGTCTGGTCAGACGGCTCTTCTCGACCCGGATCTGGAAAGCTCTGCTTCCATCCCTCTGGATGCAGACAATGGAGCAGATCCCCTCGAGTTTGAACTGGATGCCAGTGACCCTGAGGCTTTTGATGAGGAGGAGGGCGACGAAGAATCCCTCGAAGAAGAGGATGAAGCTATTGCTGCCAAGGGCCACGCAAGACGCAGATCGGCCAGCAAGAAAAAGCTCTACACCGACGACTCGGTTCGCGTCTATTTGCAAGAGATTGGGCGCATTCGCCTACTGCGGCCCGACGAAGAAATTGAGCTAGCGCGAAAAATTGCCGATCTGCTGGAGTTAGAGCGGGCCCGGGAAGCGGTTTTCGAGCGGATGGGCCTCTGGTCCAGCCCCGAGGAGGTGCCGGAAACCCTGTGGGCAGAGGAAGTCAAAATGTCCTTGCCAGAATTTCGGCGGCGCCTCCACCAGGGGCGGCGGGCTAAAGAAAAGATGGTGCAGTCCAACCTGCGGCTGGTAGTTTCCATTGCCAAAAAATACATGAACCGGGGCCTGTCCTTTCAGGACCTGATCCAAGAGGGATCCCTAGGCCTGATCCGGGCAGCCGAGAAGTTTGATCACGAAAAGGGCTACAAGTTTTCCACCTACGCCACCTGGTGGATCCGCCAGGCCATCACCCGCGCCATTGCTGATCAATCCCGCACCATTCGCCTGCCGGTCCACCTCTACGAGACCATCTCGCGCATCAAGAAGGTTACCAAGCAGCTTTCCCAGGAGTTGGGCCGCAAGCCTACCGAAGAGGAGATTGCCACTCGCATGGAAATCACCATCGAGAAGCTGCGCTTCATTGCGAAGTCGGCTCAGCTGCCTATTTCCTTGGAGACGCCTATTGGCAAAGAGGAGGACTCGCGGCTGGGAGACTTTATCGAGTCCGAGGGAGAAACTCCTGAGGAGCGGGTGGCCAAGATGTTATTGCGGGAAGATCTAGAAAGCGTCTTGGCAACCCTCACCCCTCGTGAGCGGGATGTGTTGAGGCTGCGCTATGGGCTGGATGATGGCCGCATGAAAACCCTGGAGGAGATTGGCCAAATCTTTAACGTCACCCGGGAGCGAATCCGGCAGATTGAGGCCAAGGCTCTGCGCAAGCTGCGCCATCCCAATCGCAACAGTGTATTGAGGGAGTACATCCGCTAGCTGGGTCTAGTGGAACTGCTTTCCCGAAAATCCTCGGAGGCTAAACTTCACTAAGGACAAGCCAGTGCGGCGCTTCTGGGCAGCTCTCCTTTTCTACACCGCCTTGCCCCTGGGACAGACAGGGGAGCTTCAGTTTGAGGGCATTGCCGCCTGGCTGCCGGCGGTGGGTTTGCTCCTGGGTGGGATCCTCTTGTTGGCCTCCCTCCTGCTCCAGGTGTTTCCGCCTGGGGTACGGGCAGCTTTACTGGTAGCGCTGTGGGTGGTGCTAACCGGGGGGCTGCACTTGGATGGGGTGGCTGATACCGCCGATGGCTTGGCGGTCAATATCCACAAAAGCTCGGCCAACCCAGAGCAGTTCACCCGCAATGCCCACCGCCTACAGGTAATGAGCGACAGCCACACAGGAGCCTACGGAGTGCTGGCTCTGGGGCTGGTGCTGCTCCTGAAGTTTGCTGCCCTAAGCAGCCTGCAAGTCTGGCCCCTCCTACTCGTGGTGCCAGCCTGGGGTCGCTGGGGCCAGTTACTGGCCATCGCTTTCTACCCCTATTTGCGGGAGCAGGGATCCGCCCGCTTCCTTAAGGACTCCACCTCTTGGCCGCGATCCCTCTGGCCAGGCACCCTCCTCCTCTTGGTTACTACGGCAGCTCTGGGGGGAACTGGGATCTTGGCCTGGCGGCCCCTCCTCCTCTGGACCCTGGGCTCTGCTCTGGGAGCCCTGGCGGTGGGCCATTGGCTCTACCGCCAATTGGGGGGACACACGGGGGATACCTACGGGGCCACCGTGGAGTGGTCGGAGACAATAGCCCTGCTGTGGGGATCCCTGCTCCCGCCCTCCTAGTCCCCCTTTCTTTGGGGCCGGGGGGAAGGCCTTAGAGCAGACCCACCTGCTCAGCCAAGCCCAATTGTTGGCGGGCCACTTGGCAATCCTGCTGGATTTGGTGGATCAAGTCCGCCACACTGGGGAAGCGCTGCTCTGGACGGATAAAGCCCCGCAGCGCCACCCGCACCTCCTGCCCGTAGAGATCGCCCGTCCAATTCAACAGGTGCACCTCAACCGTGTGCCGCCACCCCCCAAAGGTGGGACGATAGCCAATGTTCATCACTCCCGGCAGGTCTCCTGCGGCAGCGGGCACCTTCACCCAAACGCTGTACACGCCGTTGCGGGGCAAGAACTTCTCGGGTGGCAAGCGCAGATTGGCGGTGGGAAAACCCAGCTCTCGCCCCCGGCGATCCCCTGGCACCACCTCTCCAATGAGCTGATAGGGGCGACCCAAGAGTTCTGCGGCGACTGCCACTTCCCCTGTAGCCAGGGCAGCACGAATGCGGGAGCTGCTTACCCGCTCCCCGTTGAGTTGCACCTCCGGGATCACCTCTACTGGAATACAGCACTTGGATCCCCAGGCCTGCAGGGTTTGGGCGTTGCCGGCGCGGCGGTGGCCAAAGCAAAAGTCCCAGCCCACGCTGAGGTGGCGAACGTGCAACCCTTGTTCAAGAATTGTCTGGATGAAGTCGGCGGGAGTCTGGCGAGCCAAGGCAGGGGTGAAGGGAAGCAACACCACCTGCTCAAAGCCCAGCTGGGCCAATAGAGCCAGCTTCTCCGCCGGCGGCGTGAGCAGTAGGTGCTTTCGGCCTGTCAGCACCTCTTGGGGGTGAGGATGAAAGGTAAGGACGGTGCGCACCCCCCGTCGGGACGCTCGAATTGGCTGCAGTACCCTTTGATGGCCCAGGTGCAAGCCATCGAAGTTCCCAATAGCAACGGCAGTGGGCCGCAAGGTTTGAGCCAAATCAGAAGTTACATGCACCGGGCTCCCCCTGGCTCTTCCTACCAGAGTGGCCAAAGCAAGGCCGCCAGTCCACTTAGCCCAACCACACTCCACAAGCTGCGTCGTAGGCGCTGCAGCACCGGCTCAATTTGATAGTGGACGATTAGCCGGTGCTGAGCTAGCTCCTCTTCCGATTTGACGTACATTGCCCCGTCGTACCAGCCGCTTTCTTCGTAAGGGATCCGCGCCTGCGCCAAGCGCCGCCGCACGTACGCCCAGCCCAAGTAGAGGTGGAGCAGCAGTAGGCCCAGCAAGGCATTAGCTCCCAGCACCCCTGCCAAGGTGAAGTGGCCCCAATCGCCTGCAAAGCTGCCCCAAACCAGGGGCCCAACCCCTACTGCCAGCGCTCCCCACACTGCTAGGAGCCGCTGCAAGTAAGGGATCCAGGCCAGGGTTGGCCAACGAAAAAGAACAGCTTCCCTCAGCTCGGCATATTGCCGCAGGGGCTGCTGCTCAGCAGGAATGGGATGGGAAGGAGCCGCCATAGGGCCTTAACGTATCTACACAACATGATACTCCTCGGCCTGAGGCCCGCCAAGCCCAGCCTGGCTGCGGTTTAGCCGCAGGGGAAAGGAGTATCGTATTAGAGTGTGGTTGCCTTTCTTGCCTCTCCTACCATGAGCCTCCCAGGCGAACCTGCTGCTACCTCTGCTCCCTATGTGATCCTAAGAGAGCCAGACGGCAGTCAGAGGAAGTACATCCTTGCCGGAGCCACAGCTTGGACGCTGGGGCGCGATGAAGGCAACGCCATTGTCCTTAACGATCCCAGTGTCTCCCGCCAGCATGCCCTGCTGCAGTACTTAGATGACCACAGCATTTATCTCATCGATCTGGGCAGCCGCAATGGCTCGTTTGTCAACAATCGCCGCATCAGCATTCCCACGCTGCTGCAAGACGGGGATCGCCTGACCCTGGGCCAATCCCAGCTTGAGTTTCACAGCGGATCCCTGGCCAGCCCAGAACCCGGCACTGCTGGCAAGCCCTCCGACACCCTGGTGCTGCAGACCCGCTGGCTAATTTCGGTGGCCGTAGTTGACGTGCGCGGTTACGGACAACTAACCCAGCAACTGGACGAGCGGCTACTTTCCCAGGTGATGGGCGAGTGGTTCCGGCAGGGCGGCGACATCATCCAGCAGCATGGAGGTAGCGTCGATAAATACATTGGCGACGCCATCATGGCTGTCTGGTTCCATGCACCCCATGCGGATCCCTTGCCAGCTGACCAGGTGGAGCTCAAGCTCGACGTGAAGTCGGTCTTGCAGGCCCTGGTGAAGCTGTTCCAGATGACCGAACAACTGAACAGCGAGTTCCCCCTGCCCTCTCCCCTGCGTCTGGGAGCAGGGGTCAACACCGGCCCAGCCATCGTGCGCCAGGTAGGCAACACCAGTCGCCAGGAGTACACGGCTTTGGGCGATACCGTCAACCTGGCCTTTCGTCTGGAAAGTGCCACCCGCACCCTCAACACTGACCTGGCCATCAGCCAGAACACTTATGCCTACTTGACCCAACAGCTGGCTCAGGTGGCCACTTGCTTTTCCCAGGAGGTAGTGGAGCTAAAAGGGTATGCCCACCCGCATCAGGTGTACTGCTGTGATGTCCGCTCTCTGCAAGCGCTTCTTGCTCCCTAGACCTAGGGGGAAAGCCGCTGTCAAGCTCCTGAGCGCGGAGCTAACTAGCTACCGGTCTGGAGAGGGCCGCTAGGAAGATTCGGCAGCGCAGGATCTGCAGGGCAGGCCCGTCGCCTTACTCCAATTGGCAGGGGGCCAGCCTGGAGGGAGCCGCCCAGTAACTCAAAGGCAGAGGCTGCCTTGCGGGGGATCCCTGGGACATTTGCTCGGGGCTGTAACGGCTAAGGCTGGGTCCGGAAGCTCTTTACCTCCAGGACCGGCCCCACCTGGGCCAGCGTCACCACCTCCTCCTTAACCTGCCCTTGAATGGTGACCTGCAGTCCTTCCTGCAGCAGCTCCTTGGGGGCGCGGAAGAGAGCGTAATGCTGGCCGGAAGGGAGTGTCAGCACCCACACCCCTCCTTCGATATCCAGGAACTGGATGGTACCGCTGTACTCTTGCATCACTTCCTCAGGGCCAAACCGCTGCTGCTGGGCTGCGACTCCAGGATGGCTTGCGCTCCTAAATAGGCCAAGCCCAGGCAGAGCAAACCATTGAGGAGCAAGAAGGAGCGCCCCAACCAGGCAGAGGATCCAAGCCATAGTACCCCCTCATAGAACAGGGAGCTGGACAGGAGCAGATGGGAAGCCATGCCAATGGAGAGGCCGACGACTGCCCAGCGCCAGCGCCGATGTCCCAGGAGGAGCACCATCAACAGGCCAGGGATCACCACGCTGGCAAACAAGGGGTTCAGGGCGTTGGTCTGGGCCAAGGCGGTGCCCAGCTCTGGCAGGGAGCTGCCCAGCAGTTGTAAGGGCCAGCGGGGGAAACCGACGATGGCCAACCCTTGCAGGGGGAAGAGGCCAGCGCTGCCCAGGAGGATCCCTGCTACCAGCGGCACCGTCGCCGGTACAGGCTTGGGAGCCAGCCACCAGCGAATCAGCACTAGGATGATGTAGCCGCCCACCACCATCACCAGCTTAGGCACCAAGGCAATGGGGCCGCCGTCAAACCAGAAGCGCGGGTTGAGGTAGCCATTGTTGTTTAGGTACTGGAGGAAGTCTTTTAGCCACAGCACCAGGGGGTTTTCCTCCTGCTGACCCCTGGCTCGGGCCAGGGCTCTGGCTGCGTCCAGAAGGCCAGCGCCGTAGAAGTTCTGTTTGTCCCCGGGCACGGGGGCAGCCGACATCTTGAGGATGGCCTCCACCTTGTCCGGGTCTTTAATGCCCTGCGCCTGGATCAGGGCCGCTACGCCAGCCACATGGGGGGCAGCCATGCTGGTGCCTTGGAAGTAGGCAAAGATGGGCTCGTCGGGGTTGCGGCGGTTGATGGTCTGCTGCAGGATGCCGTACTCAGGGTGCTCGGGAGTCTTAGCCCCACCAGGAGCGGCAATATCCACGCCAACCCCGTAGTTGGAGTAGGGAGCTTTGCTGCCATCAGGGCCGGTGGCGGAAACGGCAATGACATGGGGATAGCGAGCCGGGTAGCTTACCTGGTTGGAGTTTTCGTTACCAGCAGCTGCAACTAGGGTCACTCCCTTGCTGTGGGCGTAAGCTACCGCCTCTTCCATCAGTTGGGCGGAGGCACGACTACCCAAGCTGAGGTTGATGACGGTAGCGCCATGGTCAACCGCATAGCGGATCCCTTCCACCACATCCGAGAGGGAGCCAAAGCCGTTGGCATCCAGCACCCGCACCGGCATGATCTTGGCCTTGAAGGCGACCCCGGCCACGCCTAGGGCGTTGTCGGTGGATTGGGCGATGGTGCCCGCCACGTGAGTGCCGTGGCCATTGAGGTCGCTGGGATCCTCATCGTCATCCACAAAGTCGTAGCCCTGCACAAATTCGGTTTGGGCCAGATCTGGCACCCGTGTTACCCCGGTATCCACCACGGCTACCGTCACCCCTTCTCCCTGGGAAACGTCCCAGGCTGCGGGCATGCGGATGGCCCGCAGGTTCCACTGCTGGGAATAGAGGGGATCGTTGGGCACAAAAGCGGCCTGGAACTGGTAGTTGGGGTGGGCATACTCAACCAGGGCTTCCCGCTGAAGCCGCTGGATTAGCCGTCGTGTAGCTCTGGGGTGAGTGGCATCCCCATTGGCTAGGTAGATAACCTCTTGGCGGGCAAAGGCACTGTTGCTGCTGGGTTGCAGCGTTAAGTTGTACGCCTTGGCAAGGGCAGCAATCTCACTGGGAGTGGCTGTGTTGACAAAATTAATCACGATGCTGTCGTAGGGAGGGGATCCCTCGCCGCAGGCCGTCAACAGCAGGGCCATGAGGCCAGCGCAGCAGAGACCCAACCAGCGTCTAAGTTTCATCATGCACGCCCTCGGGATCCAAAAAAGTTGTTGCCACCAGTATGCCCTCTAGGTGGGCAATTGACCAGGAAGGCGCCTGCTGATCCTCTTCCCTGCAGCTGCCTAGAAAGACCTCCCTCTGGCTGAATGTTGGCTTCCAGGGCATGATGGATCTGTAAGAGCTTGAAACACTTCTTAATATCAGTTTTCAGGATCTCGGCATTTGTAAAGAGAGGGAGCAGCATGAACATCCAGTGGCAAAGGATACTTTGCATCGGTGTGAGCTTTTGCCTGGGGCTGTGGATTGGGCTGGGTGGGGGATCCCCGCTCTGGGCCCAGCCTGCGCCGGCAGTAGTGCCGATGGAGTTGCCTCAGCCGCCTGTGCCGGTCTTGGATTTGGCGGATCAGTTGACCAGCAGTCAGGAGGCCCAATTGGCCGAGCATCTAAACCAGCTGGAGAAGGAAACCGGCTGGAAGCTGCGCGTGCTAACCCAGTTTGACCAAACCCCAGGCCGCCAAGTGAAGGAGTACTGGGGCCTAAATGAGCGCAGCGTTTTGATGGTGGCCGATCCCAGGGGAGGCAACTTGCTGGCCTTTAACGTGGGGGATGCGGTGCGGGAGATCCTGCCGCGCACCTTTTGGATCGAGCTGCAGTCTCGCTTCGGCAACCAGTTCTATGTGCAGGAGCACGGCGCCCAGCAGGCCATTCTGGAAGCGGTTGATGTTTTGGAGCGCTGTTTTCGCCAAGGCGGTTGCCGGGTAGTGCCTGGGCTGCCGCAGGAGCAGTGGATCCTGACGCTGATTACCTCTATCCTGGGTGGGATCGTCTTTGGGTTCGCCGGCAAGCCCCGCCACGCGGAGGAGGTGTTTAACTGGCGTTGGGCTTTGCTGATTTCTCCCCTCTGGTTTATTTTGTTTGGGGCCTTTGGCCTCGGCCCCGTGGTTACCCGCACTCGGGATTGGCTGCCGGTGGTGCGCAATATCTTGGGCTTCCTGGCAGGAGCTTTGGTCATTTACCTAGCTCCCATTGCCCAGCCGGCGCCAGATCGCCAGTAACTTCCCTTCCCTCTTCCTGCTCTCCGCTAAATCCCCCCTGCTGGCAGGCAGGGGGCAATCTGCCAGAAAAGTGCTACTATGGGTAACTGAAGCTTGCTGATGTAGCTCAGTTGGTAGAGCACTCGACTTGTAATCGAGCGGTCGTCAGTTCGAATCTGACCATCAGCTTGGTGTTTCTGCTCTTTACCCAAGTCTGTTTGGCCCCTCTCCCTAGGGGGAGCCCAGCCTCTCTAGGGTCGGTTAGATTGGCTGGAGGGGTACCCCTGTCGAAGGAGAGGGTCAGCCCCACCCAGGGCAGCCACCTAGCCTTTGGGTTGTTGTTGTCTCGGGAGGTCTATGTCGGGTCTGCCAGCTGCTACGGTTCGTCGATTGCAAAAGCTACCCCAGATTCCTTCCGTGTGGGAAGGGGATCGCCACCGCCTGCCAGGCTCGCTAGTCGTTGGCTCCCAGACTTTTTCCAGCTTGGCCGAGGGGGAATGCATTCTCTGGGTGGACGGCGTCCAGGGGGTGGTGAGAGCTATGGAGGTGGTGCCTGCCGGCTCTGGCATGGAACCCATAGTGCGGGCCTTGATCGCGGCCATGGAGCGGCCCAATGGGGCCTTGCCGGCCCGTCCCCAGAAAATCGTCGTGCGCGACCGCGAGGTGCAGTTTTTCCTGCGCGGCATTCTGCACGAGCTGAATATCAAAGTGGAATACCAGCCAGAACTGCCGCTGATCGAGGAGATCCTGCAGAGTTTTGCTGAGGCTCAGGGGCAGATCCCACCACCTCTTCCAGAAGACTACGCAGAACTCGTGGCTGGCAAAGCCCTTGCCATCTGGCAGGATGCTCCCTGGGAGTATCTAGAGGATCACCAAATTCTGGCTATCGAGCTGCATCACTGGGACATCGAAACCCTCTACGTCTCGGTCTTGGGGCGCTCAGGAAGGGAGTATGGAGTGCTTTTTTATCGCTCCCTGTCCTCCCTCAAACAGTTTCGCCAGCAGGCCGGCCAAGTGCCCACTCCTGAGATGGAGGAAGCCTTTCTGAGGCAGGACTGTCTCTACCTCACCTTTCAACCTCGCCATCCCGAACTAGAAGACCTGCCAGACTTGGACTTGGCAGAACTGGATCCCGAGGAAATTGAGCCGAATTTCGGCACTATTCACCCGCTAGAGGGCTTGCGCGTTACTTTACAGGAAGAGGAGGCAGCGACCTTGGCGGTGGCCCTGGAGGCCTTGCATCGCTTTTTAAAGCAGTACCGCCGCAAGCTGGAAAAGGGCTTTCAGCCGTGTCAGGGGCAGTATTGCCTTCCCAATCCCCAAAGGGAGGGGGAAACCCTGCCCGTGCAGGTGCGCACCCTACCCGACGTAGCGGCAGAGCTGCTGGCGCTAGAAGCGGAGGACGAGAAACCCACCCAAGCCCTGCTCCGAGATGATCTGTTGCCTGAGGGAGCACAGCTGGGTCTGGGGCTGCTGCCGTGGGCCACGGTGGAGGTATTGCGCCGCGCAGGGCAAGTGCATCCCTTGCCGCAGAGCAAGCTGGTGCAGAGGGGGGAAGGGCTGCCGGTAGTGATTGTGCGCACCTCCCGCTCCAAGGCCAAGCAATTGATTGAAAATCTGCGCAGTGAGGGGGGCCCCCAGGGGGTGTGTTTCAATACGGGAGTGGATCCCTTCGATGGCCATCGCTACGAGCTGGAAATTGTCCAAACAGGCAACTGCGACCTGCACTTGTTTGGTGAATTTCCCGAAGACGATCCCGCCCACTCGATGGCTCGCAAGCGCTGGGAGCGGCGTTGTCGCGATACGGGAGGTTGCTGCGGGCTGGTGATAGCCATGGGGGCCAATTCCCAGCAGGCAGAGCTGCCAGTGCACCACATTTTGGCCCTGTTTGAGATGCAGGTCCTCAGCCCCAAGCGGTTAGGACTAGGTCCAATGGTGCGCGTTAGCCGACACAGCGGAGTAGCTTGGTAGCCCTCCGTCCCGCTAGCGCGAGCAGTGCGGGGCGGAAAAGCCTTCGAGCCACTTGAGTTGCTTGGTTACTAAGCAAGCACCTACCCTGGTAAAGACTCGGACAGGGCTGTAAGGAACAAGTAAGCGGAACCTCAAGGCTTTGCCTCTAGGAAGCGCCCTTGCAAGTCCGTCCGTGGACTAAGAAACGCTTGGCAGCGGGAGGGGTTAGGGAGTTATCGGGGGCAGCAGATCCCAGGTATCCTGCCGGCGGAGGGGGGCTTTTCGGAGCTGGGCCAAGTTGGCGGAGCCAGTGCAAAAAGCAGCAATCCTCAGCTCTTCAATCACGGCGCGGAAACTCTCCACCACCGCCCGTGCTTGCCCTTGGGAGACAGCTTGCAGGGCAGGGGCGCCTATGCCTACCACATCGGCGCCTAGGCGGATGGCCTTGGCCACCTCGATGCCAGTACGGATGCCGCCGCTGGCCACCAGAGGCAAGTTGGGGAGAAGGCGGCGGATCTCCAGCAGGGCCAAGGCGGTGGGGATCCCCCAGTCCCGAAAGCTGTGAGCAATGCGTTTCTTAAAGGGATCAGTCTGGCGATAAGCCTCCACTTCGCTCCAACTGGTGCCGCCTGCCCCCGCTACGTCCAAAGCGGCCACGCCACACTCGGCCAGCCGTTGCGCTACTTGGGCACTGAGGCCATTGCCAACTTCCTTGACCAGCACCGGCACCGGCAATTGGGCCACCAACTGCTCGATGCGGCGGTAGAGATTGCGCCAGTCGGGATCCCCCTGAGGCTGGACCGCTTCCTGGAGCGGGTTGAGGTGCAAAATAAGCCCATCTGCCTCAATCATCTCCACAGCCCGGCGGGCCTGCTCCAGACCATAGCCGTAATTCAGCTGCACAGCGCCTAGGTTGGCTAGCAGCAGAATATCCGGGGCCACCTGGCGCACCTGGTAAGTCCGGGCCAGCTCTGGGTGTTCCAAGGCTGCCCGCTGGGATCCCACCCCCATGGCAATGCCCAGCTCTTGAGCGGCAGCCGCCAGGTATAGGTTCAGCTCCCGGGCAGTATCTGTCCCCCCGGTCATGCTGCTAATGAGCAGCGGGGCCTGGAGGCGCTTCCCCAGAAATTGGCAACTGAGATCGATCTCCGGCAGCAGCAGCTCCGGCAGGGCCACGTGCTCGAAGAAAAACCGCTCAAATCCGGTGCGGATCCCTTTGGCCGTTACATCCTGCCGCAAGACAATGTCCAGGTGATCCTGCTTACGCTCAGAGATGGAAAGGGAAGCCTCGCTCATGGTTGAAAATCCCTACTGACGCAGCTGGTTTACTTGTTGATTGTGAACGCAGAGCGGCCCAGCTGCGCCAGCTTGCAACTTCTCCGACCCACTCAAAAATGCTGGAAGGCCTGCTGGCGGCCGAGGATCTGGCCGTTATCTAGCCACACCGTCCCCTGCGGATCCCAGCCGGTGACTTCCCCAATCCAGGCTGCCCCTGGCAACTTTTCCAGCAGGTACTGAGCTAGGGAGGGCTCGGCGCTGAGGAGCAGCTGGAAGTCTTCCCCACCGTAGAGGGCCCACTCGAGGGCTTGGGCCGGAAAGGCCTGCCGCAGAGCCTCTGAAATGGGGATCCGCTCCGCCTCGATCCTCGCCGCTACCCCACTGGCCTGACACACCTGCACTAGAGCATCGGCTAAGCCATCGCTAGTATCCATGCCGGCAATGCGCATAGGGTCAGGGATCGCTTCTAGAACTGGCAACAGGTCCAGGCGGGGGCGGGGGTATTGGTGGGCCGCAATCAACTGCTGCCGCTGGGCTGCCGGGGCTGCGGATCCCTGCTCAGGGTGAAGCAGCAACTCCAGGCCAGCCCGTGCATCGCCATGGGGCCCGGTGACGATAAGCCAATCGCCCGGCTGAGCCCGCTTGCGCTCAACAGCCCGCCCTGGCTGCACCGAGCCCAGCGCCGTAATGGCCACAAACCGCTGTGGGGAGCGGCACAAATCCCCTCCCACCACTTGGCATCCCCAGGAGGTGCAACAAGCCTGTATCCCCTGGTAGAGCTCCTCCACCCAGGCCACGGGTGTAGAGGCTGGCAAGCCCAGGCCTACAACCAACGCGTGGGGGCGAGCTCCCATCGCCGCTAAGTCCGACAAATTGGCGGTTACCGAGCGCCAGCCCACGGCATGGGGCGGGGTGGTCAAGTTGCTGAAGTGAACTCCTTCCACCAAGACATCGGTGGTTACCACCAACTGGCCTTTGGGAAAAGCCAACACTGCTGCATCGTCCCCCACCACTTGCTCGGGACAGTAGCGCTGCACCACCTGCAATAGCCCCGCTTCGCCAATGGCTGAGATTGGAAGGGGAGAGGGACGGGGAAACTCCTCAGAGGAATCAAGCCTTTGCGGATACACTTAGCTGGAAGAGTCTTGAAGACCCTACTTTGCAGACATCCAGACAGGCGGCTTTACTGAAAGCCAACTCTTGCCAAGGGGTAGCTTTTCGGCGCCATCCCCTAGCTTTTGTGACCCATTTCGGCAGCTTGGAGTAAAGCCCTGGCCCGTTGCTGCTCCAACTTAGCCTGCAGGAGCTCCTGCTTGTCAGTGCTAGTGTTCAAAACTTGGTTGGCCTTCTCCAAAAGAGCTTGGGCCGCAGCCTTGTCGACTTGTTCTCCCCGCTCGGCCCGGTTGACCAGAACCGTTACCTCATTGTTTTCCACTTCTGCAAAGCCACCCATCACAGCAATGGCCACCCACCTGCCGTCGGCCTTAATCCGCATCACGCCGTTGCCGATGGCTGTTAGCAGGGGAGCGTGGTTGGTCAGAATACCCAGTTGGCCTGAGGTGGCAGGGAGGATCACTTCCTCAGCGGGGGCATCCCAGACAATGCGGTCGGGAGTGAGCACGCGAACCATCAGCGTCACGGCAAGTCTCCTGCAGCTAGCTGTTCCCATCCTACTGGATTGCGGTTGCACCCAGCTCTGCTCTTAGCCGAGCGCAAGACTTAACCCAAGCATAACCTCCTCTTTACTTCATCTGGAAAGGCAAGCAGTAAAGTGTAGTCGAGAACACGGATTGGCTCTAAGGCCAACCTCTTGCCCTCCCTCAGCAGGGGAAAGGCCGCTAGCCAAAGTCAGAGTTTGCCCTAGCAGCAGCGAGGCTAGCCCATGAGACCTGAAACGACGCCCAACCCCTGGGTCAAACAAGAGCGTCAGCTTCTGGAAGACCTCTACCGAGGCCGCAGCCTCTCTTCCTACAGCCCTCGCCAAATCATTCCTCTGCCGCCCGAAGAGTGGGTGGTTGTGTGTCGAGGCGTGGTGCAGCTGAGTACTGTCTATACCAATGGAAGTGAGGCCATTTTGGGCTTTGCTGGCCCCTCCATGCCCCTGGGATCCCCGCTGACGAGGTTGGATCCCTACCAGGCCAAGGCCTTGACTGCAGTCGATGTCTTGCGGCTGTCGTCAGCCGAGGTGGAAGCCTCAGAAACCCTGAGCCAGGGGCTGCTCAAGCAGTTGGTGCGGCGACTGCGCCAAACCGAAGCGCTGCTGGCTCTGGCTGGGCGGCGGCGGGTGGAGGAGCGGCTGCGCCAGTTGCTGGTTCTGCTGGCGGTGGAGTTGGGATCGCCGCTTTCAACAGGGGTGCGCCTGCAGGTGCGCCTTGCCCACCAAGACTTGGCCAACACCATCGGCACTACCCGCGTTACCATCACCCGTCTTTTGAACCGTTTCCGCCAGCAGGGCTGGATCGCGGTGGACAAAAACCGTCATCTCATCATCAAGCTGGCCCAAACACCCTGATGGCTTTAAGCCTGGCGTTGGAGCTGTTGCAGGAGCCAGTTGGCGGCAGCAGTGTTAGTCTGGCTGGCCAGGCGTTCCAGAGCCTGTTCAAGCAGGGCTATCGGCAAGCCTGCCAGCACCTGTGACTGGGCAATGGCCCGATAGCGCCCATCCTCGGCCAGGGCAAAGGCAAAAACACGCCGCCCCTTGACGTCAATGACCCAGTACTCAGGAATGCCCAGACTGGCATAAAGCTGCTTCTGCTCGTCCAGGTCGAGAGCAAGGGTAGTGTCGGCAATCTCGCCCACCAGGTCAGGGGGTCTTTGGAAACGCAAATCAATCCGCCGCGGCTCGCCAGCTTGGTACCTGGGGATGTTCTCCCCTTTGTAGAGCACTAGGTCAGGGGCACAGGCATGGGTTTCTGGGTACTCAATCAGACAGCGACCGTAGGACTGCAGGGGCACATCCGGGTGGAGAAAGGCCCAAAACCCAAAAATGATGGTGATGAAATCGCTGACGGAGGCGTGCTCTGGCCCTTCTTTGCCCATGTTGACCCACAGCCAGCCCTGGTAAAAAGAAATCTTCTGCCAGTCCAGGGTGGGATGGTTGCAAATGGTCAGGTAGTCCTGCCAAGTGGCGTCGTGCCGCTCGAGGATAGGGGGGGTGGCTGGCTTTGAGGCAAGAACCATCGCTCTCCCCTCACAGGGCAGGGGAACTTCCCCTCAAGCCTATCACCCGTCCTGGCAAAGTCGCTGCTTCCGCTCCTACAGAAGCAGGCTGGGCTGGCCAGAAGCCTCACAAGGAGACATCAGCTGGGATCCCTACCTTGGCAGCGGGTCTTTGCGCCAAGCCTGGGGCTGTTGGAACTTGTACAGATCCCGGATCAGCCGCACCCAGCCATCAGCCATAGACTCCACCAAAAGTTTGCCTTTTTCCGGCGTGGCGGCCGTGGCATCCCCCAGGACACCACTCCGGCTGAGGTCGCGAGTTGTCCAGGCAAAAGAGATCCGCCCTTCCAGACTAATCAGGCTGTCTTCCGGCAGATCCTGAGGGTACTCGCAGACCAAGCGGTCAGTTCGCACTGTCTCGGGCAACAGGTACATCAGCATGCTGGTCTCGCCATCGCCAGCGTGAATGCCCAATTCCCGCTCTTTTTCCGTCATCAGCTCCTGGCCTTGGTGGGGAACGCGCCAGACGGAGATGGGGAAAAGGAGGAAATCTTCGTACTTCTGGTGCAGGTCGCGGGCCACAATCTGCAGCACCTCAGGTTGGCCACCGTGGGAGTTGAGGAACACCAGCTTGCGAAACCCGGCCCGGTAAATGCTTTCAGCCACTTCGGTTAGCAGGGCCATCAGGGTTTGGGCTGAGAGGGTGATGGTGCCTGGGAAATGCCAGTGCTCGTTGGCCTTGCCATAGCACTGGGTGGGCAGAACGTAAGCGGGGATCTCCGGTTCCAGTTTTTCCATAGCCCGCCCGATGATTGCCGTGCCGATGCAGGCATCCACCACCAAGGGCAGGTGGGGCCCATGCTGCTCGATCGAGGCTACGGGCTGGATGATCACCACCTTCTCTTTGTTGGGCATGGCCTGGATCTCCGTCCAGGTCAGGTAGGGAAAAAAGCGGTGGGGCGGGATAAAGGTGTGCATCATGGCGGGATCCGTCCAAGTCTGCTAAAGAAGCTACCTGCCACCATGCCACAAGATTGGCGATCCCCTCGCAGAACCCGAGAAGACGTAAGATCCGGTGGAGTTTGTCTCGTTCGTTCCTCAGGGAAAGCCTGCCGTCCCATGACGCTATGGCCCTGTCTGCCTGCTCAATGTGGCTCCAGTGAGGAGCCCCCCCTTAGAGGACGTCCTCTGCCGGCTGGGACAGAAGTAGAGAGTGCCCCCACCTCGCCCCGCCGCCTTCTAGCTCTGCCGGGGCCGCAAGCCACGCTCTATGGGGAGCTGATTCAGGTTTCTCGTCACCCTCTTAAGGCGGGATCCCCAGCCCTCCTCTGGGTACGGCCCCTATTGCTCCAGCAGGGATCCCAAGTGTGGAACCTGCGATCCACCTCGGACTTGCTCTGGCCGGCTGACGGCTTTGTTGCGGCCTACGCCGAGGAGGTACTGCCCCTGCTCGAGCAGGCCAGGGATCCCTTGCCCCATGAGGCCCGCCAGTGGCTGCAGATCTTCTTGCAGCAGGTCTGGCAGAGCTAGGCTTTCAGGGACTCCGTTCCGCTGTCGCCAACGGCTAAGCTCTGCAGAGCCGATTCCAACCGCACCAGCGCCTCGTCAATCTCCTTTGGCGTGACGATCAAGGGGGGCACAAAGCGCACCACCTGGGATCCTGCTGGCACCAGCAGTAGTCCCTGCTCCAGGGCCGCCCTGACCACCTCAGCCGCCGGGATCCGCAGAACCAGGCCCTGGATCAGGCCCCAGCCGCGCACCTCCTGCACAAGCTGAGGGAACTGCTCCGCCAAGCGGGATAGACCCTGGCGCAGATAGTCCCCCGTCTGCTGGGCATTCCACACCAAGCTCTCCGCCATTAGGGTGTGGCAAACCGCCAAGCCCACCGCACAGGCTAAAGGATTGCCGCCAAAGGTGCTGGCGTGATCCCCCGGCTGAAACACGGCACAAAACTCTTTGGCCAAGAGGGCGCCAATCGGGATCCCACCCGCCAAGCCCTTGGCCAGGGTAAACACATCCGGCTCGATTCCCAGGTTGCAGTAGCCCCAGAGCCTGCCGGTGCGGCCCATCCCCACCTGCACCTCATCCAACATCAGCAGAATGCCCCGCTCACTGCAAACCCGGCGCAGCCACTGGAAGTAGGCGGGATCCCCTGGCACAACCCCTCCCTCCCCCTGCAGCGGCTCCAGGAGCACGGCACACACCCGCTCGCCCCAGCGCTCCAGCACCGCCGCCGTACCCTCGATATCGTTGTAGGGAACGTAATCAAAGCCGGGCACCAAGGGAGCAAAGTCTTTCTGGTACTTGGGCTGGCCGGTGGCCGTGAGGGCAGCCAGGGTGCGTCCATGAAAGCTGGCCTGGGCGGTGAGGATCACCGGATCTTGGATCCCGCGCACCGTATGGGCGTATTTGCGGGCCAGCTTGATGGCGCCTTCATTGGCTTCTGCCCCCGAGTTGCAGAAAAACACCTTGTCAGCACAGGAGTGCTGGGTCAGCCATTGGGCCAGTTGCGCCTGGGGTCGGTTGTAGTAGAGGTTGGAAACATGGTGCAACTGTTGTGCCTGCTGGGTGAGGGCCTGAATCCAAGCAGGGTGGGCATGTCCCAGGGTGCAGGTAGCAATGCCTGCCACAAAATCCAGGTACTCCCGCCCCTCCTCATCCCAAACCCGGCAGCCTTCCCCCCGCACCAAGGTCAAAGGGTAGCGAGCATAGGTGGACATCACATGCCGATTGAACAGCTCGGCGGTTGTCGCGGATCCCAAGGTGGCATCAACGCTTAGCGGCGGCATGGCAGAGGGACAATAGGCAGTGCTTTGAGTGTATCACTCTGGCCGGGGATGATATTCTGGCAAGGAGATCCACACCCATGGGGCGACGGGGGGTAACAGTCTGGTTTACGGGGCTAAGTGGGGCAGGCAAAACCACCCTCAGCTGCGGCGTGGCCCAGCAGTTGCAGGCTCTGGGGCTGCCGGTGGAAGTGCTCGACGGCGACCTGGTGCGGCAACACCTCACCAAAGGGCTGGGGTTTAGCAAAGAAGATCGGGATGAGAATGTTCGCCGCATTGGCTTTGTGGCCGAGATGCTGACCCGCCACGGGGTAATCGTGCTGGTGTCAGCCATCTCCCCCTACCGGGCCACCCGGCAAGAGGTGCGGCAGCGCATCGGCAACTTCATCGAGGTCTTTGTAGATGCCCCCCTGGAGGTGTGCGAGCAGCGCGATGTCAAGGGCCTCTACCGCAAAGCGCGGGCAGGGCTCATCCAGCACTTTACCGGCATCGACGATCCCTACGAGCCGCCGGAATGCCCGGAGGTGGTGTGCAAAACCGCTGAGCAAAGCATCTCTGAGTGTATTGAGCTGGTGATGCACAGCCTAAAAAGCCGCGGCTATCTCCCTTAGAGCTCTCGCTTCTTGGGGCAAGCGTGAACCTGGCGGATCGGGGATCCCTTGTGGGAAGATGTAAACAAGCATTTCGTTGCTAAGAAGCAAGGTAGCTATGGCAGTTATTCGTGGCGGACGAACCTCTGTGCTGCGGGGCAGTAGCGAAGGAAACCCTGCCAAGTTTCTGGAAATGGCCAGCTCTCTAATCAACCTCCGCACCCGCCAAGGCAGTGGCAAAAAGGTTCAAGATCGCTCCTCCTACGGCAAAGCAGGCAACCCCCAAGAGTTTCTGCAGATGGCCATCGAGTTGCGTCAATCCCTAGAGCAACGGGGACGGTAGCCATTTCCCTAGGCTAGGGATCCCCGTCCGGCTAACCTGGCCGGGCGCTTTTGTTTTTGCTCTTTGACTTCAGGCTCTGCAGCTCCTTAGCCACGGGGAAGAATAAGCAGCCAATCTTGGGGGGTGCAAGCAACATGCAGAACAAAGGCTTTTGGCTGGTCGGGATCCTGGGGGTAACCCTGGATCAGGTGACCAAGCGCTGGGCGGCGGAGCGGCTGCTGCCGGGCCCGGAAATCCAGCTATGGCCAGGGGTATTTCACCTCACCTACGTAGAAAACACCGGCGCTGCCTGGAGCCTGTTTGCCGACTCGGCGCAGCTTCTCAAATGGGTCTCGCTGGGGGTGGCAGTAGCCCTGGCGCTTCTAGCCCTGCGCAGCAGCCTTAGCCTTTGGGAGCAGGCAGGCTATGGTCTAGTCTGGGCAGGAGCAGTGGGGAACGGTATCGACCGCTTTCTCAACGGCTACGTAGTGGATTTTTTCAATTTCGTCTGGATTGGCTTCCCCGTGTTTAATCTCGCTGACGTGTGCATCAACCTCGGGGTGGCCTGCCTAGTTGTCAGTCTATGGCAGGGCGGACCAAAGAAATCCCTGCGCAAATCCGACTAAGCTGCCTATTTACCCCCACCCAATGCTCTTTCCCTCAGCCTGGGAAGGGGAGGGGGGAGCTGGCGGTGCACTCCACCACAACCCCAGAGCTGGCCCCAATCCCAGGAGCAGACCCAACCCCGCCGGCGCGACAATACCTGATCCCAAGCTCATCAGCAGGGCAAAGGCAAAATTGGCTCCATAGAGCACCAGTGGCCCCAGCAACTGGCGGCGGTTGAGGACAGGCTGATCTTTTCCCCAGAGGAGGTTGGCTACAGTCATGAAGGCCGCCCCTGTCAGCATCCAACCGCCGAAGTTTTGCAGCGGCATGCCGAAGAAAGGCCCCGGTTGAAGCCACATCCAGAAGGGAATGGGGCCGCGGGTCATGGCGGGATCTAGCACAAAGTCCCAGGCAGTGAGCAACAGCGCCCCCAACAGGATGGCCTCGAAGTGAATTAGCCAGTGGCGCCCTGCCTGCAGCGCCACCCGTGCCAACAGGTAGGCCGATAACCCCACATAGAACCAGGACAAGGGGATCGTAAAAGGAACCAAGCCGGCAATCTTGTAGCCCAGGCCGCTGAGGTAGCCGTAGTTGCCAAAGGGGATCCCCGTGCTGGTGCCCAGCAGCTCGCTAGCGAGGGAGATGCCCACCGCCGGGATCAAAAACATCAGCAAGCGTCGCACCCCAAGGAGGCGGGATCCCATCAGAGCTGCTGCCAGCGCCCCGAACACCATGTAGGCAACGCCGCCATTGCCCATGCTCCAGGAGAAGGCCTGTAGACCAATAGGGGGCAAACTGGCCACCCACTCAGGATGCGGTACTACCCACAGTAGGCCCACCAGCCCGAAGAGCAAGGAGAGAAGGTGCAAGCCTAGCGCTAGGGCTTCCAACCACCGCCAGATTGCTCCCGACCCAAGGAGAACACCTCGCCGGTGAGAAAACTGGAAAGGCAGGCTAACAAGGACACTAGAGGAAGAGGATAACAGCCAACGCATGAGAAGCTCCCGCAGGGTGGTTGGTCAGAGCTGCCTCGCCTCCCCTAAGCTTGGGCAGCGGCTGAGGAGAAAAGCAGAACGCAGTACCCAAAGCAAACCGCCTGGCCTGCCCAGGGTATTCCTGTTGATATTTTGCTGCCTGTTGTATCAATTTGTAAACATCCTGCCTGGTTTTCCCTTCCCTTCCTCCTGGGCAGGGGAACCCCTAGGGGGAGTGTACGCCCAGTTGAGCCGGGCTGTGGAGCGCCGGGACTGGGCGCAAGCCTTGCGCTTAGTGGATCTTTTGCTGCAGCAGTTGCAGGATCCCGCTCTACGTCAGGATCTGGAGAGCTATCGGGGGCAGTTGGAGAGCTATCATCGTGCTCAGGGGGATCCGCCACCACTCCAGTGGCCGCTTTTGCACAAGCCCTTTGTCGGGGAGTTTCCGGTTACCAACCTCTTCGACCACGATGTGCCTCTGAGGGAGGGAGACGGCAATGGGCGGTTTGTCAGCGGACAGGGCCAGGTTTGGACCCCCAGTCCCCAGCACCCCTGCGGCAAAAGCGATGGCCACGCCGGCTACGACTGGGCCATGCCGGTAGGCACTCCCATCCTGGCCGCTGCTGCCGGGCGGGTTACCGTGGCGCGCCCAGAGCCAGAGTTTTTCTGCCCCAGCCTAAGCCGTCCCGTCAGGGGGCTGCGGGTGCGCATCCTGCACGAAGGGGGATCCCCTGGCGGGATCCGCCTGGAAACCCTCTACGCTCACCTTAGCCAAATCTGGGTACACGAGGGGCAGAGGGTGGCAGCTGGAGAGGAGATTGGCCTGTCAGGGGAAAGTGGCTGTGCCAGTGGGCCCCATCTCCACTTTGAGGTGCGCCGCCTTGACCAAACCAATTCCGGCGAGCCCGCCCCCGTCGATCCCTACGGCTGGTTTGGGTCTGACCTCGATCCCTGGAGCATCCATCCCCTGGGAGCCGAGAGCCCCTTTCTTTGGCAGGTGGGCCAAGCCCCCAGCCTGGGATCCTGTTGGCCGCTTCAACAGCTCCCTGGTCATCCTCCCCCGTCTGGAGACCCAGCGGAGTAGCTTGGTAACCCTCCGTCCCGCTGGCGCGAGCAGGGCGGGGCGGAAACCGGACAGTGCTGGAAGTCAAAAAGTAAGCAGAACCTTGGGCTCTGTCTTAAGGAACTGTCTAGGGGCGTCTTGATAACGCCTTTACGAGTTCATCTGCGGACTGCATCCCCCAACTAAGGACTACGTCCCGCTTCGCGATTAGTTGGTGGGAGTGTCAACCCTGATCTCTCTCCCTGAGGGAGAAGAGCTAGGGGACAGCCTTGCGGCAATTTGGCCTGGGGGTCTTAGAAGGGAGGGAGGCTAAAGATCGCGGCGGACGAAGCCATCTCTCTCCCACTGGTAGAGCGTAGCCCGCAAGTCGCGGCTAGCTCCCGCAACACTGGAGAGAATCAGGATCCCTTGGGGAGTGACCCGCAGGCTGGCGTTGGCTAGATCCGTTACACTCAGCAGTGGCACCAGCCCTTCAGGGCGGTGTTCCAGGATCAAGACCGACCGCAGCAGGCTAATACCCCCTCGCTCGGTGAGGAGCACCAACTTAGGCTGAGGGCTAGGGGTAATATCGGTGCGCAGCTGAGCCTCAATCAGCCGCCCTGGGATCGGCTCAGCCGTGTGGAGCAGGCGAAAATCGTATCCTCCCTGATGTCTGAAGCTGAGGACGCGCACCACCGGCTCCACTGTCGGCTGCCGCTGGATTTCAAACACGGCCACCACATCCTGACGATCGGAAGCGGTGAGGCTGGCCGCAAACAGGCGCAGGTTTTCGCCGCGATTGCCGCGGATGAACTCCCACCAGATGGATTGACGAAATAGGGCAACAACTCCTTCGCGCGCGCTGCCCCCCTCAGAAACAGCCGGCAACAGCGGAAGCAGCGGCTGGGGGTAGGCAGAGTGAACAGCAAGCGGTAGCGCCAGAGCCAAGGCCGCTCCCCAACTTATCCGAGCCCAGCAATCCAAGGGCTTTCGCATACTTCCCCACTCCTCGACCCTAAGACTCTAAGAGATTGCCCGGTTTTTCTAAGAGACAGTTGGCGGTTTCCTCAAGCAGGATCTCTAGAACTGGGCCAGGGCAAAAAGCGATAGCCTGCCTCTTCAACCGCAGCAACGATATCTGGCAAAGCTTCTGCAGTATGGGGCCAGCGGTCGTGCAGCAGCAAAACCAGGGGTTGTTCAGAGGCTTTCATCACCGACAACTGGGATCGAACCCGCTCCAAAAGCTGGTCTGCTGTTTGGCCAGCATAGGCATCCTCGGGACTGAGGTTCCAGTAGAGAACCCGATACCCTGCCTGTTCCAAAGCGCGACGTAAAGCAGAGTTTAGGCGAAAACCGCCCGGTGGGCGAACCACTAGTTGGGGATCCAAGCCCAACCTCTTGAGCAGTTGGGTTGTCTGATCCACCTCGGCATAGAATATCTCGTCGCTGCTGTAGAGGCGTCGATAGTCGTGAGTAAACGTGTGGTTGGCTATCGTGTGGTGGTGGGTTTGAATAGCTTTGGCCAGCTCTGGAAAGCGAGAAACGTGATTGCCGATGAGAAAGAATGTAGCCGGCACTTGTAGCTGATCCAAAACTTGCAAAAGGCGAGGTGTGGACTGAGGCCAAGGTCCATCGTCAATGGTGAGAAAGGCAGAGCGAGGTGGCACTTCCAACAAAGGCCCCAGCGCCTCTTCCAAAGGCAGTTGCAAAGGCCGGCTATTTTCCAGCGGATCGAGCAAAGTGGGATCCGCTGTCCAGCCATGCTGCAAAAGGACCTCTACCTGGGCAGGTGCAGGGGTGATCAGCAGGCGCCCAGTCTGTTCGTCTCGGTTGCCCCAGCTCAGCCGATAGGGCAGCCCCGCAGCAACTTCAACCGTTGTCGAGCGGGTGATGACTGCATAGGGAATATCAATTAAATAATGCCCGTTCACCCGCTCTTGGTGAACCCAAGCAGCAGAAGGAGCCGATAGATAAACCAGCAGGTCTTGGGGATTGCTGCCGCGCACAACGCGAACGCTCTCGATCGGGAGAATAGGATCGTATTCTGAGGTTAGAGTCAGGTTCAGATGAAAAAAAGACTGGGCCTCTACCGCGTAGTAATGCAGCCCTACTAATAGGAAAACCAAAAAAAAGATCGCCGCTTTCAGAGAATGCATGGGAATTGCTCGGGGCTTCGCAACAATTATAGGGCAGAAGACCATCCCAAACCCTCAAGAGGGTGGAATGAGCCCAAGCTAAGAGCGCAGGCGCTCTTCCCATTTACGAGCGGGCGAGGCCCGGCGGATGTCCCGCCAAATGGCGGTTGCAGCCAGCGCCCCGTCGGCAACGGCAATCGCCACCTGATTGAGGCCCTGCTTCAAATCCCCTACCGCGAAGAGCCGCGGATGGGTGGTGCGGCACCACTCGTCGGTCACGAGGTTTTCGCCCTGCCAGCGCAAATTGGGGATCCCTTTCAAATAGTCGTTGTGGGATTTGGCTCCCATGGCCACCAGGCCGGTGGTTGCCTCGATGTAGGTGCCATCCTCGAGCTCTACACCCCGCAGCTGGTGGTTCTCGCCCAGAAAGCGGCGAATGGGAGATTCGTAAAGGGGATAGCCGTGCTCGGCCAGTTTTTTGCGCATCTCAGGGCCAACCGAGCACAGGCCGTGGGTCAACACCGAGATATAGGGCGTAAACCAGTTGAGGACAAAAGCCGTATTAATTCGATCTTCTGAATTGACAATCAAAACTGCCTTCTGATCCCGCATTTCGTAACCATCGCAGATCATGCAGACATGAAGCGAGTAGCCTGCATATTCGTAGACATTTTGCATATCAGGCAATTGGGGCAAATAATCGATAATGCCCGTTGCTGCAATCAAATATTTGCTGCGAAAAACAGGGTAGATACTGTTGACTTTTCCCACTTTGACCTTGACAGCAAAAAGGTCTCCCTCATCTGTGACATCTTCCACAAAGCCCCCTAGATAGTCCACCCCCAAGCTGAGGGCGTGCTCCCTTCCCTGTCGCAACAGCTCTCGTCCTGGCGTGTTTGGCGGCAGGCCCAGATAGTTGCGCAAATCCTGCATCCAGAAAGAGCGGCCTCTGCCCTTTTCCACCACCAGGCAGCTTAAGCTGTAGCGGGCCAGGTAAATGGCTGCCGACAGCCCCCCTGCGCCACCACCGGCAACAATAACGTCGTAGATTTTGTTCAGGCCAACTTCTAGGTTCCTGCTGTCCAGTTTCATAGACGGGATCCCCCCACAAGCTTTCTACCGGATAAGATTGCGGCCCCAACAAGAAATCCGCAGCTCTAACTATCCTGTTCACGCCTCCCCTCTCTATTGAGGCTGAGGCGTGTCGAAGGGTGAAGGGAGCAGTCCCAGCAGCTGTCTAGAATGGGGGCTGAACCCTCTGTTAGGAGAAGAGCCCTATGCCTGGCATCTTAGCCGCCCTTGCCCTCATCTTTATCGGCTACCTGTTCAACTCGGTCAAGATCATCAGCCAAGGCTATGAAGCACTGGTAGAGCGTTTGGGGAGGTTTCACCGCAAGCTGACACCCGGGTTGCACATCATTTTTCCTCCCATCGACAGGATTGTGTTCAAGGAAACTATCCGCGAGAAGGTGCTGGACGTGCCGCCGCAGCAGTGCATCACCAGCGACAACGTTTCCCTGATGGCGGATGCGGTGGTTTACTGGCGTATCACGGATATGATCAAGGCCCGCTACGCCGTAGAGGATGTGCAGCGGGCTTTGGTGAACTTGGTGCTAACGGCGCTGCGGGCGGAGATTGGCCGCATGGACTTGGATCAGACCTTTTCCTCCCGCGCCGAGATCAACGCCCGCCTTCTGGCAGAGCTGGATGAGGCCACGGATCCCTGGGGGATCAAGATCACCCGCGTGGAAGTTAGGGATATTCAACCCTCCAAGACGGTGCAGGATTCAATGGAAAAGCAGATGGCTGCCGAGCGGGAGAAGCGGGCCGCCATCCTCAGGTCGGAAGGGGAGCAGCAGGCCAGCATTAACCAAGCGGCAGGGGCTGCCAAAGCCCAACTCCTGCGGGCAGAAGCCGAAAAACGGCAGCGACTGCTCTTGGCCGAGGGTACTGCTGAGGCCATCAGAACCATCGCCGCTGCCTTGCAAGAGCACCCCCAGGCGGCCAACGCCTTGCAATACCTGATGGCCCAAAACTACATCGATATGGGCCTCAAGGTGGGCAGCAGCCCCAGCGCCAAGGTAATCTTTATGGATCCCAATTCCATCCCCGGCACCCTGCAAGGGTTGCTTTCGATGGTGGACATCTCCAAAGTTAGCCAGGGATCCAGCTCCCCAACTTCCGAGGTCCCGCAATTGCGTACTTCGGCGGCGCCCTCGTCTAACCTTGAGATCCCTTCGCTTGATTCTTGAAAGTCAACGCCATGTCTGTAGATCCCGCTTGGTTGTTGGTGGGACAGGTGGTGGCCGCTCATGGCCTGCGGGGCTGGCTGCGGGTCAAGTGTTGGTCGGATTTTCCGGAGCGCCTCACCCAGCCAGGGCCCCGCTGGCTGCAGCGAGCCACAGACCCTGAGCCGCTGCTGCATTCCCTAGTTGAGGGGCAGTTTTTTCCTGGCAAGGGCCTCTACCTAGTGCGGCTAGAAGGGATTTCCAATCGGACGGCGGCAGAGGCTTGGGTGGGAGCTAAGGTGCTGGTGCCAGCTTCCCAGCGCCCGTCCCTGGGACCGGAGGAGTACCACTACCGCGATCTCATCGGCCTGGCCGTCTACCATCAGGGGCACCTGCTGGGGCATGTCTCGGCAATCTGGGCTGTCGGCCAAGATGTGCTGGAGATCTCCACCCCCGACCAGCGGCAGGTGTTGATCCCCTTCGTGAAAGCTCTGGTGCCGGTTGTGGACCTGGAAAAAGGTGAGCTGCAGGTGCAGCCGCCGCCCGGCTTGCTGGAGAGCTTCCTTGGCCAAAACAGATAACTCTCCTGCATCCCCTAGCCAAGTCGGCCCTCAGGGGCCGCTCTTTTGCCCTTCTAGGCTTTTGTGCTATCATGGCAGCGTATTTTGGGGGTACTGGCCCCACTCTGGCCTCAGAGGTCAATTTTTCCGGACTCGTGTTAGCGGGGCTGCGGTTGCTTTTCCACTGGGGTTGAAAATGACAGAAAACTACGGTGCAGAGCAGATCCAAGTTCTAGAAGGCTTGGAGGCTGTGCGCAGGCGGCCTGGTATGTACATTGGCTCTACTGGGCCGAAGGGATTGCACCACTTGGTGTACGAGGTGGTGGACAACTCCGTCGATGAGGCCCTGGCCGGCTACTGCGACGAGATTCAGGTTACCCTCTACCCCGATGGCTCGGTGTCGGTGCTGGACAATGGCCGCGGCATCCCAGTAGATATCCACCCCAAAACCGGTCAGTCGGCGTTGGTAACGGTCATGACCGTATTGCACGCCGGCGGCAAGTTTGGAGGAGGCGGCTACAAGGTCTCCGGTGGACTGCACGGCGTTGGGGTGTCGGTGGTGAATGCCCTCTCGGAGTGGTTGGAGGCCAGAGTCTGGCGGGAGGGCAGGGTTTACTTCCAGCGCTTTGAGCGGGGGGCGGCGGTGGGATCCCTCAAGTCCGAGCCGCAGCCGGCAGGGGCCCAGCGGCGGGGTACCGAGGTGCGCTTTAAGCCGGATGAGCTTATCTTCCCGGAGCGGGAGTTTGACTATGCCGTGCTGGCTGCTCGTCTGCGGGAGCTGGCCTATCTCAATGCCGGCTTGAAAATCATCTTTAGCGATCTGCGGCGGGATCCGCCTCAGCGGGAAGTCTATCAATTTGCGGGCGGCATCCGGGAATATGTGGCCTTTATCAACCAAGAAAAGACCCCCATCCACCCCGAGATCATCTATGTGCGCGGGGAGCGGGATGGCGTTGAGGTGGAAGCAGCCTTGCAGTGGTGTGCGGATGTCTACACCGACACGGTAATTGGCTTTGCCAACAACATCCGTACCACCGAAGGGGGCACCCACTTGGAGGGATTGAAGACTGCCCTTACCCTTACCATCAACAGCCAAGCCCGCAAGCTGAACAAGCTCAAAGAGTCCGACAGCAACCTGGCGGGAGAAAACGTGCGGGAGGGCCTGACGGCCATCCTCTCGGTCAAGGTGCCCAACCCTGAGTTTGAGGGGCAAACCAAAACCAAGCTGGGCAACACCGAGGTGCGGGGCATTGTCCAAACCCTTGTCTCGGAGGCCCTCGCGGAATATCTGGAGTTCAACCCCAACGTGGCGAGGGGGATCGTCGATAAGGCCATCCAGTCCTTCAACGCGGCCGAAGCTGCCCGCCGGGCCCGGGAGCTGGTACGCCGCAAGTCGGCTCTGGAATCTTCCACACTGCCGGGGAAACTGGCTGACTGCAGTTGCCGGGATCCGGCGGAGTCAGAGGTGTACTTGGTGGAGGGCGACTCGGCAGGGGGCAGCGCCAAGCAGGGACGGGATCGCCAGTTTCAGGCGGTGCTGCCTTTGCGGGGCAAGATCCTCAACATCGAGAAGGCAGATCCCGCCAAGATCTACAAAAACGCCGAGATTCAGGCCCTGATTACAGCGCTGGGCCTGGGGGTCAAGGGCGAGGAGTTCGATCCCAGCCAACTGCGCTACCACCGCATCATCCTCATGACCGACGCCGATGTGGATGGCAGTCACATCCGCACTCTGCTGCTTACCTTCTTTTACCGCTATCAGAAGGCCCTCTTGGAGCAGGGCTACGTCTACATTGCCTGCCCGCCCCTCTATAAGATTGAGTGGGGCCGCAACAACGTGCGCTACTGCTACAACGAGGCCGAGAAAGAGCAAGTCCTGCGCAGCCTGCCGGCCAACACCAAGTACACCATCCAGCGCTTCAAGGGCTTGGGGGAAATGATGCCAGAGCAGCTCTGGGAAACCACCATGAACCCGGCAACGCGCGTCCTCAAGCAGATTACCATCGAAGACGCCGCAGAGGCGGATCGCATTTTCACCATCCTCATGGGGGATGCCGTTGGCCCCCGGCGGGAGTTCATCGAGGCCCACAGCGGCCAGTTGGAGCTGGCGGCTCTGGATATTTGATTGGGATTAGTCCACGGGGGAGATGTGGTAGCTGCCATCGGCCTGCACCCAGGCAATCTCCGGGATCCGGCACTGGCGGGCATAGGCCTCGATTTCTTCGGGGGAGCGATCCAGCAGCTCCAGCTCCACCGCCTCTGACTCCCGCCAGCGGGCGGCCAAGGCCAGCGCTGCCGGGATCCCTGCCGGCACCAGCGGCACCACTAAGCGCCTACAGGCGGTTGCCCCAGGCTGGGGATCAGGGGGCAAAAGCCGCAGCAGGGTATCCGGCAGGAGGGTAAAGCCGATCCCTGGCTGCTCAACTTGCTGCGGACTGTAGAGGGCATAGAGCTGGTCGTAGCGCCCGCCTAGAGCAATGACCTCTCCCCCCACCACTGCCTGGAAGACAACGCCGGTGTAGTAGGCCAGAGTTTGCAGCAAGCTTAGATCCAGCACCACCCGCACCTGCTGGGCTTCCAGGATCTGGCACAACTGCCGCAGATCCCGCAACCGCTCCGGGGGCACAGGAAGCTGGGCAAGCTGAGGTAGGACCTGCTCAGGCTGGCCGCGCAATCCCAGAATCTGCAAGCCAATCTGGCGGGCCGCCTCTGGCAGAGGAGCCGATTCCAGGTAAACGTAGTCAAGCTGGGCAATGGCGCGGCGCACTGCTGCCTGGGCCTTGGGAGCCACGGCATTGAGCAGGCTCTCGGTCAGGCCCACATCTCCCAATAGCAGCGTCCAGCTGCGGATGCCAACAGCGCGCACGCAATCGGCCAAAAGCAGCAAGATCTCAGCGTCGGCCAACCATCCTCCCGCGCCAATGAGCTCCACCCCCGACTGGAAAAACTCCTGGCTGCTGTAGGATCCCTCCTCCCGCTGGCTGTTGCGGAAGACACTGCCGTGGTAATAAAGCCGCAGGGGCAGAGGCCCGCCCGCCAGCCGGGTAGCCGCTGCCCGCACAATGGAGGCAGTAAACTCGGGACGCAGCCCCAGCATTGTCCCTTCCCCATCCCGCAGTTGCAGCACGGCTTCGCCGCGGATGGATCCCCCCGCCAGCAGGGTCTCTAACCGCTCTAAGGTGGGGGTGATGATGCGTTGGTAGCCGTAGCGGCGAAAAACCTCGGTTAGTTGCGCCTCCAGCCTTTCTCGCCGCTGGACTTCCCGCGGCAAGAAGTCGCGGACGCCACTGGGGGGGCGTAGGGAACTGGCTTCAGGGCGAAGGTCCCGCAGCCACTCTGCACCGCCGGGGCAGTCGTACACAGGCCAACTCCGACAGGCTGTCCTGCCGCATCCTACCACTAGAGCAGATTAAGTCTCCTCCGCAAGAGGCCGGGGAAAGTCAGGCCACGTCCAGAGGGGATCGGTGGAACGCACCCGGTGCATCCCCGCTGCCGCAAAGCGGGCAAAGGCCGCCTCCGCCTGCTCGCTAAAGTCAACCACGCCGGGGATCACTACCGGCGAGGTGCAGTCTTCCAGAAGGTAGACCCTCCTGGCTAGGCTGGGATCTCTGGCCTGAATCTCCTGCAGTAGGTCGCTCACCGTCCAGGCAACGCAGTGGCTTTTGGCTTGGCCAGCTACAATGAGGGCATCAAATTCCAGGAGGTGGCGGATAAGGGATTCATTTTTCTCGCCGACGGGATCCCCCTCCGGCCCTGTCAAGACCTCCGGGCTGAGGGCAGAGTAATTTTCCGTCAGGGGGCTGGCCCCCTTGAGCTGGAAGCTGGGCTGGCTGCAGCGGGCAATGGCGTGGAAGAAGATCGCCTCCTCCACTGCCGGTACCAGGGCATGGCCAATCCCCCCTAGCATGGAATGGTAGGGCCAGACAATGAGAGGATATTTCCCCCCTTTCTCCAGTTGCTCGGCATAGTGGAGGGCATAGGCCTGCAGCCGCGTCAGATCCCCCTGGGTGAGGTTGGCGGCCATGGCAGGGTTGACCCGCCAGCGTCCTGAGCGAATCTCGGCTGCCGAGATGGCGGTAGCCGGCTCGGGATGGGATCCCTGGGCGTCTACCCAGAAGATGGGGTGGAAGATCTGCATCGCCGTGTGGGTGTCCAGAGTAGCCACGATCTGGGTGATGTGGGCAAGGTTGCGGTAGATGAATTGGCACAGGCGGCAGTTGTCCTCCACCGCCCCCAAGCCGCTGGGGCCGCCCACAAACAGCTCGAAGCCAGGAATGCAGAAGGTGTTTTGCACATCAATCAGCAACAGGCCCACCCGTACCCGATCGAATTCCGCCGGGGGAATGTGGTGCTCCTGGGCCCAGCGCTCTGCCTCTGGGGCCCGCTGCTGGTAGGGCACCCGCCAAATCTCCCCCACCCGCTCAGGAGCAAAGTGGGAGGGCACAGGCAGAGTTGACAGCACTGGCGGTGTCAAGGGTGGAGCGGGGGTGTCCATGGCACTTCCCGTAGCCAAGCTTTTGCTGCCTTGCAGGGTAGGGATCCCTGGCAGGCTGGACTTGCTACCATGGTAGCTCCAACTGGGGCAACGGCTTCTCTGCCTTTCCCCACGGGCGTTGCCTCTCTGGCTTACTTGAGGGTTCCATGGTAGACCCAAGCTTTTCCTCCCTGCAGCCCCAAGACTACGGCTTACTAACCGATCTCTACCAGTTCACAATGGCTGCCTGCTATGTGGGGGAGGGGCTGGAGAATCAGCCGGCGGCCTTTGAGCTGTTTGTGCGGCGCTTGCCTAGCGACTATGGCTACCTCATTGCCATGGGGCTGGCCCAAGCAGTGGAATACCTGCAGCAGTTGCACTTTCCGCCAGAAGCCTTGCAGGCACTGCGGGAAACGGGCATTTTTGCCGAGGCACCCCCGCGCTTCTGGGAGCTGCTGGCTAGCTGCCGTTTCGAGGGGGATGTGTGGGCAGTACCGGAGGGGACGGCCGTTTTTGCCAACGAGCCGCTGCTGCGGGTGGAGGCTCCTCTGTGGCAAGCCCAGCTGGTGGAAACCTACTTGCTGACCACCTTCAACTACCAAACCCTGATTGCCACTAAGGCAGCCCGCATGCGTGATGCGGCAGGGGACGAGGCCATTTTGTTGGAGTTCGGCACGCGGCGAGCCTTTAGTCCCCAGGCGGGCCTCTGGGCAGCGCGGGCAGCGCTGGCGGCGGGGTTCAATGCCACCTCCAATGTCTTGGCAGCTCTCAAGTTGGGGCGCAAGCCGGCGGGCACCATGGCCCATTCCCTCGTGATGGCCATTGCCACCCTCTCTGGCGATGAGACCCGGGCCTTTCAAGCTTTCCGGCGCTACTTTCCCCAAGCAGTTTTGCTCATCGACACCTACGATCCCATCCAGGGAGCGCGCACCGCAGCCCAGCTCTTTGCTGCCACCCCGCCAGATCAACTGGGATCCCGGGGGGAAATTGGCGGCGTGCGCATCGACTCGGGGGATCTGGAGGCCCTCTCCCGCCAGGTCAAGGCCATCCTGCCGCAGGGGGCGCCGGTGTTTGTTAGCGGTGATTTGGACGAGTACGAGATTGAGCGGTTGCACCACTCCCAAGCGCCCATCAGCGGCTACGGTGTTGGCACCCGCCTGGTTACCGGCGAGGGGGTGAACGGAGTGTACAAATTGGTGGAGATCAATGGGATCCCCGTGGCCAAGGCCTCCTTTGCCAAAGCCACCCTGCCAGGGCGCAAGCAAATCTTTCGCGGCCCCACAGGGGACTTGCTGGGTCAGGCTGACGAGACCCCGCCCCCTGGCTACGAGCCGCTGCTGCGCCAGGTCATGCACAGGGGCGTGCTCCTGGAACCCTTGCCCGACCTGGAAACCATCGCCCGCCGCAGTCGTGCCTCGGTGCTGCGCTTACCAAAGGAGGTGCGGCAACTGCGTCAGCCAGATCCCTGGCCGATGGCCCTGACCCCAGCCCTGCAGCAGGTTAAGGAGCGTTACCTCGGCTCTGTCTAAGCGGTCAGTTCCTGCGGAGAAGACGTGCCCTATAATTTTGGAGTTACAGCTCCCAGGTCTTGAGGGGAGCAAGGGGCTGAAGGTGGAAGTTCCTACGGGCGCAACCCCATGACCCAACGTGCCTTGATTACCGGCATTACCGGCCAGGATGGCTCCTACCTGGCCGAACTGTTGTTGCAAAAAGGCTACGAAGTCCACGGCATCATCCGCCGCGCCAGCACCTTCAATACTGACCGCATTGACCACCTCTACGTGGATGCCCACGACCCCAGCGCTAAGCTGTTTCTCCACTATGGGGATCTCACCGATGGCACCACTCTGCGCAGGATTTTGGAGCAGGTGCAGCCGACGGAGGTGTACAACCTAGGGGCCCAATCCCACGTGCGGGTAAGTTTTGATAACCCGGAATACACCGTCGATGCAGTAGCCATGGGCACCCTACGCCTCCTGGAGGCCATCCGCGACTACCAACAGCGCACGGGGATCCGGGTGAAGTTTTACCAGGCGGGCTCCTCGGAGATGTTTGGGCTGGTGCAGGAGATCCCGCAAAAGGAGACCACCCCCTTCTATCCCCGCAGCCCCTACGCCTGCGCCAAGGTGTACGCCTACTGGCAGACGGTCAACTACCGCGAAGCCTACAACCTCTTTGCCTGCAACGGCATTTTGTTTAACCACGAAAGCCCACGGCGGGGCGAGACCTTCGTTACCCGCAAGATTACTCGCGCTGTCAGCCGTATTGTGGCCGGCAAGCAGGACAAGCTTTACCTAGGCAACCTGGATGCCAAGCGGGACTGGGGCTATGCCAAGGACTACGTCGAGGGGATGTGGATGATGCTGCAGCAGCCCCAGCCGGACGACTACGTACTAGCTACTGGCGAAACCCACAGCGTGCGGGAGTTTGCCGAACGCGCTTTTGCTTTGGTGGGCATGCCCATTACCTGGCGGGGATCCGGACTGGAAGAACAGGGAGTCTACAAGGATCGCGTGCTGATTGAGATCGATCCCCGCTACTACCGCCCCACAGAGGTGGATCTGCTGTTGGGGGACGCCTCCAAGGCCAAGCGGGTGCTGGGGTGGCAGCCCAAAGTAACCTTTGCCCAACTGGTGGAACTGATGGTGCTAGCCGACCTGGAGGCCATTGGCTTGGATCCAGATCCTATCTTGGGGGAACGGCGCACCCTCAACGGCCTACTCAGTGAGGATCGCGCCTTCATCCGTACCCAGTTGCAGCTTCGCCGTGACTAACGGCCGCGGCTCTTTTACCCCTTGCCCAAAAAAGGTGCTGAGAGCTTAATATAGGAGATCGCCAATTCTTTTGACGTTCTGCCCTTTATTTTTTCTGCTGCTTTTGGAGAAACGCCTGCATGTCTCGCTATACAGGGCCCCGCTTGAGGATCATTCGCCGTTTTGGGGGGCTTGACCTGCCCGGCCTGACTCGCAAGCGCCCCAAAAACACCAACCCCCCTGGTATGCATGGGGCGGAGCGCAAGAAAAAGTCTGAATATGCCATTCGCCTAGAGGAAAAGCAAAAAGTCCGCTTTAACTACGGCGTGAGCGAGCGGCAGATGATCCGCTACATGCGCAAGGCGCGGCGCTCTAAGGGATCCACGGGGCTAGCTCTGCTCCAGCTTCTGGAGATGCGTTTAGACTGCATTGTGTTTCGCCTTGGCATGGCCCCAACCATTCCAGCGGCACGGCAGCTGGTGACCCATGGCCACATTGAAGTTAATGGTCGCAAGGTAACCATTCCCAGCTACGAGTGCAAGGTGGGCGATGTGATTACAGTTAGGAACAAGGAGTCCTCTCGCCGGCTGGTGGCTGCCTACGCCGAGTATCCAGGACTGTTTCTGCCGGATTACCTAGAGTTTGACAAAGAGAAGCTGCGCGGCCGCATTAAGGATCTGCCTTCGCGCGAGCAAATCTGTGCCCCAGTCAACGAGCTGCTGGTAGTTGAGTACTACTCCCGCAAGATCTAGGGATCCCAGCCCCCTTCTCCCGGAGGGAGGGGGAGTGAGTTAGAGGCTGCCGATGGCTCGCCGCAGTTGCGTTAGAGCACGGTTATAGGCAATTACTGCGTTGGCAAGATTGCCCCGAGCAGTAGTGAGGGCAGCCTCGGCGTTGATTACCTCTGTCTGGGTGCCCACACCCGCCTGCAGGCGCAGCCGCGCTAGCCGCAGGCTTTCTTCTGCTGAGGCAATTGCTACTTTGGCGGCGTCAATCTGTTCCCGGCTAGAGCTGAGGGTAAGGAAGGCCTCTTCTACGCTGCGTTGAATTTCATTCCGGGTGCTAATGAAACTACTCACAGCTACTTGGCCGTCGATCTCGGCTTGGCGAGCCTGGGCCTCCGCCTTTCCTCCGTCAAACCAGGTCAAGTTAAAATTGGCCCCAACTGAGTAGCCGACATCAAAACTGTTGCGGTTGGCCTTAAAGTCATTTACCGCGTCGAGACTAGCAAACAAACTAATTTGGGGACCGTTGCTAGCTTGGGCTAGGCGCAGGCGCGCTTGAGCTTGCTCCAGCTCTCGGCGTTGGCGCTCCAGCTCTTGGCGCTTGGCCAAGGCAGCAACAATGGTCTCCTCCAAGCTGAGATCCCACTCTCCCATCGGCTCAATAGGCTCTTCAGCTAGCACATCGGTGGGGCGGGGAAAGTTCAGGAGCTCAGCCAGACGACGACGGCTGAGTTGCTGGGCGTTTTGGGCTGCCAGCAAGGCTTGGCGGTTGTTGGCCAATTCCGTCTCCGCCTGGAGAATCTCAAAGCGAGTACCTACCCCAGCCCGCTCTCGGGCTTGGGCATCCCGCAGGGTGGCCTCAGAACTGGCAACCGCAGCCTGGCTAATGGCCACTCGGGCATCGGCGCTTTGGAGGTCATAGTAAGCATTGGCTACCGCTTGTTTCACTGTCTGCAGGGTTTGCTCCAGCTGCAGTTGGGCAAGGCGCAGAGCTTCCTCAGCCAGCTGCAGGTTTTGCGCCCTAACCCCGCTGTCGAAGGCCGTGTAGTCTAGCCGCACCACGCTAGCGGAGAGAGTGTGGGATTGGCGGCTGGGAGTGCCGCCGGGAGCAGGGGGCTCGCTGTACTGGTAGTTGGCGCGGCTGGAAAGGGTGGGAGCAAAAGCTGCTTGGGCCAGGGCTACACCCGCTTTAGCCCTTTCCACAGCCAGCCTTGCCTGCTGCACCGTCGGGTTTTGGGCAACGGCAATCTCGAGGGCCTCTTGTAAAGACAAGCCCTCCGTCCGCTCGATGCGCACTTCCAAAGGAGATTGAGGCACCACCAGGTCTTCAGCCCTAGAAGCTCCCTGCAGAAGCGAGGAGGGAGGGGCAGGGCGGGCTCCAGGAGGAGCGGCCAGGGTGGGAGGCGGGTCAGGGGTACGAATTGCTCGGCTATCCGGGAGGAGCGAGGTGGCAGAGTTAGGCGCCTCCGCTTGGGCAAAGGTAGACCCAGCCCAGAGCAGGCTAAACAGGAGGCTGCAGGGGGCAAACCAAGCAAGGGACAACCGGGATCCTGCCGCGCTGGCCTGGCACTGAAGCCAGCCCTTGGCGAGATGCTGCATACTCTCGTGCTGTTCTCAACATACCCATAGCAGTATTGCAGAAGGGAGGAGCAAAGATTGCCGGCTAGAGGGATCCCACCTCTGCCGGGTGGCTGGCCAGCGCTACTAGGCTGGTATAGATCCCCTGCAGGGAGGCAAGAGCTTGCTCCCAAAGGGCTTGGGTTAGCGACCACCTGTCCAACCCCATGGCGCCGCACAACAGCAGCAAGTAGAGGTTAGCAAAGGTGAAGAGGGAGGCTGCCCGCTGCCGGTTGTGCGGTTCCTGGAGCAACTGCACCGCTTTCCAAATGAGAAGGGATCCCAGCAGGGTTGCCACACTCAAGTAAAAGGATCCCAGCACGTGCAAAGGGTAAACCAGCAGTAGACTGACTGGCACCATTAGCAGGGCGTAGAGGAGAATCTGGGCGGCAGTTGGCCTTTCTCCTGCCACCACCGGCAGCATCGGCACCCCGGCGCGGGCATAGTCCTCTTGCTTTAAAATCGCCAAGGCCCAGAAGTGGGGCGGGGTCCACAAAAAAATAATGGCAAACATCACCCAAGCAGCCCAGCTCAGCTTGCCCGTAGCCGCTGCCCAGCCCACCAAAGGTGGGATTGCCCCTGCTGCTCCGCCGATAACAATGTTCTGGGGGCTGGAACGCTTCAGCCAGTGGGTATAGACCCCTACATACACCAGGATCCCTGCCATGGCTAAGCCAGCAGCCAGCCAATTGGTAAAGCAGGCTAGCACACCAAAGGACATCACAGCCAGGATCCCGGCAAACATCAGGGCATGTCGGGCCCGAATGCGACCGGAAGGCAGAGGACGGTGGCGGGTTCGCTCCATCATCCGATCAATATCGGCGTCGTACACCATGTTGATGATATTGGCTGCGGCCGCCGCCATCCCTCCCCCCAAGAGGGTGACACCAAACTTGAAGGGATCCGTATTGCCCGCCATCCACATCGCTCCAGCCGTGGTCATC
The DNA here is from genome assembly GCF_047462275.1 of Synechococcus sp. H70.2. Taxonomy (NCBI): domain Bacteria; kingdom Bacillati; phylum Cyanobacteriota; class Cyanophyceae; order Synechococcales; family Synechococcaceae; genus Synechococcus; species Synechococcus sp. H70.2. Next base: position 165,199 of record NZ_JANSIU010000005.1, read on the forward strand.
AGCAAGAGGGCGATGATCTTCGGCTTCACCAACTGGCTATAGCTGCGCAAAACCTGCGCCAGACTTTGGCGATGGCCAAAAGGGATCCCTGTCACCGTGTTCTGACAAGGATCTGGACGGTAGGTTGGAAGGATATCTGCCATGGAACTACTCGCCGTTCATTTCTGTGGCTGCGGCTACCCCCCGAGGGATCCTTCCCCCAAGGCTGTTGCTCATCCGCCAGGCCAGCACCGTAAAGCCCAGCAAGCACGCCAGCAAAGCTGCCCCGATCATCTGGTGGGCTACCGTCAAGGGCTCCACCTGCAGCCGGTAGCGATAGGTGAGAATGCCAACCCCCACTTGCGCCAGCAAAAGGACTACGGATCCATGGCCCAGCCGCTTGAGAATTCTTGGGATCTGCTGCCGCCGCCAACTCGTAGCCACCGCCACCAGCAACACCGCCAGCGTGGCCGGAGCCACCCCTAGCAAGTGACTGTTCATCACTCCGCACAGTTCACCCGAAGCAAAGCACTGGTGTAACGCCCATTGGGAAGCCACCAAAGCCCCGAGAAGGCTCTGGACGTACACCAGCAGCACTGCCCCCAAGCCGAGCCAGGGCAAGTAGCCAACAGAAGCTCTCCCCTCCTCAGAGGGAGCGACGCTTGGCAAGGCCAGCCATCCCAAGGTGAGTAGCGTGGCAAAAAACAGCAGGCCCGTGCCCAGGTGGGCCGTCACAATGTCAAAGCGCAACAACTCCGTTACCGTCAGCCCGCCCAGGATCCCTTGGGCCACGACCAAGACAAAAGCCCAGCTCAGACCCCAGGGCAGCCAAGCGGGCAAAGCCTGCCGCTTCCGCCAGGCAAACCCCGTTAGCACCAGGGTGGCCAAGCCCACCCCGGCAGCCACCAGGCGGTGAAACCACTCTAGAAACACCTGCAGGTTCATCTGCTGCGTCGGCACCAGCTCTCCATAGCAGAGGGGCCAGTCGGGACAGGCAAGTCCAGCATTCATGACTCGAGTGGCACTGCCTAGCCCCATCAACAGCCAAGTAGCCGCCGCTAGGCCCAGCAGGGCTCGCCCCATGCGCAGGGAAAGCTCCCCAGGCGGCACGGGATCCGAAGCCGAAGAGGGGACGGGAGATGGAGAAATTGAGGAGTCCATTGCAGTTTGAAGAATCGAAATCTAGGGAGAGCAGTCCACAATTGGCACTCAAAAATGCGCGGAAGCAACAGTTAATAACTCGATCCCTCTAACCCCTTCCTATCCTGGGTGGTGCTTCTCTAGAGGCAGAGGGGAGACTCGCTTGCAACGAATCCTAAATGCAGCTTTGCAACTGGCGAAGGTTTTTAAGGATTTCTTTGGGCCAAGCTGCCCTTCCTCAGTAGACGTCGCCAACGCTCCGGCCGAAGATCCCGAAGAGATCCCTAAGATGGCCAATTCTCGCCGGCTCCTGGGACTTGAATGGAGATGAGTCTAAGCCTGCTCTGGTTCTGTTCCCAGAATCTGCTAGGGCAGGCACGTCGTGGTGGTAGCAGCGGGGAAAAGCAGCTGTGAGCGCGCTCAAGAATATCTTTTTGGTGGGGATCGGGGTGCTGTTGACCCTGGCCAGCCTCTGGTACGGCCAGAACCACCATCTGCTTCCGGAAGCGGCTGCCAACTCGGCTCCCTTGTTCGATAGCCTCTTCAACAGCACAATCACCCTCGCCACCGGGATCTTTTTGGTGGTGGAGGGAGTGCTCCTCTACTGTGCCTTTCGCTACCGTAAGCGGCGGGGCGATCGAGGAGACGGGGATCCCAACCACGGCAACGTGCTGCTGGAGATCGTCTGGACGGCGGTGCCGGCGGTGATCATCCTCTGGTTGGGCCTGGCCAGCCTCGATGTCTATCAGGCAGTGTATGGAGGCGCCGAGGTGGGCGGTCACGTCCACGCGGCCATGGCGATGGGGTCTTCCCAGGAGACGGAAGCAGGGGATCCGGGCTATGCTTACACTCCCGCGGTGCTGCCGGGAAAGGAGAGGGGTCAGCCAGATCTGGTTGTCCAAGTTCAGGGCATGCAATATGCCTGGATGTTCACCTATCCGGAATCGGGTTTGGTGGCCGGCGAGCTGCACCTGCCTCTTAACAAGCGGGTGCGCTTGAACATGACGGCTATGGATGTCAACCACGCTTTCTGGGTGCCGCAATTTCGCCTAAAGCAAGATCTCATCCCAGGCCGAGAGACTCACCTAGAGTTTGTGCCCACGCAGCTAGGAACCTATCCCATCATCTGTGCCGAGCTATGTGGCCCTTACCATGGAGTGATGGTGGCACAACTGGTAGTGGAGACGCCGGAAGAGTTCGAGCGCTGGCAGCAGGAGCAACTGGTGGCTGCTCGGGGCGAGAACAACGCGCTGGCCTTGGCTGAGCGCCACCCTCACCCACAATCTGCCTTTGTCCAAGTTCACCAGCAGCGTTTGGGCCTCTCGCCTGCTGATCTAACCTCCCTCAAACTGCCCAAGGACTCCGTCCCGCTGACGCGAACGGGATCCCTTCCCTCAGCGGGCTAGAGAGATCCCTTTCCCCTTGACGGACGTTCTGGTGACGCTAGGAGGAGCCTTTTGCCATGACCCAGCTACAGGACAATCCCACCTTTGCCGCTGCCCCCAAAGCCAGCCTGGAGCCTGCCGCCGAGCCCTGGTGGCGCTTTTTTACCTTCTCCACCGACCACAAGGTGATCGGGATCCAGTATTTGGTAACTGGCTTTTTCTTCTACTTGGTGGGAGGAGCGCTGGCTACAGCCGTGCGGGCCGAGCTGGCTACCCCTGAAGCCGACTTTCTTGGCTTTGAGCGCTACAACGGTGCCTTTACCCTCCACGCCACAATCATGATCTTTTTGTGGATTGTGCCGGCTTTGATGGGGGGCTTTGGCAACTACCTGGTGCCGCTGATGATTGGAGCGCGGGACATGGCTTTTCCTAGGCTAAACGCCGTCGCCTTTTGGCTAATTCCACCCAGCGGCCTTTTGCTGCTGGCCAGCCTCTTCCTCGAGGCCCCCTCAGCTGGCTGGACCTCGTATCCGCCGCTGAGCCTCATCAGTGGGAAGGTGGGAGAAGAACTCTGGATCCTAAGCATTTTGTTGGGCGGAACCTCTTCCATTCTGGGGGCCGTGAACTTTATTACCACCATCCTCAAGCTGCGCATGCCCGGCATGAAGATGGAGGATATGCCTCTGTTTTGCTGGGCGATGCTGGCTGCTTCCATCATCACTCTCATCGCGACGCCGGTTCTGGCTGGGGCGCTGATCCTGCTTAGCTTTGACCTGTTGGCGGGCACGGCCTTCTTCAACCCCAGCGGCGGCGGGGATCCGGTGGTGTACCAGCACATGTTCTGGTTTTACTCCCACCCGGCGGTGTACATCATGGTTCTGCCGGTGTTCGGCATGATCTCGGAGATTTTGCCGGTACATGCCCGCAAGCCCATCTTTGCCTACAAAGCCATTGCCTACTCCAGCTTGGCCATCTGCTTTTTGGGCTTGATCGTCTGGGTTCACCACATGTTTACCAGCGGTACCCCCGACTGGATGCGGGTGTTCTTCATGATTGCCACCATGGCCATTGCCGTTCCCACGGGAATCAAGGTGTTTAGCTGGCTGGCCACTCTCTGGGGCGGCAAGATCCACTACCGGACAGCCATGTTGTTTGCCATGGGCTTTATCTCCATGTTTGTCATCGGCGGCTTGAGCGGGATCATCCTTGCCTCGGTGCCGTTGGATATCCACGTCCACGACACCTACTTTGTGGTGGCCCACCTGCACTACGTGTTGTTTGGCGGCAGTGTGTTTGGCATCTATGCCGGCCTCTACCACTGGTTCCCCAAGATGACTGGCCGGCTGCTGAACGAGTTCTGGGGGCGGGTGCATTTTGCGCTAACCTTTGTTGGCTTCAACATGTGCTTTTTGCCGATGCACAAGCTGGGCCTAATGGGCATGCCCCGTCGCGTGGCTCAGTACGACCCGCAATTTGCCGACCTCAACTGGATTAGCTCGGTGGGGGCTTTCATTCTGGCCATTTCCACGCTGCCCTTCTTGGTGAACGCCATCTACTCCTGGGTAGCCGGGCCCAAGGCGGGAGACAACCCCTGGCAGGCCCTAACTCTGGAGTGGACAACTTCTTCCCCACCGCCTGCCCACAACTTCTACGGGGATCCCATCCTGCTAACTGGCCCCTACGACTACGGCCTGCACAGCAAGGAGACCTTGGATTACTTGGCCGCCCAGTTGCAGAGCTTGCGGGAGCTGGCGCTGGCTGAGGCGGAGCCTACTTCTTCTTAGCAGGGGACTTGCCCGCTGGGTATCCATCCTCTGCTCCCCAGCCATGTCGGTCTTGTCCTCAACCTCAAGAAGTCTTGCAATTCGAGCCATAGACCTATGCAAGGATCCCTCGCCTCTGATGCTCTTAGAGTTGGCCCTAGCCAGGTCCATGCCGCTCATGCTGAGCATCCAGATCATCGCGTTTTTGGTCTGCTGATGTTCCTGGTAGCGGAAGGCTGTCTGTTCTTGGGCCTGTTCATGGCCTATTTGGCCTACCGCCTCACGGCCCCAGTTTGGCCGCCGGAAGGGACGCCAGAGCGGGAACTGCTCTTGCCTGGGATCAACACGGCAATCCTCCTCTCCAGCAGCTGGGTTATCCACCAGGCCAAGCCTGCCATCCAGGCCAATAATGTCAAGGGATTGCGGCTGTGGTTTGCCCTCACTGCCCTGATGGGAGCCATCTTCCTGGCCGGGCAGCTCTACGAGTACAGCCACCTGGAGTTTGGCCTCACCACCAACTTGTTTGCCAGTGCCTTCTATGTCTTGACGGGGTTCCACGGGCTGCACGTGGCGGCGGGGTTGCTGTTTATTTTGGCGGTGCTCTGGCGATCCCTGAAGCCAGGCCACTACAGCGCCCAACGTCATTTTGGCGTCGAGGCTGCTGAGATCTACTGGCACTTTGTGGATGGGGTTTGGATTGTGTTGTTTATCCTGCTCTACTTACTCTGAGTCGCGAAGAGGGATCCCTCTCCCCAAGGCTGAAGGAGATCCCGGTCGAGCACGCTGTCCGTTAAATGGGCTCTGGGCGGAGTAACAAGGACAGAAAGGCTCAGGACTGTTGGAGAATGGCCACGGTCTGGATCAGAGCCTCTGGAAACACTTCTCGCTCCGGCTGACCTTGCTTGAGCTGATATTCCAGTTGTAGAAGTTGCTGCATCACCTTCAGCAGTGCTGAGCTTTTTAGGGATCCCACCTCTTTTTGTAAGAAATAAACCCGGTTGGGGTTGGCAATCTCTGCTTTTTGGGCAATGACTTTGGGATCCCGTTCCCCCTCTTCCAGCAGTAGCTTTACCCACAGCCAGGTGCGGAATTGGCCCACCAACACTGCCAGGATCTTAAGGGCCGGCTCGTTGTGATCCAGCAGATGGTTCAGGATCTGCAGGGAGCGATCCAAGTTGCCCTGGCGCAGGGAGGCGGCCAGTTGCAAGCTGTTGTAGGCGCTGGCAGGAACCAGGGCCTCGATTTGCTCAGGGGAGATGGGATCCCGCTGGCCTGCCGTAAAGAGGGCCAGCTTTTCCAGTTCCATAGCCAAACGGCGGGAATCGTTGCCCACGGCTTCCGCCAACTTCTGCGCTGCCTCTGGGCTGAGCTTGAGATCCCGCTGTCGGGCCTCGCGGTGTACCTGCTTAAGAATGCCCTCTTCGTCCCAGGGGGGCAGTTGGGAAAACTCGCGGACAATGGCCCTTTGCTTGAGGAGTTTGGTGGATTTGAGACGTTCATCCGGCTTGCTGCTGGTGGTCAAGACCAGATGGGTTGTGGGGGGTAAAGAGGCTAACGTTCGCTCCAGTTCTCTTACTAACTCTTCCGAACACTGCTGGGTGAGCGTTGTTTCCTCCAGCCAAACGAGGCGGGCATTGGATCCCAGAGGCGGCGTCATGGCCAGGTTCAGTCCGGCCAGGGTGGATTCCGGTGGCAGGCGATCGTAGTTAAAGGCGGCCCACTCAGGATCCAGCACCTGATCGCGCAGCTCTTGCACCGCCTGCAGGAGGCGATAGCTATCATCTCCCCAGTAAAGGTAGACGGGCATACTCCCCACGTCGCCTCAGCTTGGTCTCCAGCTTTTTTTCCGTAGTTTCTCTAGGCATTTACTTATGTTAATCAACTTGTCCAGGATCTTCCGAAGAAAGCCTGGCCGAGTTTCAGCTTTTTTTCTCTCTAAAAAGAGTGCCAGCTCTGCATGACTAGCTTGGCAAATTCTGTATTCCCACTGAAGAACTCTCGTCAATCTTCTCCTAAGCTGGGGTCAAAGCTGGAGCCAGAGGGAGGGCCGCAAGTAGATGGACACCATTGGCGAACTGGAGTTCAAAGTGCAGATTTTAGCGCGCTGCCTGGGATCCGCTTTGGGCTTGGGCCGGCCTACTCGTGTGCAAATTCATTATTGCAATTCCCCGCTTTTCAAAGCAGATCAGTCGGCAGCAGGAGTTCCCCCTTCCAGCTCTGAAGAGGTTAAGAGCTCCCAGCTCCAGCCGCTAGCCTCGGTTGCCTAAAGGGCACTTTGAGGTTGGTCGTGGCAGGGCTAGGAGCCAACTCTCGACCTAACGTGCTCCCGAAGCAGCTAGAGTCCGGAGGGATCCCGCCTGCCCTGACGTCCCTGCCCTTGGCCGCTGGGGAGATAAACTCGGAAGATGAGCGGAGGCAAGCGGGCTGGAAAGCGGCAATGGAACAAGCAAGGCAACTGTGGCAAGCTCTGCTGCTGCAGGATTTTCCTATCGATTCCTGGTGGCGGAGCAGCTTTTTGGGCCGCCTGTCGGGATCCCTGAAAAACTGGGGCCAAGGTAGCTTACTCGTCCAAGGCTTGGACGGGATTGGCTTGGGTCTGGTGTTGCTCTACTGGGTCTTTTCCTCCCAAAGCTCCACCGGCATCCTCGGCCTAATCCTACTGGCCATGGCGGCGCTTGTGGTCTTGGGCTGGCTGGTGGAAACCCCGACTGGGCTACCTGTCCATCTGCCCCTGGGCCTTTTCTGGGGAATTGCCACCCTGGCAACGCTCCTTTCGCCGGTTCCCTACGCAGCGCGGGATGGTTGGCTGAAGCTGACGCTTTACCTAGCCGGCTATCTGCTTTTGCATCGTCTGCTGCGCCAACCCCAATTCCGAGATGGGATTGTTGGATCCCTGCTCTTGGTCAGCCTGGGAATGGGGATCTACGGCCTGCGGCAGTACTTCTACGGGGCGGCCGAACTGGCCACCTGGGTGGATCCAGAATCGGGCTTGGCAGGCCTGACGCGGGTGTACAGCTATCTGCGCAACCCTAACCTGTATGGGGGCTACCTGGTTCCCCTCCTCCCCTTGGGGCTGGCTGCCATTTGCCTCTGGCCACGTTGGGGGATCAAGCTTCTGGTGGGGTTTACAACCGCCGTCAACCTTGTCTGTCTGGTGCTGACTTACAGCCGCGGTGCCTGGATTGGGGGGCTGGCAGCGCTGGGGATGATGGCCCTGCTGCTGGCCCAATGGTACACCCCCCGCCTGCCGGCCCGTTGGCAGCGTTGGACGGTGCCGGCTCTCTTGGGAGGGGGCGCAGCCGCGCTGCTGCTTGCCATCTTGACGGTACGCCCCTTGCGGCTGCGGGCTCAGAGCCTTTTTTGGGGACGGCTAGATACCAGCAACAATTTTCGCCTCAACGTCTGGGCGGCAGTGCTGGAGATGATCCGCGACTTTCCCATCTTGGGGATCGGCCCTGGTAATGTCGCCTTCAGCCGCGTCTATCCCCTCTACCAGCGGGGCAACTTCAGCGCCCTTGCAGCCTACTCGGTGCCGCTCCAGATTACCTTGGAGACGGGCTTAGTCGGATCCCTGGCTTTTGCTTGGTTCCTCCTGGTGCTCTGGGATCACGGCTGGAGAGGCTGGAAACGTTTACTTGCCTGCCGGGATCCCCAGGGCCTGTGGGTGGCGGCAGGTTTAGCAGCCTGCACCGGCATGATGGCCCACGGCCTGGTGGACACCATCTGGTACCGTCCCCAGGTGCAAATGCTGTGGTGGCTGGCCGTGGCTCTCATCACAGCCAACTTGGCTTCCTCGAAGCAGCTTTCCCTGTAATATGTTCTCGGGGTTGGCCCCTCGGCTCAAAACTGTATCTGGAGTTACAACTTGCAGGTGGCAGCGATGCTAGAAGTGAGCGGAGCTCTCTGGGGCAGAGACAGCCAATGAAAAAGATTGAAGCTATCATTCGGCCCTTCAAGCTTGATGAGGTGAAGGTAGCCCTAGTGAATGCCGGAATTGTTGGCATGACCGTAACGGAGGTGCGGGGGTTTGGCCGGCAGAAAGGGCAAACTGAGCGCTATCGGGGATCCGAGTATACAGTCGAGTTCCTGCAGAAGCTGAAGGTGGAGATCGTGGTTGAAGATGAGCTGGTGGATACGGTGGTGGAGAAGCTGATTGCAGCCGCTCGCACTGGCGAAATCGGGGACGGCAAGATTTTCATCAGCCCTGTCGAGAAAACCATTCGCATCCGCACTGGTGAAGTAAACCGAGATGCTTTGTAAAAAAGTTGTTTTTGGGGCCTAGGTTGCCTCTCTCCTCAGCCTCATCCTGGCTTGTTGAGGGGGAAAGTGGATTCTGTTTCATTTTTTGGCATTGCCAAAAGTAGCGTCTCTCTAGTTGAGCGAAAAAGCATGTCGACAACCATGATCCAAAGACTCAAAGGCCAAGTACTGCAGTGGCTCTGCCGACCCACTCAGGGGGGCTTAACTGCTGCTCTGACGATTTCACTAGTTTTCCTATTGGGTCAGGAGAGCGCCTGCGCCCAGGACGCGGAAGTCGTGCAGAAACATGCTGACACCGTCTGGACGCTGGTGGGGGCAGCCTTGGTGTTCTTCATGCAGGCGGGGTTTGCCATGGTGGAGACGGGCTTTACCCGCGCCAAGAATGCCGCCAACATCATGATGAAGAACTTGATGGACTTCTGCATGGGCTGTTGCGCCTTTTGGTTCATCGGGTTTGGTCTGATGTTTGGAGAAAATGCTGGCTTCTTTGGCAGGAGCTGGTTTGCTTTCAGTTGGCAGCAAGCCCACGAAGCAGGAGACTGGCCTTTTACGTTCTTCGTCTTCCAGATGGTGTTTGCCGCCACCGCTGCCACTATTGTTTCCGGGGCCATGGCGGAGCGCACCAAGTTCGTGGCCTACCTCATCTACTCTGTCGTCATCTCTGGGTTGATCTACCCCATCTCGGGGGGCTGGGCTTGGAATGGGCTGTTTGGCGACTACAACGGTGGCACCAGCGGCTGGCTGGAAGATCTGGGCTTCATCGACTTTGCCGGTTCGGGCGTGGTGCACCTGGTGGGGGGCGCTTCCGCCTTGGCCGGGGCCATGGTGCTTGGCCCTCGCATCGGCAAGTACGGCCCCAACGGAGAGCCGCGGGCGATTCCCGGCCACAACCTGCCCCTGGGGATGCTGGGAGTGTTTATCCTCACCTTGGGTTGGATTGGGTTCAACGCCGGCTCGACCACAGCCGCCAGCCCCGATATCGGCTGGATTGCCATGAACACGCTGCTAGCCGCTTCGGCAGGGGCCATTGGGGCGATGGTTACCTGCTGGGTGCATTTTGGCAAGCCGGATATGACCTTTGCCGCCAACGGGGTGCTGGCCGGCTTGGTAGGGATCACTGCTCCTTGCAACACTGTCCACCCTGTGGGAGCTTTGATCATCGGTTCGGTGGCCGGGATCCTGGTGGTCATCTCGGCGGTGATTTTGGATACGGTGCTGAAGATTGACGATCCGGTGGGGGCGATTTCGGTACACGGCACCTGCGGTATCTGGGGGGTGTTGGCAGCAGGGATCCCTTGGTTTGCCCACGCCAACTCAGGGGTGACCTGGGCGCAATTTGGGGTACAAGTTGTGGGCGCTCTAGCCTATTTCTTCTGGCCTTTCCTCACCTGCTTGATCCTGTTTTTGCTCCTCAAGGTAACCGTTGGCCTGCGCACCAGTGCCGAAGAGGAGATGGCCGGCTTGGATGTGGGCGAGCACGGTAACGTGGCTTACCCTGACTTTGTGACTGCTGCCGCCGAATTGGAGCAACCTTGAGCCTGTCGAACTGCGCTGGCAAACCTAAAGGGGGCCAGGCTCGGCCCCCCTAGCTCACTTGTCAACTAGAATGCGGCTGGAGGTTCTTGTCAATCTATGCACCTGTTGATCCCAGCAGCGGGCAGCGGCAAGCGGATGGGGGCGGCGGTCAACAAGCTGCTGTTGCCACTCTTAGGCCGGCCAATTTTGGCTTGGACGCTGGAAGCTGCAGCTCGGGCTTGTTCCATCGAGTGGATTGGGATTCTGGCCCAGCCCCATGACTGGCCGGCCATTGAGGAAATTGTGGCAACAACTGCTCCAGCCAAGCCGGTTCAGCTTTTGCCGGGGGGGGCAACGCGGCAGGAGTCGGTTTACAGAGGAGTTGAGTATCTCTATAGCCTAGGGACAGTAGAACGGGTGCTGATCCACGATGGAGCCCGCTGCCTGGCCACGCCAAACTTGTTCGATCGCTGCAGCGCTGCCTTGCAGCAGGTGGATGGCGTGGTGGCGGCGATCCCTGTCAAAGACACGATTAAAGTGGCCGAGACTGGCCCCAGCGGCATTCAAGTCCAAACGACACCGGAGCGCAGCCAGTTGTGGGCAGCGCAAACGCCGCAGGGGTTTCGCCTATCGCTGCTGTGGCAAGCCCATCGAGAGGCGCTGGCCAAGGGGTGGCAGGTTACTGACGATGCAGCTCTATTTGAGAAGCTAGGTTGGCCGGTTTACATCGTGGAAGGGGAGGAGTCTAACCTAAAGCTGACCACCCCCCTGGATGTGCTGTTGGCAGCGCAAATCTTGCAGCAGCGCCTCGATCCCGTCCGTTGAGCCAAGGCAGCTTTCTGCTGCTAGGATGCACGCTGCCGGAGGAAAAAGAGAGTGCATGCGCGAACCCACTTCGCCCTACTGGCCTGTTTACATTGTCGGCGCTGGGCCTGGGGATCCAGAGCTAATCACCCTGCGGGGTCAGAGAGTCCTCTCGCAGGCAGATGCAGTATTCTACACAGGTTCTTTGCTGCCGGAGGGAATACTGGTTCACTGTCGCCCTGGGGTTGAGGCCATCGACACACGCTCCCTCACCTTGGAGACGCTGCTGCCACAAATTGTGGAACGGGTCAGGGCGGGGCTGCGCGTAGTGCGGCTACAGGACGGGGATCCCTGCCTCTATGGCGCTTTGCACGAGTTACTGCTCCGGTTGGCTGAGGCGGGGATTCCCTTTGAGATCGTGCCGGGGGTGAGTGCCTTCCAGCTGGCAGCCGCTCGTCTCCAGGTGGAGCTAACGGTACCGGAGTTGGTGCAGACAGTTATCCTTACCCGCGCCAGCGGCCGGACCCGCGTGCCAGCAGCAGAAGCCCTGACCAGTCTAGCGGCTCACCGCGCCTCCTTGTGTCTGTACCTAAGCGCCCGCCATGTGGAACAGGCCCAGGCGGATCTCCTAGCCCACTATCCCGCCGATACCCCGGTGGCCATTTGCTACCGTCTGGGGTGGCCAGATGAGCAGATCTGGCTGGGATCCCTGGGAGAGATGGCTGCTCTTAGCCGGCACGCTGGTCTGGAGCGCACGGTGCTGTATCTAATCAGCCCTGCCTTGCAGGGCCTAGCAGGAGGGGGCTCGGCTCGCTCGCGGCTCTACAGCCCTGACCACGCCCACCTCTTCCGCCCCAAGTTCCGCTACTAGCCTCGCTAGGAATTCTAGGGCGGCGGTTGGGAAAGGGTACACTGAGGGGGAACGTCAGGCTGCGGCGGAAGAAATGCGGACTTTTCCTTCACCGGAGGTGCTTCGCCGGCAGCTGCCAGCAGGAGCTGCCGATGGAGCCATCATTCTGGGCACGCTGGTTCTCCTGGCAGGGGTAGCCCATGTGGGGGCAGGTGCTTTTGAGCAGTTTCAGCCGCCGGCCGTGGTGCCCCGCATTGACCTGGATCCGCGCAACCTGCCCTACTACGCCCTCCGCTCCACCCTGCGCATGTTTATTGCCCTTGCCTTTTCCACTCTTTTTACCCTGGTCTATGGGTATGTTGCTGCGAAAAGTCGCTGGGCGGAGCGAATTTTGATTCCTCTGCTGGACATCCTGCAGTCAGTGCCGGTGCTGGGGTTTCTCTCCATTACGGTCACCGGCTTCATTGCCCTTTTTCCTGGCAGCTTGCTGGGACTGGAGGCAGCTTCTATCTTTGCCATCTTCACCAGCCAGGTCTGGAACATGACCTTTTCCTTCTACCAATCTCTGCGCACTCTGCCGCAGGAGCTGGTGGAGGCCGCTACCTTGTATCGCCTCTCAGGCTGGCAGCGCTTTACCCAATTGGAAGTGCCGGCAGCAATGGTTGGTCTCGTCTGGAACGCCATGATGAGCTTTGGCGGGGGGTGGTTCTTTGTGGCCGCCAGCGAGGCCATCAGCGTACTCAACCAGGAGTATACACTGCCGGGGTTGGGATCCTATGTGGAAGCTGCCATCCAAGCAGAGGATCTGCCCAAGCTAGGGTGGGCGCTCTTGACCATGGCGGTGGTGATTCTGCTGGTGGATCAGCTCTTTTGGCGGCCTTTGGTGGCCTGGTCGGATAAGTTTCGCCTGGAGCAGAGCGCTGGCGCGGCTACCCCCGAATCGTGGCTGTACGATTTGCTAACCACAGCGCGGATCCCACGGCTGATTGGCAGGAGGCTTGCCCCCTTGGCAGAGAAGGTGGATCAGCTGTTGGCCTACCTGACCCGCCCCCGCTGGGTGGATCCCCCCAGCCCCGAGGCTGAGCGGCGCCGTGAGCGGCTATTGACCCAGCTTTCCTGGTTGACCATTGGGGGCCTTGGGGCCTGGATTGTCTATTTTGTGGCCACCACTGTCGGTTTAGGGGAGGTCATGCTAGCCTTTGGCCTGGGGATCCTCACCCTGCTGCGGGTCAGTGGGCTGTTGGTTTTGGCCACCGTGATCTGGACACCAATCGGGGTAGCCATTGGTTTTAACCCAGGCCTAGCAAAACTGCTGCAGCCCCTGGTGCAGTTTCTGGCAGCTTTCCCGGCCAATTTCCTTTTTCCTTTTGCCACCTTGTTTTTTATCCGCGCCCAGATCAGCCTTGAGTGGGGCAGCATTTTGCTTATGTCTCTGGGAGCGCAGTGGTACATCCTCTTTAACTCCATTGCCGGCGCCCAGAGCATCCCCACTGATTTGCGAGAAATGGCTATGAATTTGGGTTTAAAGGGATGGAAGCTCTGGCAAAAGTTAATTGTTCCAGGGATCTTTTCCGCCTGGGTTACTGGAGGAATAACGGCTAGCGGCGGGGCCTGGAATGCTAGCATTGTCTCCGAGGTTGTAACCTGGGGATCGACAACTCTGAAAGCTACAGGCCTCGGTGCCTATATTGCAGAAGCAACAGCAGTAGGAGATTGGCCGCGCATTACCTTGGGCATTGGCATGATGAGTTTGTTTGTGGTGGGCATCAATCGCTTTTTCTGGCGGCGGTTGTATCAATTGGCAGAAGAAAAGTATCACCTTTAATCCTTGAGGCTATCTCATATGAGTTCTGCAGCTTCTCCTGTTCTAATCGAGGTTGAGAAGGTCTACAAGCGCTTTCCTTTGCCGGAGGGCAAGGGCGAGTTTACAGTTTTGAGCCAGATTGATTTGCAAGTGCGGGCAGGAGAAGTTTTGGCTTTGCTGGGCCGCAGCGGCAGTGGCAAAAGTACTCTGCTGCGCATCATGGCGGGGTTGATCCCGCCTAGTGAAGGGCGGGTGTTGAGCAATGGACGTCCCCTGCGGGGCCCCAACCCGGATGTGGCCATGGTGTTTCAGAGTTTTGCTCTCTTGCCCTGGCTGACAGTGCAAGAGAATGTGGAGCTGGGGTTGAAAGCGCAAGGGATCCCGCGCGAGATCCGGCGGCAAAAAGCTCTCAAAGCCATCGACCTGGTGGGCTTGGACGGATTCGAGAATGCCTACCCCAAGGAACTGTCGGGGGGCATGAAGCAGCGGGTGGGCTTTGCCCGCGCCTTTGTCCTAGAGCCCAAGGTGCTGTTTATGGACGAGCCCTTCAGTGCCCTGGACGTGCTGACAGCAGAGAACCTGCGGGGGGAAATCGACGAGCTCTGGAACACCCAGGCCTTCCCTTCCCAGAGCATTCTCATTGTTACCCACAACATTGAAGAGGCGGTGTTTTTGGCAGATCGAGTGGTAATCCTGGGATCCAAGCCGGGGCGGATCCGGGGAGAGGTGAAGATCGACCTGCCGCGGCCCCATGAACGCACGGATCCTCGATTTAAGTCCCTGGTGGACTACATCTACGAGATCATGACCAATCCGGAGATCCCGGTAACCAGCGAGGTGGCTGCCCCCAGCCCGGTGAGCCCCAGGGCACCCTCTCCCTACGCCTTGCCCCTACCCCATGCGCGAGTGGGCGGGATCAGCGGTCTGCTGGAGCTAATCGTGGAATGGCCGCAAGGGCGGGTCGAGATTGCTGAGCTGGCCGAGCGGCTGCAACTGGCGGTGGATGACTTGCTGCCGATTTTGGATGCGGCAGTGCTGCTGGGCTTTGCTGAGGTAAGCGGCAGGGTGGTACAGCTCACTGAGATTGGCCAGGATTTTGCCAACACCACCATCTTGCGTAGTAAGGATCTCTTCCGGCAGCAGCTTTTGGCGCGGGTGCCCGTGTTTCGCAGCATCCTGCAGACTCTGGAAGAAAAAAACAGCCGCTCCATGCGGGCGGACTTCTTCTTGGATCTCTGGGATGAACATTTTCCTCCCGACGAAGCCGAGCGGCAGTTTGCCACGGCTATTGACTGGGGGCGCTATGCGGAGCTTTTTGAATACGATGCCTCAGAAGACCGGCTCTACCTGCCAGAACCAAGCGAGAGCCCTCCTGCGCAATAGCTCCTCCTCTCCCCAAAAACGCGGCGGGGAAGCTCTGTCCTCAAGAAAGGGTGACCTGGTACCGCAAAGCTGCCTAGACCTAGCAAGGCTTTGTCAAAGCCCCTGTCAGTCCGCGTGAGTTCTCTTCTTGGGGCTAGCGGCAACCCCCTGCCAAACGGAGTGGTGACACTCCCACCGACTAATCGCGAAGCGGGACGTAGTCCTTAGTCGGGGGACAGACACTGTCAAGACGCCCCCAGACGATCCCTTGGAACCCAGTCTCAAGGTTCCGCCTACTTGTTGACTTATAGCACTGTCCGGGTCTTTCAGCGGGGAATTATTGGCGAGCGACTCAAGGTCCGACTAAGTCCCGCTCACGCGAACGGGCTTTTCCGCCCCGCACGAATCGTGCTTTACCAAGCTACCCCGCTGTGTCCACCGGTGCTGGGGCAGAGGCCAAGGTGGGTGCTCTAGCTGGGGCGCTGTAGGCCAGACCCGCTCTCCTCTGTCTCCTGCAGGGGGGCCGTCGGCTTGTTACCGGTAGGGCTACGTTTGGCAGAAGGAATGGCTGTAGGGTAACCTACTCTGCCTTCCTCAAAGCTGCAGCCAGAGGGAAGGCCCCAATTTCCGAAAGTCCCAAAATTCGGTGATAGGATCACAGCACGCTGGGAGTGTCTGGGGGCTCCCATCCCCAGAACCTGATCTGGCTTATACCAGCATAGGTAAGTGAGCAGCGGAGTTAGGACATGCGCAGCGAATGGGTGGCCCGCCGTCGTGGGCAAGCAAACGTAACTCAGATGCACTATGCCCGCCAGGGCATCATTACCGAAGAGATGGAGTATGTGGCCCGCCGGGAGAAGCTGCCGCCGGAACTCATCCGCTCGGAAGTAGCCCGGGGTCGCATGATCATCCCCGCCAACATCAACCACACCAACCTCGAGCCGATGTGTATTGGGATCGCCTCCCGCTGCAAAGTCAACGTCAACATTGGTGCTTCTCCCACTTCCTCCAGCTTGGCTGAAGAACTGGAAAAGCTAAAGTTGGCTATCAAATACGGCGCCGATACTGTTATGGACCTGTCTACCGGCGGCGGCAATTTGGATGAAATTCGCACGGCCATTATCCAAGCCTCGCCGGTTCCTGTTGGCACAGTGCCTATCTACCAAGCTCTAGAAAGCGTCCATGGGAATGTCGAAAAACTCTCGGCAGAGGATATTTTGCACATCATTGAAAAGCAGGCTCAGCAAGGGGTGGACTACATGACCATTCATGCTGGGATCCTCATCCAACATTTGCCGTTGGTGCGCAACCGGCTAACCGGCATTGTTTCTCGCGGCGGTGGAATCCTGGCTCGTTGGATGTTGGCACACCACAAACAAAACCCGCTTTATACCCACTTCCGCGACATCATCGAGATCTTCAAGAAATACGACGTTTCCTTTAGCCTGGGCGATGCTTTGCGACCGGGATGCTTACACGATGCCTCTGACGAAGCCCAGATGGCAGAGTTGAAAACTCTGGGCCAGTTGACCCGTATGGCCTGGGAGCACGATGTGCAAGTGATGGTGGAAGGGCCGGGGCACGTGCCAATGGATCAAATTGAGTTTAACGTGCGCAAGCAAATGGAGGAGTGCGACGAGGCTCCCTTCTACGTTTTGGGGCCACTGGTTACTGATATTGCTGCCGGCTACGACCACATCAGCTCCGCTATTGGGGCGGCCTTGGCCGGTTGGTATGGGGCGGCAATGCTCTGCTACGTCACCCCCAAAGAACACTTGGGTTTGCCCAATGCAGAGGACGTGCGCAACGGCCTCATTGCCTACAAAATTGCCGCCCATGCCGCCGATATTGCCCGCCATCGTCCCGGGGCCAGGGATCGCGACGATGAGATGGCTAGAGCCCGCTATAACTTTGATTGGAACCGGCAATTTGAGTTGTCTCTAGACCCAGAGCGAGCTCGCGAATACCACGACGAGACCTTGCCGGCAGATATTTACAAAACGGCAGAGTTTTGCTCGATGTGTGGGCCCAAGTTCTGCCCTATGCAAACCAAACTGGATGCAGAAGCCTTAAACGAACTGGAGCACTTCTTGGCCAAACAGCCAACGGGATAAGCCCTCCAGGGGCAAGTTGTTGCTGGGGAAAGAGGGAATCCCTTGCCCAGGCTATGCTGGGCTATAGGGAACTCTGATGGTTGGTTGGGTTAACCAGAGAGGAGGATATGGCACTTAAGCAACTTGGACATGTGGCCATCCGTGTAGGGGACATCTCCAAAGCGGTGGAGTTCTACGAAAAGTTGGGAATGGTCAATGTCTGGAAGGATCCCGACTGGGCCTACATGAAGGCTGGGGACGACGGGCTGGCACTCTTGGGGCCGGGCTACCGGGCGGCAGGGCCCCACTTTGGCTTTGTCTTCAGCACCAGGGAGGAGCTGGAGGAACAGCATCGCCGCCTGCAAGCCCAAGGGATCCCAGTGGGCGAGATTCACACCCACCGGGATGGCACCGCCTCCTTCTACGGCAAGGATCCCGATGGCAATCTGTTTGAGTTTTTGTACGAACCGCCGGGCTGCTTTGACCCAGTCAAAGCCGAGACAGCAGAAGCAACTGCTTGAGCTGGCGGCCACTGGCGGGGAAAGCCAAGGAGGGGTGGGACTCCCTCAAGCAACTTGGGCAAGCAGGCCGGCTGCCCAGTCCAGCAGACGGTCGACTGCTTCTGGGGTTTTGGCTTCGGAGTACAGCCGCAGCAGAGGCTCGGTGCCGCTACCCCGGATCATCACCCAGCTGCCGTCGGCCAGGGTAAATTTATGGCCGTCGCGATGAAAATGCTTGATTACCTTCTGCCCCAAAATCTCAGATGGGGGATCCTTCTGTAGCTGTTGGAACAGCTGCGTTTGTTGGTTTTGATCCTTCAGGTGCAGGTCGCGGCGCTGGTAAACCGAGCTAAACCCCTCCCGTTCCTGCAAAGCCCGGTAAAGGGCGCTTAGATCTTGTCCGGTTTCGGTAACGGCTTCGATCAGATACAGGGCAGAAAGCAGGGCATCCCGCTCGGGGATATGGCCCAGATAGCCGATGCCGCCCGATTCCTCTCCCCCCAGCAACACCTGGGTGCTTAGCATGCGCTCGGCAATGTACTTAAAGCCCACGGGCGTTTCCGTAACCGGCAAGCCATAGCGCTTGGCCACCTTGACAAACAGCTCCGAGCCGCTGATGGTTTTGACAATTTCCCCCCGCAAGCCGCGCCGCCCCGCCAAGTGGTCAATTAGGATGGGGATGAGCACCTGGGGGCTGAGAAAATGACCTTGTCCGTCGAGGGCGGCAATGCGGTCAGCGTCGCCATCGAAGACCAGCCCCATTTTGAGGGGGGCGGGATCCGCCGCAATGATCTGGGCAGAAGCTTGCAGGTTTTGCGGCAGCGGCTCAGGGGGAAATCCCCCAAACAAAGGATCTCGCCGTGCCTGCAACTCGATGACTTTTTCCCCTAACAGGCGGCTGAGGCCACCGGCGCCGGAGCCAAACATGACATCCACCCAGATCTTGGCCGGGGAGCTTTTGAGCTTTTCCAGATCCACAAAGCAACTGAGCTGATCCAGGTAGCCGGGCCAGGGATCCCAGGTGTGGATGGGGGCAGAGTTGGATCCCAGGGGCTGGAGGTGGTGCAGCTCCTGCTCGATGGCGGCAGTGACCTCTGGAGGCACGGAGCCGCCAAAGCCGCCCTTGACCTTAAGGCCGGAATAGTGGGGCGGGTTGTGGCTGGCGGTGATCACCAAGGCGCCGTGGCAGCCCCGCTCTTTGGCTCCCCAGCTGAAGGCTGGCGTTGGGGCTACACAGGCTGAAAGGTAGACGGGGATCCCCAAGCGAGCCACCACCTCAGCGGCGTGGGCGGCAAAGCGTTCGGAGAGAAAGCGGTTGTCGTAGCCAATCACGATCCCTTCGCCAGGATAGGTGCGGGCCAACACCTGGGCACTGGCCTGGGCGGCAAGGGCCAAGTTCTGAAAGGTAAAGCCGTCGGCAATCACGGCTCGCCAGCCGTCGGTGCCAAAGCGAATGGAGTTTCCGACCATGGTTTACCAAAATCCACCCCGCCCACATATAGCACGGAAGGATCCCCTCCAGACCAACTCAAACCAGATTGAGCCCCTGTCCCAGCGCTCTGGGCTGCTGTTGGGAACTCCAGGGGGCGGGAGTTTTATTCGCTGCTCTTGAGAAGCTGGGATCCCCCGTAGTCGCTGAGGCTGCTAATAGTGCGCCGTCCCAAGCTGGGCACTGTCCGCCTCACCAGGCCGGTCAGCACGTTGCCAGGGCCAATTTCCCACACCTCTTGGACGCCGTCGGCCGCCATCTGCAGCACCGTTTCTCGCCAACGCACCGGAGAGGTCATCTGGGCCAGCAGCGCCTGTTTGAGAACCTGGGGATCGCGGCTGGCAGTGGCGGTGCAATTGCTGTAGACCGGCACCCGCGGTGTCTGAAAGTCAACTTCGCGCAACCTGTGGGCAAACTCTTCTGCTGCCCTCTGCATGAAAGGAGAGTGGAAGGCGCCGCTGACGTTGAGGGGAACGGTGCGCTTGGCCTGCAACTGCTCACAGACAGACTGCACCCCCTTTACAGAGCCGCTGATCACCACCTGCTCCGGGCTGTTGTCGTTGGCAATGGTAACGTCGGGGGTTATCTGGCAGAGGTGCTCCAGCTGAGCGCGGTCAAACCCAATCACCGCTGCCATGCCGCCAGGGGGATCTCCCGCCCGCTCCATCAGTTGGCCTCGCAGCGCCACCAGCCGCAAGCCGGTTTCAAAGTCAAACACCCCGGCAGCATAGAGGGCGCTGTACTCGCCTAGGCTGTGGCCGGCTGTACAGGCGGGAGCCTGCCCCTGGGCATAGAGGTAGTCACTCAAGAGGGCCGACACGGTAAACAAGGCCGGCTGCGTATAGCTGGTCTGGTGGATCTGCTCTTCTGAGAGGGCCAACGGATCCCACCCCAGCACCTCACGCGCCAAAGCCAGCTTCTGGGCGGCCCCTGGCCAGTCCTGTAAATCCCTTCCCATGCCCACCCGTTGGGATCCCTGGCCGGGATAGATCCAGGCAATGGTCATCAACCACCTCTCCTTAACTCATCTGCCCCAGCGAAAGACAATGGCTCCCCAGGTGAGGCCGGCGCCAAAGCCTGCCATCACCCCCAGATCCCCAGGGCCAAACCGCCCTTGAGCAATCCATTCGGCCAGGGCGATAGGCACCGAGGCCCCTGAGGTGTTGCCGTAGCGCTCCAGAACACTGGCCACCTGCTGGGTAGGCAACTGCAGGCGCTTGGCCACGGCATCGAGGATGCGCTGGTTGGCCTGGTGGATGAAGTAGCCTTGAACTGCCTCAGCTGGGATCCCGGCCCGAAGGAGGGCTTTCTCGATAATTTCCGGCACCGCCTGGACAGCAAACTTATAGACCTCGCGGCCGTTCATCACGATGGGACAACAGCGGTACTGTCCCACCTGCAGGGATCCCACCAGGGGCTTAGCCTCGGTGGCCATGGCCAAGCTAAGCAGATCGCTGCCCTTGCCATCGCTGCGCAGCTCAATGCTGAGGATCCCATCAGCTCCTGCTTCTCCCGCCTCCAGCACTACTGCCCCTGCCCCATCCCCAAACAGAACGCAGGTGGTGCGGTCTGTCCAATCGACGGTGCGGGAGAGCACATCTGCTGCCACCACCAGGGCCCGCCGGTACAGCCCGGTTTGTAGAAACTGGGCGGCGGTGGCCACCGCAAACACAAACCCTGTACAGGCTGCCGTCAGATCAAAGGCCACTGCCCGACTTGCCCCCAGGGCTGCCTGCACCCGTGGGGCCGAGCCAAAGCGATCGACGGCAGTGGAAGTAGCCAGCAGAAGCAAATCTAGCTCCTGCGGCAGGATCCCAGCGTGATCTAGAGCAGCTCTTGCCGCCTGAGCCGCCAGATCCACCACGCTCTGCTCAGGGGGCAGGATGCGTCGCTGGCGAATGCCGGTGCGGGGCCAAATCCACTCGTTGGAAGTTGCAACAATCTGGCTGAGGTCGTCGTTGCTTAGGCAGGGATCCGGCAGGGCAGCCCCCACCCCCACTAGGCGTACGCTTGGGAGGCCAGTGCTGGGCATGGGCACTACCCTTCCCTCCGCTCCAGGGATCCCAAGAAGGGGCCGGAGGTAGAGCCGCTCCGAAGGCTCACAGGGCGCTGCCCAGCACTGGCTTGAGATTCGCGAGTATCGACCATTTCCGCCTGCAGCCGCTGCAGGACTTTCTGCTCTGCCGCCTCTTTGGCTAGGCGAATGGCGTGGTACACCATTGGCGCCTTGGAGCTGCCGTGGGTGATAACACAGATGCCGTTAACCCCCAGCAGCAAGGCGCCGCCGTACTCCACATAGTCCATGCGCCGCTTGACCTGCTTGAGGTTAGGTTGGAGCAGCCAGCAACCCAGCTTGCCGCGCCAGCCCCGCGGCAGCTCTTCCCGCAGCACCTGGGTGATCACTTGGCCAACACTCTCAGCAAACTTGAGCAGGGCGTTGCCGACAAAGCCGTCGCAGACCACCACGTCAAAATTCCCAGTCAACACGTCCCGACCCTCGGCATTGCCAGCAAAGTGGATCCCTGGCAACTGGGCCAGGCGCTGGTGGGTGGCCAGGGCTAGATCGTTGCCCTTGTTGGGTTCCTCACCGATGTTGAGCAGGCCCACCCGCGGCCTCTCAATCCCCAGCACGCATTGGCAGTAGAGGGATCCCATGCGGGCAAACTGCTCCAAAAAACGGGGCCGGCAATCCACATTGGCGCCCACATCCAGCAAAAGCACCGGCTTTCCCTTGAGGGTGGGCAAAAGAGCAGCAATGGCTGGGCGGTCGATCCCGGCCAGGCGACCCAAGTTGAGATAGGCCGCCGCCATGGCAGCACCCGTGTTGCCGGCAGCCACCACTGCATCTGCCTGCCCAGCGCGCACCTGCTGCATGCAGACATTGATGGAGGCTTTTGGCTTTCGGCGCACCGCCAGCGGTTCCTCGGCCATGCCCACCTCTTCCTCAGCAGGCACAAGGGTAACCTTGGGAGGCAGGGGCCTGGGCAAAAAAGGCTCAAGAGCCTCTGGCC
This sequence comes from Synechococcus sp. H70.2, assembly GCF_047462275.1. Lineage (NCBI taxonomy): Bacteria > Bacillati > Cyanobacteriota > Cyanophyceae > Synechococcales > Synechococcaceae > Synechococcus > Synechococcus sp. H70.2. The sequence goes on from NZ_JANSIU010000005.1 coordinate 187,154, forward strand.
GACCAACCAGCGTGATCCCCACCCGCAGCCGCTGCTGGGCCAGTAGGGCGCCCTTGACAATCTCCTCGGGAGCGTAGTCGCCCCCCATGGCATCAACTGCAATTTGCACGAGCCGACCTCACCCTGGAACCCTTCTAAATAAGCAAACTTCGCGGACCGCCGCTGCTCCTTTGGGATCCCGCCAGCCGCGAGGGACTACCGAATTCTACCAAAAAACCCGTTCCCCAGCCCCGGCCTCTGGCTACGCCGAGTCAACCTAGACAGCCTAGCGCCCCCTCCTGGGGTGGCCTTGCACCCTCCAGCAGGAGAGCAGTTAGCTACGTACCGGTGACGCGAACCTGTAGCCCCTTTGTCAGAGGAAAAGCAGCTAGCGCTCTGCCTGGGCGTTCAAGCGGGAGACAACCAGGTACACCACAAAGAGAAACAGGGCTAGCAACGCCATAGGTCGATCCTTGGTCAGCATCTTTCGCCAGTGTCTGTAGGATAGGGTGCCCACCCGATCAGGAATTGAGTCGCCGTCCTTACATAAATGCATATTACTGTATAACACTATAGAGATATGCCATTCTCCCGCAGGTTGGTTCTCGGCGGAAGATCGACTGCCAACCTTGGCGATCCCCTCTCACTGGGTAGGCTCGGAGCTGGGCAGAGCCACCAGCAGGGCCTCCAGCAGCCGCTGCACCCGGCTGAGGCGCAGGCCAAAGTCGGCCAAAACGGGGCTGTTGGGGATGATGGCGTGGCGGAACCCCAGCTTAGCGGCTTCCTTGAGGCGCTGCTCCAACTGCGGCACCGGGCGCACCTGCCCCCCCAGGCCCACCTCGCCAATCAAGACCGTGAAGGGATCCAGCTGGCGATCCCGGAAGCTGGCGGCCACGGCCACCGCCACCCCCAAATCGGCAGCCGGCTCCTCCACCTGGATGCCGCCGGCAGAGGCGATGTAGGCATCGTATTTGGAAAGCGGGATCCCCACCCGTTTCTCCAGCACCGCCAAGATCTGCAGGAAACGGTTGAGCTCGAGGCCGGTGGCGGTGCGGCGGGGGAAGCTGTAGCTGGTGGGGCTGACCAGGGCCTGCACCTCGACCACCAAAGGGCGGGTGCCCTCGCAAGCGACGATGGTGGCCGTTCCTGGCGTGGCTTGATCCCGGCTGCTCAAAAAAAGCTGCGAGGGGTTGTCTACCTCCCCCAAGCCAGAGGCGGTCATCTCGAAAACGCCGATTTCCTGGGCTGCCCCAAAGCGGTTCTTGACGGCGCGCAGCAGGCGGTGGCTTTGAAAGCGATCCCCCTCGAAGTACAAGACGGTGTCCACTAAGTGCTCCAGCACCTTGGGCCCGGCCAGGGATCCATCCTTGGTAACATGGCCAACGATGAGCAGGGCCACCCCCAGTTTTTTGGCCACCCGCATCAAGAGGCTGGTGCATTCCCGCACCTGGGAGACGGATCCCGGCGCTGAGCTGAGCTGCCCCCAGAAGATGGCCTGAATGCTGTCGATGATGGCCACCTGGGGCTGCAGAGCCTGGATCTCAGCCACAATGGCCTCTAGCTCGGTCTCGGCCAGTAGGTAGAGCTGCTCGCTTTCGGACTCCGTCCCGCCGAGGCGATCTGCACGCAGCTTAATCTGTTGGGCTGATTCCTCCCCCGACACGTACAAGACAGGTCCGCCCTTGGCTAGATGAGCAGCAGTCTGCAGCAGCAGGGTGCTTTTGCCGATGCCCGGATCCCCGCCGATCAACACCAGGGATCCCGGCACGATGCCGCCCCCCAACACACGGTCAAACTCGCCAAAGCCCGAGGAAAGGCGGGGGTGGCGATCCAAGCGCACCTGAGTAAGAGGGAGGGCTGCCTGGGGGATCCCGTTGCCGCGGCCGCGCGGGGGGACAAGACGCTGCGGTGGCGCAAACTGGGGGGAGGGAGCGACGACCACCTCCGTCAGGGTATTCCAGGCGCCACAGTTGTTGCAGCGGCCCAAAAACTTGGGATAGCGCTCGCCGCACTGGCTACACTCCCAGACGGTTTTGGCCTTGGCCATGAGCAGGGATCCCGCCTCTTTCTCAGGCTACAAAGACTCAATCCCGCTGGCGCAATCAGGATCTCCGCAAGGGCTCCGACCGGCTGCCGCTAGCTGGGGGACATAGGAACGGCAGGCATGGGCACCTCTGGCAAGACTAGGGATCCGCACTGGGCGTGGTGGCGCAGCAGATGGTCACAGAGCACCAAAGCCACCATCGCCTCTACCATCGGCACCGCCCGCGGCAGCACGCAGGGATCGTGGCGCCCCCGCGCCACCAAGACCGTCTCCTGGCCGTCGAGAGTGACCGTGTTTTGAGGCTGGCGAATGGTGGCAGTGGGCTTGAAGGCCACCCGCAGGACGATATCTTCCCCGTTGCTGATGCCCCCCTGGATGCCGCCGGAGCGGTTGCTGCGGGTGCGCCAGCCGCTGGGGGTCATGTAGAACTCATCGTTGTGCTGCTTGCCCGTCAGGTAGGTGCCGGCAAACCCCGAACCAATCTCAAACCCCTTGCTGGCCGGCAGCGACATCACCGCCTTGGCCAGGTCGGCTTCTAGCTTGTCAAACACGGGGCAGCCCAGCCCGCGGGGCACATTGCGGGCCACGCACTCCACCACTCCCCCGAGAGAATCTCCTTCCCGCGCCGCTGCTTCGATTTTCTCAATCATCGCCGCCGCCGCTTCTGGGTTTGGGCAGCGGACGATGTTGGCTTCCACCTGCTCGGCTGTTACTGAGCTGGGATCCACCTGCGCCTCCACGTCTTGGACCCGCTGCACATAGGCCAGGATCTCCACCCCTGCCGCCAGACGCAGGATCTTCTTGGCAATGGCCCCAGCGGCCACCCGGCCAATGGTCTCCCGCGCCGAGGCCCGTCCTCCCCCCTGCCAGTTGCGGATGCCGTACTTAGCCTGGTAGGTGGCATCAGCATGGGAAGGGCGAAAGGTGGTGGCCATCTCGCGGTAGTCCTGGGGGCGGGCGTCCTGGTTGCGCACCAGGATGTGGATGGGTGTGCCCAGCGTAAAGCCCTGGAAAACCCCGGAGAGGATCTCGCAGCGATCCGCCTCCTGGCGCGGCGTGGTGATGGAACTCTGGCCGGGGCGGCGCCGATCCAGCTCCGCCTGGATGTCGGCCTCGCTCAAGGGCAGCCGCGGTGGGCAGCCGTCCACCACCACCCCCACCGCCCCCCCGTGGGACTCGCCGTAGGTGGTGACGCAAAACAAGACGCCGAAGGAGTTGCCGTTGGCCATGGGATCCCTGGGTTGCCGAAAGTTGAAAACCTGCCCGCTTTGGAGAGGGTCTGACCCTTGAGGGACTGTTTTCATTCTGCACCAGGGAACTGCCGAGCAGCGCGGTGCAACTGACGACAGCCGGCGATCCCCCGCAACACGAGGTGGGGATCCCAGCGCAGCTCTGGGTCAAGGGGACGCAGGTGGGGGTAGAGCAGCTTGCCATCGCCGCCGGTTACTAGCAGGGGCCCCTGGGGAAAGCGGCGCCGCCAGTCGGCGATGAAGTCCTGCAAGCCGGCCAGCAGGGTGTAGAGAATGCCGCTGCGGATGGCAGCCCCCGTGTCCCTAGCCCAGCGGGGGGGCAAGGGATCCGCCGCCTCCCACTCCGCTTTGGGCAGGCGGGCGGTGTGGTCAGCCAACGCCTGCGCCTGTAGCCCTAGGCCGGGCAGGATCGCCCCCCCCACCAGGGATCCCTCCGGGTCAGCCCCCGTCAGGGTTAGGGCGGTGCCGGCGTCGATGACCAAACAGGGCCAGCCGTAGTGGATGCCGGCAGCCCAGACGGCCAGCGCCCGATCCAGCCCCAGGCTGGGGTAGGGATCCCGCAGCGGCACCTGGGAGAGCTCAAGGCAATGCACCCACGGGGATCCCGGCGGCAAAGGGGCGGAGCCAACGGCAGCTAGCCACAGCTCCGTCTCTTCCGGCCAGGACAAAGGCTGGTGGGCAGGGAACTGTTCCACCTTGACCAAGGTCTCCCCCACAAACCAGCCCCAGCGCACGTGGGTGTTGCCCAGCACCGCGGCTAGCCACCGGTCGGGTTGGGCCTCAAAACTCATGCAGCAGCTCCGCCTCCCCGCAAAACAGCTCCACCGGCTGATCCGCAGGGATCCCGGCTAACTTTTTGGCGGTGGAAAGCTGCCATTCCGTTGTCAGGGCTTCTCCGGGCAGCAGCACCGCCCCCCGCGTCCCCACTCGGACAAATAAGCCCATGCGGGTGGGATCCACCTGCTCCAGCGAGGGGATGGCCACCTGGATGGACGCCGACTCCAGCTCCCCAGGTCGCAGGGGCGGGCAGCACCTGGCCAGTGGCGAAGTAGTGGGCGATGGCCTGCCGCGCCAGGGCCGGCAGCGTTAGGGACTCCGTCCCGCTTGCGCAAACAGGAAGGGGTGGCGGCTGGACGGGAGCAGGGATCCCTTCTTCCTCCCTGGGGCCGACCAAGGCGCCTGCCCAGGAAGTCGTGGCCGGGGACGGGATCCCGCCAACGCGCCCGGAAACCTCTGACCGGGATCCAACCAGCGGCACTAGCCCCGCCCCCAGAAACAAGGCCAGCAGGCCGAGCAATCGAATGACAACAGTGGACATGGGCAGGGATCCCCTTGCCAACCCAACTCTAGGCTAGGCTACGCCCCCGCTGCTGCAGGTACTGGAAAACGGTGTTCAAGTCCTTGTCGCCCCGCCCGGAGCAATTGACCACCACCCGCTGCTGGGGGCCAAGCTGCGGCGCCAAAGTCTTCAGGTAGGCCAGGGCATGGGCTGTCTCCAGAGCAGGGATGATCCCTTCCAGGCGCGACAGCAGCAGCAGCGCTTCCACCGCCTCGTCGTCGGTAACCGCGTAGTACTCGGCCCGCCCGATCTCTTTTAGGTAGCTGTGCTCCGGCCCTACGCCAGGGTAGTCCAGACCGGCGCTGATGGAATGGGCCTCCTGCACCTGGCCTTCCTCGTCCTGCAGCAGGTAGCTCATGGCCCCGTGCAAGACCCCAATGCGACCGCGGCTGAGGGTGGCGGCGTGGCGGGATGTGTGCAAACCCTCCCCGGCAGCCTCAATACCGATGAGCCGCACCTGAGGATCGCGGATAAACTCGTTGAACAGGCCCAGGGCATTGGAGCCGCCGCCCACACAGGCCAGCAGCACGTCCGGCAACCCTCCCCATTTCTCCTGACACTGCTGCCGCGTCTCCTGGCCAATGACATCGTGAAAGGCCCGCACCAGCTTCGGGTAGGGGTGGGGCCCGGCCACCGTGCCAATGACGTAGTGGGTGGTCTCCACATGGGTTACCCAGTCGCGGATGGCCTCGGAGAGGGCATCTTTGAGGGTGGCCGTGCCGGCTTCCACCCCGCGCACCTCAGCGCCCAACAGGCGCATCCGCTGCACGTTGGGGGCCTGCCGCTCCATGTCCAGCGCCCCCATGTAGATGACGCATTCCAGGCCGAAGCGGGCGCACACCGTTGCCGTGGCCACCCCATGTTGGCCGGCGCCGGTCTCGGCGATGATCCGCCGCTTGCCCATGCGCACCGCCAGCAGCACTTGGCCGAGGGCGTTGTTGATCTTGTGGGCGCCGGTGTGGTTGAGGTCTTCCCGTTTGAGGTAGATCTGGGGGCCACCGTAGTGTTCGGTAAGCCGCTGGGCAAAGTAAAGCGGGCTGGGCCGACCGACAAAATCCCGCAACAAGCTGTGAAACTCGGCGCGAAACTCGGGATCCTGCCAGTGCCGCTCAAAGGCTTCCTCCAGCTCCGTCAGGGCGCTCATCAGGGTTTCCGGCACAAAGCGGCCCCCAAACGGCCCAAACCGGCCCTGGGGATCCGGGCGCACCTGGGGGTCAAGGGGATCCCAAGCAACAGGATGGGCAGCAGCAAGAGGAGTTGAGGTCATGGCAAATCCGTTGGTGCGGGCTGGGCAGCCGGCAATAGGAGACAGGCCTCCCTATTTTACAAAAGTCGGAAACGCGGGAAGGCGACTATTTGCCGCCCTAGAGGGTGGGATCCCGCCAAAACCGGCTTTGAGTAGATGAGGCCGTCCGATTTCTGCAAGAGTTGCTCCAGCAAGAAGAGCAAAAGCGCATAGACGAGGAGTTGCGCCGCACTATGCCCTTTCTCAAAAGTCTCAGGGAGTGGCAGTCTTTTTGTCGTTATTGCTAGCTTTTGCACGGTGATGGAAAGCGCTGAAGGTCTTTTTGGGGTGGTGCATCCGTCCCGCTGACGCGAACGGCGTGTTGTTTGTTTCTCCCCCTGGAAGCAGTGGACAACTGCGCCGCCATCCAGCGAGCTAGAGAAAAAATTGAACTGCTGCGCTCCGGGCAAAACCTCGATAGCGACCGGCAGATTAACAAGCTGGAAACCCTTCCTTACTCTCCGAGTCGGGGGTGAGGGAGCAGGTTAGGACAAAGGAGCCTAGAATGGCCCCAGTTCTGAAAACCGCTGCTTGCCAGTCTCCTGGTGGGAAAAGGGACCCCGCCTCTAGCCTCACCCGCTCTTATCGCCTCGACTATCCGGCTGACTTTGTCCCCCAAGGGGAATCCGATAGCAGCGACGGCCAGGTCTTTGTCGGCGAAGAGGGGGCCGAGCTGCGGGTTTGGGGTGGGTTTTTCAAGCAACACCCGCCAGCGCCCTGCAAGAGGAGTTGCAGCGCAGCCGAGAAAGCCGACGCCGGGTTACCTCTCAAGTTGCCAGTCAGGATTTTTTCGGGGTCTCCGGCTACGAGCTAGGCAGCTTGCGGATTTTCTATCTCAAAAAGCTTGTCCGCCCCTCTCTAGAGGCCGGCTTTGAATTGGTCTATCTGGCCAGCCGGCGCGAGCGCTACGACCGGGATGGGGAAGCCATAGCCCGGTGGCTCCCTGACCCAGGCCCCAGTTGGGGCATGATCGTAGGGATCCCTGACAAAACCCAATGGCCGAGAGACCGCTGGACAGTTGGCTGCGGGAACGGATGCAAGCCGTTGGCCTTTCCTCATGGCGGGCCTTGCAAGCCCGGGCAGGGCTCAGCCGCCGCGCCCTCGAGCAGGTGCGCCAAGGGCGGTGGGGATCCCTGCGCCTGGAGCAACTGCAGAAGTTGGCTGCCGCTCTCCAGTGGGACGTGGGATCCCTGCTTGGCGGCGGAAGGGGCTCTGACAATGCAGAGGCAATCTTCTTCCTGCTGCAGCCGCTGCTGACCAGCTACCCCACCGTCCGCGAGATTGCCCGGCGCAAGCCGGATTGGCCGGCCCAAAACATGACGGCTCTGTTCCGGTCGCTGGATGCCCTGCTGCAGCAGTGGGGGTATGAAGCCATCGGCAGCCCTCTTGAATCTGTCCCCTTCGACCCGCAACTGCACCAGCCGGATCAGCCGGACATTCGGCCTGGGGATCCTGTCTATATCCGCTTTGTTGGCTACCGCTGCGGCGAACGCATTCTTTGCCCGGCCAAAGTTAGTCGCTCCCTGCCCGGAGGATTGAGCTGATGGCACCCGTCCCCAAAGCGACGCTGGCTATTGATTTTGGCACTAGCAATACGGTTGTGGCGGTTTGGGATCCTGGACAAGAAGCGCCCCGCCTGCTCAGCCTTCCCGGCCTCTCCCGCCCCGGTTACGCGGCCATTCCCAGCCTGGTCTACGTCAAGGGAAAAGGCCAGCTCTTGGTGGGGGAAACCGTGCGCGCCGGGCGGTGGGGAGCAGTGGATCCGCAGCGCTTGTTTCAGGGCTTCAAGCGGGATCTGGTGGCGGAGTTTGTCCCCCCGCCGCGAGTTCTCGATGGAGAGCGCTACGATGCCGAGAGGGTAGCCCAGGCTTTTTTGCAGGCAGTGATGGAAGCCATCCAGCAAGAATACCCGCAGCCGCAACAGGTGGTGTTTACAGCTCCCGTCGGCTCTTTTGAGCGCTACTTAAACTGGCTGCGGAGGGTGGCTGGGGATCCCATTCAGATTGTGGACGAGGCCACGGCTGCTGCCCTGGGCTATGCGGTTGACCAGCCGGGATCCCTTGTGCTGGTGGTGGATTTCGGCGGCGGCACCTTGGACCTCAGCCTGGTGCGCACCCTTCCCCCTCAGCCGGGCGACCCTGTCCTCAAGGCGGAGGTGATTGCCAAGGCCGACGCCTACGTGGGTGGGGTGGATATCGACATCTGGATTGCCGAATACCTGCTGGGGCAACTGGGGCTGAGCCGGCAGCAGCTGGGGGCCCTGAGCTGGATTACCCTTTTGGAGCAGGCAGAACAGCTCAAGATTACCCTTTCTACCCAGCCCAAGGCGGTGGGCAGTTGGTTTGACGACGAAGCCCTAACCGCCTATGAGCTGCAGTTGGATCGGCAGGTGCTGGAGGAGATTTTAGAAACCCACCAGCTCTTGGATCAGATCCGCCAGTGCCTAGACGAGGTGCTCCTCACTGCCCAGGCCAGGGGAGTGGGCAAAGGCCAAATTGAGCAGGTGCTCCTGGTGGGAGGCAGCTCCCAACTGCCGGCAGTCCAAGAGCTGCTCCGCTCCTACTTTGGCAAAAAGAAAGTCCGCTGCGAACGCCCCTTCGACGCCGTGGCCCTGGGCGCCCTGCAGGTGGGCCGCCAAGTTAAGCTGGAGGATCGCCTGCACCACAGCTACGCCATCCGCCTCTGGGATCCCTTGCAAAAAAGCTATATCTACTACCCTCTGTTTGAGCGGGGCAGCCCCTACCCCTGCCGACGCTCCGAGCCCTTGATCTTGCAGGTGGCCAACGATGGGCAAACCGAAATTCGCCTCGATGTGGGAGAAGTGGCTCAGGTGGCCCAAGCCGAGGTGGTTTACGACGAGCTGGGGCGCATGAGCAGCCGCCAACTCACTCGACAAACCGATTTTCGATCCCTGGCCCCCGGCGCCGAGCCGGCTTGCCTGGCCCGCCTGCAGCCCCCAGGCCGCGCAGGAGAAGATCGCCTCAAGGTGGAATTTGCCGTCGATGCCTCGCGGCGGCTGCTGGCCACTATCTTCGACTTGCAAACCCAGCAGCTTTTGGTAGAGGCCCAGCCCGTAGCCACCCTGAGTTAAAGAAAGGCACTTAGCCTCTTATCGCACCAAAACCCAAACAGCTGACCCTCCTCCCCTCTGCCTGAGGGAGAGGGGCTGGGCGCTTGGCTTGGCGGCAAAGGGTCCTATGTTTGTTTGAAAAGACTATAACCCGATCGGTTGGATGGAGATTTGTTGGGCCTAGCTTGAGCAATTCAGTATTTGAGAAAAAGCCTTGTTTCCACCACCACCCCCCTCTTTTGCCCGTCCCCCCCTGGACTTTATCCCGCCGGCCTACAGCCCCTGGGTGCTGCGGCTTGTCCACGGGATCCTGCCGCTGCTGTTGCGGCTGAGGGTGCGGCCCTGGCTTCCTTCCGGCATTGCCAAAATCGAGGCTAGGGGCGTGGAGACCCTGGCGCAGCTCTACCACCAGTTTCAGGCGGGCCAGATCCGGCTGATCCTCGCTTTCCGCCATGTGGAGGTGGATGACCCCCTGGTGGGCCTCTACGTGCTCTCTCGCCTGGTGCCCCAGGCTGCCCGTCGCCAAGGGATCCCCCTCCGCAAACCCATTCACGCCCATTTTCTCTACGACCGGGGCATGCCTCTTTGGGGAGGCGAGTGGCTAGGGTGGCTTCTGTCTCGCCTGGGCGGGATCCCTGTGCACCGGGGACGGCGGGTGGATCGGCTGGCGCTGGCGGCGGCGCGGCGCCTACTGCTGGAGGGCCAGTTTCCTTTTGGGATCGCGCCGGAAGGGGCCACCAACGGCCACAGCGAGCGGGTCAATCCTCTGGAGCCGGGAACAGCGCAGCTGGCCTTTTGGTGTGCCGAAGACCTGGCCAAAGCCGGTCGTTCGGAGAAGGTGGTTGTGGTGCCCATCGGGATCCAATACCGCTACCTGAAGCCTTCTTGGAAAAAGCTGGAGCGCCTGCTAAGCCACCTCGAGCGCCTCAGTGGCCTGACGCCGCCGGCGGCTCCCAAGCCTTCCGCAAACCGCCACTGGGCTCAGCGGATTTGTGGCCTGGCCCACCACCTGCTGGCCCAGATGGAAACGTTTTACGGCCTTCCCCCTCTTCCCTCTGGGGAGCCTTTCAACGCCCGCCTGGAGCGGCTGCTCCACACGGCGCTGCAGACGGCCGAGACCTACTTTGGCCTATCTCCCCAAGGGGATTGGAACAGCCGCTGCCGCCGCATCGAAGAAGCCGCCTGGACCCAGATCTACCGAGAAGAATTGCGGCATCCTGGATCCCTGGCTCCGCTGCAGCGGGGGTTGCTCGACTGGAAAGCCCAGCAGGCCACCCTCTACCTACAGCACATGCGCCTGGTGGAAAGCTGCGTGGCCGTGCAGGAAGAGTACTTGCTGAGTAAGCCTTCTTTTGAGCGGCTGGCAGAAAGTGCCCTGATCCTGTTTGATGTCTTGGCCCGCCTGCGCGGCGATCCCTACCCGGCCCGGCCTCGCCTGGGTTGGCGAGAAGTTCAGGTTACGGTGGGGGATCCCATCTGGGTGAGCCAGCGATGGGAACGCCAGTACCGCCAAGGCCGCCAGGAAGCCAGACAGGCAGTAGCCGAGCTAACTCAAGATTTGCAACTTGCTCTCGAGCGCATGATCTCTTGAAGCAGCAATATGCCTGGCTGGCACAGTTGCCTGTGGTAGGGATGCGGAGCCCTTTCTCCCGCTCCCCTCTCCCAGAGGGAGAGGGGCTGGGGGTGAGGGCGGATCCCCCTGGGAGAGCCGACTTTAGTCGGAGGAGTGTCAAGACCATCTATAAGCAATGGCTAGGCCAGTTGCTCCTTTGACGTAGTCAATGTCTTCGCGGAACTTTTTGAGCTTCTGCTTTTAGATTGCATAGGCAGCATCAAGGACGGTGGTAGGGGAGCTAAGACGCTTTGGAAGTTTCCCCTTCCCAAAGACAAGAAGACTCAACCTTTGCCGGGTACTGCCCTAGCTTTTGGGAAGACGGCAGCGGGGATAAAGGTCTCCCCAAAAAGCAAGGGATCCCTTCCCCAGGGATCCCTCTTCTAAGACCCATTGAGACTAGAACAAGTTAGTCGCGCTCAATGTACAAAAAGAGCACGGCCATGGCCACTGCCGGCAGCAGCCAACCGACAATGGGGACGAAAATCCAAGGAAGATAAGCAGCAGCGTAAGAACCGGTCATAGTTTTGCTCCTCTCCAGTGCCTTGACAAGCTTGACAACTAATTCACCAACCCTCGAAAGATGGCGTCGATCCCGGCAAAGTTCTCCAACAGGAAGTAGGCAGCAAACACACCGCCCATACCTCCCAAGAAAAATCCTGCCGTCAGATCCCCCCATCCACGGGCTGTAGATAGAGGATTGGCTCCCGGCGTTTCCGGCTTGTTTCCGAAGGTAACGCTGCCATAGGCGGACATGCAGGCGGTTCCCAGCAGCACCAGGGCCATCGCCGTGACCAGACCACCCAAATTAGCTGCCTCAGGATAGTCCCGCAGCGGGCCCACCACGATTTCCGGTCCCACTAGGAAATAGCCATGCGCCAGCCCAATCTCCAGCCCCCGCAACAGCGGCGACAGCCCAGGACGGTTGATGGGAAGATTGTTGAGGAACAGACGTGTAACAGGAGAGTCGCTAATCGGCGTCGAAAGGTGGCCCTCGCAGGGATCGTCGTTGAAGGTGCGAATGTAATCCATGTCCGAAGGTCCTGCCTGGAATTTTGGGATTCATTCTACGGGGCCTCAGTTCCCCTCTCAGCAGCCGCCATCCGGATCGTTAAAAAAGTTCATGCTTGCTTAACAGAGATATAGCCCCTCTCAACCCTCCAGGACATTGGTACCGTTTCCATTAGCCTCAACCCCTCTTCCCGCCAGAGCCCGACAGAAGCGGGATCTCCAGCTAGTCTACCGCCCAGGGATCTCCGTTCCGGCGGAAAACAAAAAAGCCTAACTGTTTTCAGCTAGGCCCATTAGCAAACCTGACACCACTACGCTGGGAGTTGGGTAGAACTAGAAGCCCGAGCCAAGGCCCACATAGGAGCCATAGAAGAAAAGCCCCACCACCGTAATCACACCCAGACCAACAACCACAGCCACTATCCACAGGGGAATCCTTGCCTGACTGGTCATAGCAACTGGCCTCCACAAGAAGTAGATCTTTAAGGAAAGCTACAGCCCCAAGGAGGGATGAAGGTAAGCCTACCTCCCTACCGCTTTTCTTCAACTGACTGTCAGAAGCAGAGATAACCTAAGCCTTAGTTGATAAAGTAGCTAGAAAACAACAGGCCAAGCACAAACACCAACAACAAGCCCAGGTAGAGGGAGGTGCGGTTTAGCTCTACCGGCTGGGTATTGGGGTTCCTTTCAGGTTGATCAGCCATAGGGTTTCACCGTTGAATAAACTGCATTGCAGCAATGGCTCCCAGAAAGAAGACCGTTGGGATCGCCAGCGTGTGTACTGCCAACCAGCGGACAGTAAAAACAGGATAAAAAACAGGCTCATCAGATTTGGTAGCTGGTTTAGTTGCCATCGCTCAGACCTCGCCTCTTAGGACATTACAAACCGCAACAGTTACGAAGCTGCTACCCTCGCCTTGCCCTAGCGCGTTAGCCTCTCCAGCTGCTCGAGAGCGTTGAAGCGGTCGCTTACAATTGGCAACTCCTGACGCTCTGCGGTGAAATACTCATTGGGGCGCGGCGTGCCAAAAATATCATAGGCTAGGCCGGTGCTAACAAAAAGCCAGCCGGCCAAAAACAAGGCGGGAATGGTCAGGGCATGAATAACCCAGTAGCGGACACTGGTAATAATGTCAACAAAAGGTCGCTCTCCGGTGTTGCCAGCCATGAAACTCCTCCCTGCGGTAAGGGCAAAGGCGCTTTTTGAACTTCTTGAGTCTATACCTCAATCATAAGGACTTCGAGGCCCAACTACAAGTTAAAGCCAGATCCCACCCTAACCTGCCGGGAACTCCTCCTGGAGCCAGGCAGGAGAAAACGTTACAAGCCAGCAGCCGGGGGCAGCCCAGAGCTAGGAACCTCACCGCAAAACCAACTGGCCGGCTCCCACCAGCAGGCCGTGAGCTCCAGCAAGCCAGTTAGGGAGGGGAGAATGGGAAGCAGCGGAACATGCCACACTGGATCCCATCTTCCAATAGCAGCGCCCATGGATCCCTGTCTAATCCCTGTCAAGCTTCCCCACAGCTCCTACGACATTCTCATCCAGTCCTCCGCAGGCCCTAGCGGCCACAGCCTCAGGCAGTTGGGATCCCAGCTGCGAGCTTTGGGGCTAGCCGGCAAGGTGCTGGTGGTGAGCCATCCGGGTATTGCCAAGCATTTTGCTGAAAAGTTGATGCAAGGGTTGCAACAAGCCGGGTTTGCCGCCCATCTTTTTCTGTTGCCCGCCGGCGAGCGCTACAAGACCCTGCGCTCGGTGGCCAAGATCTATGATGCTGCCTTGAGCTTTGGCCTGGAGCGCTCCTCCACCCTCGTGGCCCTAGGAGGCGGGGTAATCGGGGATATGGTGGGGTTTGCTGCCGCCACCTGGCTGCGCGGGATCCCTTGGGTGCAGGTGCCCACCTCGCTTTTGGCCATGGTGGATGCGGCCATTGGCGGCAAGACCGGGGTCAACCATCCCGGGGGGAAAAACCTAATTGGGGCCTTCTACCAGCCGCGCCTGGTGTGGATTGATCCAACGGTGTTGCAGACCCTGCCCCGGCGGGAGTTTACTTCAGCCCTAGCCGAAGTGATCAAGTACGGCGTCATCCAGGCTGCCGACCTGTTTGAGTTTTTGGAAGACCGGCCCAGGCTGAGCCGCTATGCCGACTTTGCTCCCGCAGATCTGCACTATCTGCTGCGCCGCTGTGCCGAGTGCAAAGCCTGGGTGGTGCAGCAGGACGAACGAGAGGGGGGCCTGCGGGCCATCCTCAACTACGGCCACACCCTCGGCCATGCCCTGGAAACTGTTACCGGCTACCGCCGCTACCTGCACGGGGAGGCGGTTGCCATTGGCATGGTGGCTGCGGGGGAGATCGCCCGTCGCCTGGGGTGGTGGAGCGCGGCTGAGGCCGAGCGGCAGCGACGCCTTATCGAAAGGGCAGGGCTGCCCAGCCACTGGCCCGCCGGGATCCCTTGGGAGGCGGTGCTGCAGGCGCTGCAGGCGGACAAAAAAGTCAAGCAAGGGCGGATCCGCTTCGTTCTGCCCCGCCGGATTGGCCAAGCGGAGCTGACCGATCAAGTCGAGCTGGCGGATGTGCAGGCCGCTCTGGCGGCGATGACGGCAACCTCTTGAGCCCTAGAGAGCCCTAGAATTAGGAAAAGCTGAGGACAAGAAAGCATGGGACGGCAACAACGGGTAGCCATCTTGGGGGCCACAGGGGCCGTAGGAATGGAGCTGCTGAAGCTGCTGGAAGAGCGCCGCTTTCCGGTGGCAGAGCTGAAGCTGTTGGCCTCGCCCCGCTCGGCGGGCACCTACTTGACCTTCAAGGGAGAACGGATCCCGGTGGAGCCGGTTTCAGAAGCGTCCTTTCGGGGTCTGGACCTGGTGTTGGCCTCTGCCGGGGCAAGTGTTTCCAAAACTTGGGCCAAGACCATCGTCGAGGCAGGGGCAGTGCTAATTGACAACTCCAGCGCCTTCCGCCTGGATCCCGATGTCCCCCTGGTGGTGCCGGAGGTCAACCCCCAGGAAGCCTTTCGCCACCAGGGGATCCTCGCCAACCCCAACTGCACCACCATCCTAATGTGCGTGGCCATCTACCCACTGCATCGCCACATCCCGCTGCGCCGCGTGGTGGCTGCCACCTACCAGTCCGCCAGCGGGGCCGGGGCCCGCGCCATGGTGGAGCTGGAGGAGCAAACCCGCGCCTACCTGCAAGGCCAGCCGTTGCAGCCGCAGGTGTTCCCCTATCCCATTGCCTTCAACCTCTTCCTCCACAACAGCCCCCTGCAAGAAAATGGCTACTGCCAGGAAGAGATGAAGATGGTCAACGAGTCCCGCAAGATTATGGGATCCCCCCACCTACGGCTGACGGCTACCTGCGTGCGGGTGCCGGTGCTGCGCACCCATGCCGAGGCCCTCAACCTGGAGTTCGAGCAGCCCTTCCCGGTGGAACAAGCCCGACAAATTCTGGCCCAGGCTCCTGGGGTGGTGCTTATCGAAGATTGGGAACGCAACCGCTTCCCCATGCCCATTGATGTAGCCGGCAAAGACGAAGTGGCCGTGGGCCGCATCCGCCAGGATATCTCCGAGCCCAAAGCTCTAGAGCTGTGGCTGTGCGGGGATCAGATCCGCAAAGGAGCAGCCCTCAACGCCATTCAAATTGCCGAGCTGCTTTTGAAGGACTAGTTCACCACCACTGTCCAAGTAACAGGCCCAGCCTGAACAGGAGCCGCCTCCGTGCTGTTCAACGTGACAGAGGGGTTGGGGTAAGAGTAGGTGCCGGCTGGTGTCAAGGCTACCGCGGTCTTGACAGGAATAGTGACTGTGCAGGTTCCGCCTACAGCCACTGACCCTCCGGTGAATTGAATGGTGTTCCCCCCCACAGTAGCTGTGAGAGTGGGGGAGCCGCAGGAAGGTGTAGGAGTCGGCGCACCAGCAACCTGCAAACCCCCAGACGGCGCTCCCGGCAAGGTGTGGCTAAAGCTCACGCCGGTCAAGGGTATAGCGGCGTTGTTGATGATGGTAAAGGTGAGCGTTCCAGTGCCGGTAACAGGGGCTGGGCCAATTGGTCCAAGCGGGTTAGGAGAAAAGGCCATGGTAAAGGTGGGAGCTGGCACCGTTACCGTCAGGTTGATAGCAGCAGCGGTAGCATTGGGCGCCTGGTTGCTGCTGAGGACTACCGCTGGGCTGGTCAGGGATCCCGCTGTGGTGGCCGTAACTTGAAGGTCTAGGCTGATGGTGCAACTGGCGTTAGCTGCTAACGAACCGTTGACCAGCAAGATGGAATTTGCTCCTGGCGGAGCGGCCACCGTCCCGCCGCAGCCGTTGTTCAAGTTATTGGGAGTGGCGACAATTAAGCCGGCAGGTAGCGGATCGGAGAAAGAGAGGCCGGTCAGCGGCAGGGCGGCTGTGTTGGTAATTGTGTAGGTCAGGGTTGTTTTGGCGGTGGGGCCGGCAGCCACTGAGGTGGGGCTAAATGCCTTGGCAAAAGTCGGAGCAGTCGGAGCCGGTGTTGGTGTGGGTGTTGGCGTGGGTGTCGGCAATATCGTCGTTCCGCTGCTTCCGCCGCCGCAGCAGCCGGCTAGCCCCAAGCAAACCCCTCCCAGACTACAAGAGTGGCAATTGCTGTTTTCCTCAGCTCAGTTCCAGAGGGCCTAGCACCAAGACGAGTTTATTGAAAGTGACGAAAAACATTGACACCTAGGTTGTCTGGTGCCTGGCAGGGTGACGAGCTCCAGAGCGGGGATCCGCCTACGACACTTGTGGGGAAGGTTGCAAGCTGCGCCTCAGCAGCCGGAGAGCCATCTTCAGCCGTCGAGGAGAAAGAGCCGGCGGATGGGGGAAAATTGAGAGGCATTGGGCCTTGACGGAGAGTGGCTTGTGCATCCAATTGCAACGGGATCCCTGGCCAGCTTTGTGGCCGGATTAGCAACGGGGCTGGGGGCTTTGCCGGCGCTGTTTCTCCCCTCGCTCTCGGCGAGGGTGCAAGGGATCCTGCTGGGGTTTGGGGGTGGGGTAATGTTGGCTGCCACCTCGTTTTCGCTGCTGGTGCCGGGCACCGAGGCGGCGCTGGCACTGGGATATTCCCAGTTGGGGGCGGCCGTAGTGATGGTGGCGGGCTTGTTGCTGGGGGCGATCTTCCTCGAGAGTGCCCACCAGCTTCTTCCCCACGAGCACTTCTTTAAAGGGATCGAAGGGGAGAACCGCGCCCATCTAAAGCGGATCTGGCTCTTTATCATCGCCATTGCCTTGCACAACTTCCCGGAAGGCTTGGCGGTGGGGGTGGGGTTTGCCACCGGCCAGGTCGGCGATGGGCTGGTGCTGACCCTGGGGATCGGCCTGCAGAACATGCCGGAAGGGCTGGTGGTGGCCTTGTCGCTGGCAGGCCAGGGGTACTCGCGGCTGTTTGCTTTTGCCATTGCCCTGCTGACCGGACTGGTGGAGCCCATCGGCGGCATCCTGGGAGCGACGGTGGTTTCTCTGGCGCAGTCCTTGTTGCCCTGGGGCATGGCCTTTGCTGCCGGGGCAATGTTGTTTGTGATCTCGGATGAGATCCTCCCCGAGTCGCACCGGCGGGGGCTGGAGCGGGAGGGCACCTTTGGCGTTCTCAGTGGGTTTGTGGTGATGCTGCTGCTGGATATTGCCCTGGGTTAAAAAGGGATCCTGTCCTGACCTGGGTCAAGTCTTGAGGCGAGGTTTTGATGCTGAGCAACGAGCCTTTTCTGTGGCGGGGATCAAGGGAGCACGCCTGCCTGCTGCTCCATGGGTTGGGGGGTGGCGTCTACGAGTTGCAGTGGCTGGCGGAGCGGCTGCTGGCAGCCGGCCTGACGGTGCAGGGGTTTAACTACCCTGGCCACGAGCGTCCAGCACCCCGCATGCCCCCTTCCCGCTGGACCGACTGGTACGGGCGGGTTTTGGAGCATTACCTAGCCCTGCGGCAGGAGTACCCGCGTGTTTCGCTGGTGGGGTTTTCCACCGGCTGCCTGTTGGCGCTGCACCTGGCCTTTGCCCATCCTGTCCACAAATTGGTGCTGCTGGCACCGTTTTTTGCCATTCGCCACCACTGGTACTATCTCTTTCGCCCGGAGCAGTACCTCCACAGCCTGGGCTGGCTCTTGGAAGATGTCCCTCGCTTTCGCCTAGCGATTCGGGATGGCGATGTCCGCGCTTTGGCAGAAAAAGTGGCCTATTTTCGCAGCTTCAATCTGACGGCAGTGCGCAGCGCCCTTGAGCTCATCGAGCGGGTCAAGGGGGAGGTGGCCAGTGTCCAGGTTCCCACCCTCATCCTGCAGCCGCGCCAAGATACGGTGGTGGATCCTGAACAAGCAGCGTGGCTTTATCAAGAACTGGGATCCGCCCAGAAGAGCCTGCATTGGCTGGAGCACTCCGACCACATTCTCACGTTGGACTGTGAGCGGGAGACGGTGTTTGCCCAGGTCTGCGCTTTTCTCACCCAGGATCCCGCTCCAGCCGGATCAGCGTAACCCGTTGCCAGGCGCCACGCTCATCGTAGTCGCGCACCAAGTGCAGCAGGTGGCGGCCTTCCGGCCCTTCCGGAAACCAGCCAAGGCTGACAGAAAAGCGGCGATCCCGATGCAGGGTAGGGATGGGCAAGGGATCCGGCCCGCCAATCCATAGCCCTCCCGGCAAGGGATCCCAGGGGCTGATCCAGTCTGGTTCTGAAAAGCACACCTCAGTTTCGCTGAGCAGGCTGTCAGGGGCAGAAAAGCTCTGGGCGATCCCCCGCCATCGCCCTTGCAGGGCTAGGCTTAGTTGCGCCTTGGTAAGTGAGGGAAAGTTGGCAGCAAGATCCAGCGCTTGGCCGCGCTGCTCCAAGATGACAGTCACCCCCACCAAGCGGCCCTGGGCGTCCCATTGTTGCACCAGCCGCGCCTTGCAATCCCCCCAGAGGAAGCCCTGCTCGACGGCAAAATCGCCAAATGGTGCCAATTGCAGCCGCCCGTTGGAAAAGGAGCCATCGGGGAAAAAGCGCAAGCCGGGCGAGAAATCCTGATAAACCCAGCTCTGGTGGCTTTCTGGGGTAGGGGATCCCTCTAGGGGGTAGTAGGCATTGGTTTGGCGGATCCCGCCCAAATCCAAAGCTTCAAAGGTGATGAGGCTGCGCTTTTGGCCCACCCGCTCCCAACCATGAGCCGTGGGTCGGTAGTTGGAAAAGAGGCCCTGCCACGTTCCTAGGTGCAAAGCTAGACACTGTCTCTGGGTTTTCATAAAGCGATGGAACTGTTGCGGACGGGGAAGGGGAGTACTCTCTCTTTGGCTCGCCGCTTGCCTATGGCTTGGCTAGCTCTGGAGTGGGTGGCAACCCCCAGGGGCTCCTTCGAAGCAACCATTGCGGGGTACTGGCCCTCTAACCAGTTTCCTCAAAGGAGCCTAGAATCCGTACTTCTGGCTCCAGAAGTATTGACCACTGCTGATAAACCTTTTCCTGCGCCAGGCGAATCAGGCGATAGATGTCGCTGGCGCTGGCCTGGCCGCAATTGAGGATGAAGTTGGCATGGCGCTCGGAAATCTGGGCCCCGCCAATCCGGTAGCCCTTTAGACCGGCCTGCTCAATTAACCAGCCGGCAGGGTAGGTTTCGGGGTTGCGAAAGACGCTGCCACAACTGGGTAGATGGTAGGGCTGAGAGCTGAGACGCTGGTTGAGGTTGCGCTGGGTTTCCCACTGCACCTGGGCTGGATCCCGGCCTGGGATCAACTGCAAGGTTGCCCCTATAACCGTCCAGGGCAAGTCTTGCAGGCGAGAGCGGCGGTAGCCAAATTGCAAGGCAGCAGGTTCCAAGCGGCAGGGCTTCTGGTCTTCATCCAAAATCTGCACCTCCACCAGCACATCCGCCATGGCGCGCCCGTGGGCGCCGGCATTCATCACCACCGCTCCCCCCAGCGTGCCTGGGATCCCAATTGCCCATTCCAAGCCGCTCCAGCCCTGCTTGGCAGCTACCCGCGCCAGGTTGACCAAAGGTTCTCCGGCAGCGGCCCAGATCCTTCCCCCCTCCAACAGTTGCAGCCCGCGCAAACGCCGGGTGTGGATAACTAGCCCCCTCAACCCCGCATCGCTGATGAGCAGGTTGCTACCTGCCCCCAACAGGGTGACAGGGATCCCTTGCGTCCGCGCCCAGGCCAAGCACTGCTGCAGTTCCCGGTTGCTGCCGGGCTCACAATACCACTCCGCCTTGCCGCCCACGCGGAAGGTGGTTAGAGGAGCCAAGGGGATCCCTGGGCGAATCCGTCCAGACAGCAGCGCTGCTTGCTCCGTGAGGAGAAGCTCCTTGTCGCCAGGAAGGTCCGCGGCGTCAGACCCACAGGAGGGCACCACCGGAGCTGTCGTCATGATATCGATACCTTGCAAGCAGCCATCTCTTTAGCTAAAAGCTGGGATTTTTGGCTTGCCCGGGCTAGTCCCCCTCCGGAGCAGGCCGGAGCTGTTCCCCTACCTGGGCTGCATATGCCCGCATCGTAGCGGCTATCTGCTGATTGAGATCACCTGCACCCAAAAAGACAGCGAGATCTCCAGGCTGCAGAACAGAGGCCAACACCTGCGGCAATTGCGGCAAAGAAGACACATAGTGCACCTGCGGATGGTGCTCCGCCACCGCCACGGCCAACCGCAAGCTGTCAGAACGCTCCGGCGCCGGTTCTCCTGCCCCATAGGTGGGCACGATCACCACCACATCTGCCTTCTCAAAGCAGCAGGCAAAATCTTGGAATAGGGCAGCCAAGCGGCTGTGGCGATGGGGCTGAAACACGGCCACCACCCGCCGCTGCTGCAGCCGTGCTGCCTGCAGCGTAGCGCGAACCTCACTGGGATGGTGGGCATAGTCATCGATAAAAGTGACCCCGCCTACCTCGCCCTTGGCTTCAAAGCGGCGCTGCACCCCCCGAAACTGGGCCAGAGCAGAGGCAATCACGGGGAACTCCAAGCCCAACTGTCGCCCAACGGCAACGGCGGCCAAAGCGTTGCTGAGGTTGTGGGATCCCAGCACCTGCAGCTGGAGCTGGCCAAGGAGGGATCCCCTCTCCCAGATCTCAGCAGAGGTAAAATCCGCGGCGTAGACAATCTCCCGGGCCTGGTACTGAGCTTGGGGATGGCCAGCAATGCTGTAGCCCACATTCACCGCTAGATGAGCAGCCACGTTGGGGCAATCTAGGCAAGCCACCAGGGTTTGGCTCTGCTGCCCGTACTGCTGAAAGGCCCGGATTACCTGCTCCAGATTGGCATAGTGATCCGGGTGATCTAGCTCAATGTTAGTGATCACGCCAATCTTGGGGTAAAGCCGCACCAGCGATCCGTCCGACTCATCCACCTCGGCTACTAGGTATTCCCCCTGGCCCAGACGGGCGTTGCCATCCCAGGCGTCCATCTCTCCGCCAATGATTAAGGTGGGATCCCAGCCTGCTGCCAGCAGCACATAGCCAATCATGCTGCTGGTGGTGGTTTTGCCATGGGTGCCTGCTACACCAATGCTGGGGCGATGGTTAAACAGGGCAGCCAGTAAATCGGCTCGATGCCAAACCTTTAGTCCCTTGTCTAGAGCCGCTGCCAATTCCGGGTTGCTGGGGCGAATGGCACTGGAGTAGACCACCTGGGGATCCCCAACCAGCCCCTCCGCTGTGTGACCTTGAATAACGCGCACCCCCAAAGCTTCTAGGCGGCGAGTGCGATCATTAGCAACAATATCTGATCCGGAAACGCGAAACCCTTGCTTAGCCAAAATGTAGGCCAAAGCGGACATCCCAACCCCCCCAATCCCCACGAAGTGATAAGCCGAAAGGGAGGAGTTCGAGGGATCCAAACCTTGCCCAAGCAGAGATGAAGACGGAGCACGCGCCGAGATGACGGGATCTTCTCCCCCGACTGTCTCTACCATTGCACCTTTCCCTCACTCCTCGCACACACCCAGAACAAAAGCTGCTGCCTGTTAGAGGCTTAGGCAAGCCAGATCATATCAGCAGTTCTTTGCCTTCTGCAGCAAAGCCTGAGGCAAATGAGCTGCTTAAAGGTGTGATCTCGAACTTGACACATCTGTCTACTAAGCTTTATATTTCTTAAAAACAGGGTAGCCGTGGCCTTGAAGTTGACGGCAAAATGAGCCCCCGAGTGCTGTGGTTACTGCTAGGAGCTGGGCTGGCCGGCTGGGTAGCGCTAGCTAGCTTCGGGTTAAGCAAACAAGCAGCTCCTCAAGAAGCAACGCCGCCAGCAGCAACTCCGGCAGGGGCCAAGCCAACGTCGTCAGCCAGCTATGTTGGAGCTCTGGGCCGCCTAGAACCAGAAGGAGAAGTCATCCGCGTTGCTGGCCCTCCCGGCGAACGACTGGGGGAGCTGTGGGTAGCCGAAGGGGAGCGGGTGGTGGCCGGGCAAGTATTGGCTCGTTTGGAAAGCTACAGGGAGCGCTTAGCAGAACGGGAGTATGCTGCTGCTCAACTGCAAGAAGCCCGCGCTCGTCTAGAGGCTGAGACCCGCTTTGGCCAGGCTCAAATTGAAGAAGCACGCACTCGCCTCAAACGCCTAGACGAACCGCAACAGTTGCAGATCCGATCCCAGGAGGCAGTGGTGAAGCGCCTGCGGGCGGAGCTAGCCGATGCAGAGGCTAACCTGGCTCGCTTTCAGGCTCTCTGGCAGGAGGGGGCTATCTCTCAACAGGAACTCGATCAAAAGGCTCTTCTGGTGCGGCAGCGCCAGGAGGACTTGCAGGCTGCCGAGGCCACTCTCAACCAACTGCGCATAGCCCGCGAGCAGGATCTGCGCAACGCCCAAGCCCAGGTGCAGGCTGCTGAAGCGGGGTTGAGGCGGGCGCAGGCACAAGTGCAGCTGCAGTCTTTAGTCCGCAACCTGGAGCTGGCGGAAGCCCGCCTAGAGCGCACCCTCATCCGTGCTCCCCGCGCTGGCCAGGTGCTGAAAATCCACGCTCGGCCAGGGGAGATCATCACTGCTGACAAAGGGATCCTCGAGCTGGGCAACACCGACCAGATGATGGTGGTGGCGGAGGTCTACGAAACCGACATCCTGCGGGTGCGGCCCGGACAACGGGCCACCATCAGCAACCGCGCGCTGCCAGAAACCCTGCAGGGCCGGGTGGAGCGGGTGGGCTTGCAAATTGGCAAGAAAGATGTGCTTAACACTGACCCTGCTGCCGATGTGGATGCTCGGGTGGTGGAAGTGTACATCCGCCTGGATCCAGAAAGCAGTGCCCGCGTAGCTGGCCTGACCAACCTGCAGGTGGATGTGGCCATCGAGGTCGAGGGGTAGAGGGAGCGATGTCCAGCCTGTTTGGTATTCTTGGGCACCGCATCCCCCTAGCCTGGCTGCAGTTGATGCGGGAGAAGATCCGCCTGCTGGTGGCCATTGCAGGCATTACCTTTGCCTGCATCCTTATGTTCATGCAGTTGGGTTTCCAGGACAGCCTGCTGGAGAGTGCCATCCGCTTCCATGTTGCTCTCAAGGGGGAGATCTTCCTAGTCAGTCCCCAGTCCAACGCCCTCATTGCCATGAACCCCTTTTCCCAGCGGCGGCTCTATCAGGCGTTGGGCTTTGAGGGAGTGCGAGCCATCTCGCCAGTGTATTTGGGCTTTGCCCTCTGGAAAAACCCCGAGACCCGTCGCACCCGCAGCATTTTTGTAGTGGGAGTGGATCCCTCTGCCGACCTGTTGGATTTGCCAGGGCTGACCCCCGAGGAGCTGGAGGAGACTAAAAAGATGGACGTAGTGCTCTTTGATCGCCGCTCCCGCAGCGAGTTTGGTCCGATTGCCCAATGGTTTGAGGAGGGACAGGAGGTGGTTACCGAGGTGGGGAACCGCCGTGTCCAGGTGGGGGGCCTGTTTGAGATGGGAGCCACCTTTGGCGCCGACGGCACCATCCTTACCAGTGACCTCAATTTCCTGCGCATTTTTCCCCAGCGCGAGCGTGGCCTGATAGACATTGGCGTGGTGCAACTCCAGCCAGGGGTAGATCCCGAGCCACTGCTAGAGCAGATGCGAGCTTTGCTGCCGGAGGATGTGCGGGTACTCTCGCGGGCAGAGTTTATTGACATGGAGCGGAGCTATTGGGAGGAAGGCACGGCTATTGGCTTTATTTTTGGTCTGGGGGTGGCCATGGGCTTTATCGTCGGCATTGTTATTGTCTATCAGATTCTCTATACCGATGTCTCCGACCACCTAGCAGAGTATGCCACCCTCAAGGCCATGGGCTACACCGACACCTATCTGTTGGGGGTAGTACTTCAGGAGGCTCTTTTGCTGGCTGTCTTGGGCTACATTCCCGCTTTTGCCCTAGCAGTTTTGCTCTACGATTTGACAGCCAATGCCACTCTCTTGCCTATTGCCATGACCTTCAACCGAGCAATGTTGGTCCTAGGCTTAACAGTGAGTATGTGCTTTATCTCAGGAGCAATTGCGGTACGACGGCTGCGGGCTGCTGATCCTGCTGATATTTTCTAGCAGTTCTGGCTACTGCTGCAGCAACAATCTAGAGGATGGCCTAGTTAGTGATTTGTCAATGCAAAGTTCTGGGATTTTGAGCTTCCTATGCTAACTTCTCTTCTTCATCAAGCTGCTCCCACTCCTACTCAAAATACTGCTGAGCCAGTGGTCAAAGTCGAAGGGCTAAACCACTATTTCGGAGAGGGATCCCTGCGCCGGCAAGTGCTTTTTGACATCAACTTTGTTCTGCAGCCGGGGGAGATTGTGTTGTTGACTGGCCCCTCTGGCTCCGGCAAGACCACGCTGCTCACCCTCCTGGGAGCCTTGCGCTCGGTCCAGGAGGGCAGCTTGCAGGTATTGGGGCAGGAGCTGCGGGGAGCCAAGCCCAACACGCTTGTCCAGGTCCGCCGTAAAATCGGGTATATTTTTCAGGCCCACAACCTGCTGCGCTCCCTGACGGCAGCCCAAAATGTGCGCATGGCCCTGGAGCTGCACAATGGCCTTTCTTCCCAGCAAGCCCAACAGCGGGCAGAAGCGATGCTGGCGGCAGTGGGCCTCGGGGATCACGTCCACTACTACCCAGAGCAGCTTTCGGGAGGGCAAAAGCAGCGGGTGGCCATTGCGCGGGCCCTGGTCAGCCACCCCAAGCTGGTGCTGGCGGATGAGCCAACGGCATCCCTGGATAGCAAGTCGGGCCGCGAGGTGGTGACCCTGATGGAGAAGTTGGCGCGGGAGCAGGGTTGCACCATCCTGATGGTGACCCACGACAACCGCATCCTTGATATTGCCGACCGGGTGCTGCACATGGAGGATGGAAGGCTGGAGAGCCAGCCCCTTGCCTAGTTTGCCCCGTTGGAGGCGTGGCGGCGGTACCAGTCGATGGTGCGCTGCAGCCCTTCCCGCAGCCCCACCTTGGCCACAAAGCCTATCCTCTCGCGGGCCTTGGAGACATCTAGGCAGCGGCGGGGTTGGCCGTTGGGCTTGTCCGTTTGCCAGCGGATCTCGCCGCGAAACTCCATCAGCTCGCAGATGAGGGCAATGAGATCCCGAATGGAGATCTCCTCGCCCGTGCCCAAATTCAGGGGCTCAGGGCTGTTGTAGAGCTGAGTGGCCAGGAGAATACCCCGGGCCGCATCTTCGACGTAGAAAAACTCGCGGGTGGGGCTGCCATCTCCCCACACCTCCACGTAGTTCTGGCCCCGCTGTTGGGCTTCATGCACCTTGCGGATCAAGGCCGGGATCACGTGGGAAGTTTCGAGATCGAAGTTGTCCATGGGGCCGTAGAGGTTCACCGGCAGGAGGTAGATGCCGTTGAAGCCATACTGCTGCCGGTAGGCCTGCAGCTGCACCAGCAGGGCTTTCTTGGCAATGCCGTAGGGGGCGTTGGTCTCCTCCGGGTAGCCATTCCAGAGATCCTCTTCCTTGAAGGGGACGGGGGTGAACTTGGGATAAGCGCAAATGGTGCCCACACAGACAAACTTCTCCACCCCGGCTAGATAAGCGGCGTGGATGAGCTGGGATCCCATGATCAGGTTGTCGTAGAAGAGCTCCGCCGGCTTGGCCTGGTTGAGGCCGATGCCGCCCACATGGGCCGCCAAATGGATGACGACATCTTGCCCCTGCACCACCTCTTGGCAGACTTCCCAGCGGCGCAGGTCGTGGGTGCGGGAGCGCGGGATCCGCACCTGCTCCGGCTTCACCCCCAGCACTTGCAACTGCTGCAGCACATGTTTGCCCAAAAAGCCACTCCCTCCGGTGAGCAAAATGCGCTTTTGGCTAAGGTCGATGGCACTGGACCAACTATTGGGCGTCATGGTGAGTGCGGAAAATTCCCGGCTTCCATTATGGGGCAGAGGGGCTGCTCCTCTTCTAACTGCTCGAGCTTGCAGGTTTCTGCGCTCCCTTTTCCAGCTCTGCCCGCAGCCGCTCCTGGGCCACCTGCAAGGCTTGCGCCAGTTTCTCGGGCTGCTTGCCACCGGCCTGGGCCAGGTTGGGCCGCCCACCCCCACCACCGCCAGCGAGTTTGGCAATCTCGCCAATAAAGGAGCCCGCCTTGAGGCCAAGTTGCTGAACCGCCGGGCTAAAAGCAGCTACGAAGCTCACCTTGCCCGCCTCTGGCACCGATCCCAGCACCACTGCCCCTTCTCCTACCTTGTGGAGCAGGTGCTCGGCGGCAACTTTGAGGGCCTCAGGGGGAGTGGCTCCCAATTCCGCCACCAAGATCCTGAGGTTCCCAACCGATACTGCCTGGGGCAAGAGCTGCTCTGCCTGGAGCAGGGCCAGCTGGCTGCGGGCCTCCTCAAGCGCCTTCTGGGTAGCCCTCAGCTCCGCCTGCAGAGCCGCCACCCGCTCTGGGATCTCCTGCGGCTTGGCCTTGAACTGGGCGCTTAGCTCCCGCACCACCTTGTCGCGCTCGTTGAGGTACTCCAGCACCGCTGGCCCCGCTACAGCCTCGATGCGGCGGATCCCGGCGGCTACGGCGGTTTCGGAGATGATCTTAAACAGGCCAATCTCAGCCGTGTTGCTGACGTGGGTGCCGCCACAGAGCTCCATCGACACCCCCGGAAAATCAACCACCCGTACCTGAGCGCCGTATTTTTCCCCAAACATGGCTATTGCCCCTCTGGCTTTGGCCTCTGCTAGGGGCAGGATGGCTACCTGAGCCGGATGGGCCTCGGCAATCCAGGTGTTAACCAAGTTCTCAACTTGCTCCAGCTCCTCGGGGGTAAGGGGACGCGAGAGGGTAAAGTCGAAACGTAGCCGGTCAAAGGCCACCAGGGATCCCGCCTGGCTGATGGAGGGATCGACCACTTTCTTGAGGGCTGCCTGCAGGAGGTGAGTGGCACTGTGGTGAGCCTGGGCGCGCCGCCGACAGGCCAGGTCAATCTGGGCCTGCACGGGATCCCCCACCCGCAGGATCCCCCGCTCCACCCGGCCAAAGTGGACAAACAGATCCCCCCGCTTTTGCACATCCTCCACCCGCACCAACACGCCCTCCCCGGCCAGGTAGCCGCGATCGCCAATTTGCCCCCCGGACTCCGCATAAAAAGGCGTGCGATCCAAAACCACCTGCACCACCTGCCCGGCCTCTACCTGAGGCACCGACTTCCCTTCCACTAGGAGCGCCTCCACCACGCCGCGGGCAGAGGACTGGCTGTAGCCGAGAAACTCCGTCTCGATTAAAAACTCAGCCAGCTCGTCCAGGGATCCCTGAGCCATGACATCGAGGGTTTGGTGGGCGGCGCGGGCCCGCTGCCGCTGTTTTTCCATCTCTTGCTCAAAGCCCTGGACATCCACGCTGAAGCCGTGCTCCTGGGCAATTTCCTGGGTCAGCTCCAAGGGGAAGCCATAGGTGTCAAAGAGCTTGAAGGCGGCGGCACCGGAGATCTGCTTTGGCGCGCCAGTGGCGGTAACGTCTGCAAACAGATTAAACAGCAGCCGTTCCCCCCGCTCCAGAGTCTTGAGAAACTGCTCCTCTTCCCGCTGCAGCTCGGCTTTGATCACCGCCTCCCGCTCCCGCACCTCGGGATAGGCCGCCTCCGCCAACTGGATGGCCGTCTCCACCACTGGCCAGGTAAAGGGCTCGCCGATCCCCAAGAGGCGCCCGTGGCGCACCATCCGCCGGATCAAGCGCCGCAGCACGTAGCCCCGATCCACATTGGAGGGGATCACCCCATCGGCAATGAGATGCATCACCGCCCGCGCGTGATCCCCAATTACCTTGAGGGAGACTTTCTGCTCAGGGCTGGCCCGGAAGTAGTCCACCTGGGCAATCTCGGCCGCCTTCTGCACAATGGGAAAGATCAAATCCGTCTCGTAGTTGTTGGGGACTCCCTGCAGCACCTGAGCCAGCCGCTCCAGCCCTAGGCCAGTGTCAATGTTTTGCTTGGCCAAGGGGCTGAGGCGGCCCTCGCTGTCCCGGTTGAGCTCCATGAACACCAGGTTGTAGATCTCCAAGAAGCGGGAGTCGTCCCCCAGGTCAATCTGCTCATCCCCCAGCTCTGGCTTGAGGTCGTAGTAGATCTCGGAGCAAGGGCCGCAGGGACCAGTGGGGCCGGCAGCCCAGAAGTTGTCCTCCTCCCCCATGCGCTGGATGCGGTGGGGCGGGATCCCTATCTCCTCGCGCCAGAGGGCAAAGGCCTCCTCATCTTCTTGAAAGACGCTCACCACCAGGCGCTCCGGCGGCAGGCCAAACACCTCTGTTAGCAGCTCCCAGGCCCAGGTGATGGCCTCCTTTTTGAAGTAGTCGCCGAAGCTAAAGTTGCCCAGCATCTCGAAAAACGTGTGGTGGCGGGCCGTCCGTCCCACCTTCTCAATGTCGTTGGTGCGCACGCATTTCTGGGCCGTTGTAACCCGCGGATAGGGTGGCTCTTGATGCCCCAGGAAGATGGGCTTGAAGGGCAGCATGCCGGCAATAGTCAGCAGCACCGTGGGATCCTCCGGCACCAGGGAGGCGCTGGGCAGTACCTGGTGGCCCCGCTGGGCGTAGAAGTTTAGAAAAGCCTGCCGGATAGCGGCACCGGAGAAGGATGGAGACATGGCCAAGGCGAAGAGTAACTGTATTCAATTCTAGGTTTTTTGTTGCTAGAGCAGTTGAACCCTCGGGGCCTGGATTTTGCCGGCACCACCTGTCAAGGCAGCAAAATCTATGCGATTTCTCCGCTTGAGCTCGCGTGGGCAAACGCTAGGATCAGCCTGTTGGAACCAGATGTGGGTCTAGGCTAGATGTCTAACGCGCTTGCCCCCCCAGCGGCCCCGTCTTGGTTACCTAGAGGTCACCGGTAGCCTTTGGAGGGGTATGCTCACCTGCTATTGTCTCAATCCTGACTGTCTGCAGCCAGAAAATCCGCCGGATGCTTCCATCTGTGCCTCCTGTGGCCAGCCGCTGCTAGTGCGCAATCGCTACCGGGCCTTCAAGCGCCTGGGGCAGGGGGGATTTGGCGCCACCTTCTTGGCCCGCGATGAAGACCTGCCCTCCAAGCCTTGGCGGGTGATCAAGCAGTTGCGCCCGGTGGGGAATTCGCCCCAACTGGCCAAACTGGCAGAGGAGCTGTTTAACCGCGAAGCCAAGGTGTTGGAGCGCCTGGGGGAGCATTCGCAAATCCCCAGGCTCTACGCCCACTTCCAGGAAGGTGGCAAGTTTTACTTGGTGCAGGAGTTTATCGAGGGGATCACCCTCGCCCAGGAGGCGCGGCGCAACGGGCCCTTTTCTGAAGAACAAGCCCGGCAGGTGATGCAGGAGGTGCTGCTCATCCTCAGCTATGTCCACAGCCACAACACCGTCCACCGCGACATCAAGCCGGCCAATCTCATTCGCCGCAAAGAAGATGGCCGCTTGGTGCTGATTGACTTTGGGGCGGTGAAGCAGCTGGGGCCAGGCCATGAGGCCCAGGAAGAATATACAGCCATCCGCTCGCTGGGCTTTTCTCCCCCAGAGCAGGTGGCCGGTCAAGCAGTAGGCCCTGCCAGCGATCTCTACGCGCTGGCTGCTACCTGTATTAACTTGATGACTTTAGAGTCGCCGGCCAAGTTTTACAACCACCAGACTGGCCAATGGGATTGGTCGGATCGCCTGCAGCTTAGCCCTGAGTTCGACGCCATTTTGCGCCGCATGCTGCAGCCGGCCATCAGCCAGCGCTTTGCCACGGCTACTGAGGTGCTGCGGGCTCTACAGGGGATGGAAGAGAGCTCGCCTTCCTCGCCAATCCTCCTGCCTCGCTCTCCGTTGACTACCGCCTCCAGCCCCTTGTTAATCTCCGACCATTGGGCCAGACGCCGCTCAACCTCTCCCCCCCTGCCCCAAACAGATGGACTCTCGCCTACACCGCTCCCTCGGCCCGGCGCGGGAGGCCTGCTGCCCGGGGGATCTGCTCCCCCTGGTTTTACCCAACTCGGCCCCACCAGCCGCATCACCGGCAGTGGGCGGATGAGGCCGGCCACCCCGCCGCGGCTGCCGTCTCTGGCGGGGGCAGATCTGCGGGGCAAGTCCTTTGCCAACCAGAACCTGGCCGGCTATGACTTGCGCTGCGCCGATCTGCGGGGGGCTGATTTTTCAGGAGCCAATCTGCAAGGGGCAGATCTGCGCGGCGTCCGCTTCAACGTGCCTCAGCCCGGCTGGCTGCGTCTTCTAAACCGGCTTCTTGGGTCAGCCCGAACCCTGGGCGGGATCTTAGCAGGCCTGGGAGGGCTCCTGGGAGCAGGCGGCCTAGCGTTTTTGCTCGTTCATTTTACCGCGCGCAATGTGGTCTATGCCCTAGGGGCAGCCGGGATCGCAATGGTAGCGGCCAGCTCGGTGCTTTGGTCTGTAGGCAGCAGCACCTTCCTGCTGCGCGAGGAAGGGGGCAAGCGCTTTACCAACTTCTCCAAAGCCGATCTGCGGGGGGCCCAGATGGAGGAGAAGTTGCGTAGGTTTGCCCGCCGCCAGGGGGCTCTCTTGGACTGAGGTTCCGCCTTAGGCTAGGGGTGGAGGAATGACCTGGCGCAGGGCTTGGTTGATCTGCTCCACCAAAAGCCGACAATTGACAGCTTTCCCTTGCCGCCGCTCCCCCGCCTGGTCGTAAAAGACAATGCCTTCGGCGCGGGAAAACCCCAAAGACAGCAACAGCAGCTCCAAAACCTGGAAAGAGGCGGCCTCCAACTCCGGTGCCTGCTCCCGCAGCTCTGCCAGGGTTGCCTGGGCATCTTCCAGATGGCCAAAAGCCGGGATCCAAAGATGGCTGATGGGCTCCGTTCCAGGAGAGGTTTCCACCAGTCGTGCCGTTAGCCAGCCGCCATCGGGATAGCGCAAGATGGTGTACTGCAGGTGATCCAAATGTTGGGCCACCTGGGTCAGCACCGACGCCACCTGCTGCATTGCTGTGGCCGGGATCCCGTTCTGCGGGGCTGCCTCCACTAAGGTTGCGGCCTGGGCCGCTAGACTAGGTACCATGATTGACAACCATCCTTATCTAGGTCAGAATAGGTACTTGTAGCTCCTGGGGCTGTAGTTCAATTGGTTAGAGCACCGCCCTGTCACGGCGGAAGTTGCGGGTTCGAGCCCCGTCAGCCCCGTCCAGATTAGAAACACTCTAGCTTACTTTGGCAAAAAGGTTAGCCCTGCTATCATAGGTACCCTGCCCCGTCAGGGAGATCTGCCTTGCGGTATCTGCGCCCAGATTTGCTTCAGCTGCAGCCCTACGATGCTGGCCTGGCCACAGGGGCTGACAAGTTGGATGCCAACGAGTTCCCCTGGGATTGGCCGCCGGGCTTTAAGCAGAAACTCTCCCTTCTCTGGGAAAAGGAGATCCCAAGCAACCGCTATCCCGAGGCCCAGCAGTGGCGCCTCAAGCAGGCCATCGCCGCCTATGCGGGGGCAGCGCCTGAGCAGATTAGTGTAGGCAACGGCTCCGACGAGCTCATCCGATCCCTATTCATTGCCACCTGCCTGGGCGGAAGGGGCGGCATTTTGGTGCCAGAGCCTACCTTTTCTATGTACGCTATTCTGGCTGAGAGCCTGGGGATCCCGGTGGTGCGCGTGCCCCGCCACCCCGAAAGCTTTGCCCTGGATCTGGGGCGGTGCCAGGAGGCCATAGCCGAGCAGCGGGTGCGGGTGGTGTGTTTGGTGGATCCCAATTCGCCCACTGGCAATGGCCTAACGGCAGCTGAGTGGGAGTGGGTGGAAGGGCTGCCGGAAGAAATTCTGGTGATTGTGGACGAGGCCTATTTCGAGTTTAGCCAGCACACGGCCCTGCCCAAGTTGGCAGAGCACCCCAACTGGGTTATCCTGCGCACCTTCTCCAAAGCCTTTCGCCTGGCAGCCCACCGGGTGGGCTACGCCATTGGCCATCCCCAGCTCATCCAGGTGCTAGAAGCCATCCGCCTGCCCTACAACCTCTCGGCGATTTCCCAGTGGGCTGCCCGGCTTGCCCTAGAGCATGCCGAGGAACTTTTGGCCGACGTAGCCCTCATCCGTCAGGAGCGGGAAGCGCTTTACCAGGCCCTCCAGGAGCTGCCGGGGGTGCGGGTTTGGCCCAGCCAAGCCAACTTTCTCTACTTTCGGGTAGCCAACTGGGATCCCCAAGCGTTGCAGCAGGCCTGGCAGGAGCTAGGAACCTGTGTGCGCTGTACCGGCGGTGGGCTGCGCCTAACGGTGGGCACCCCTGAAGAAAACCAACGCGCTCTGGAGCGTCTGCGGCTGCTTTTACAGCCAGTGAGGTAAAGGGATCCCTCCCTACTGGGATCGGCTTGCCCTCCTTTGTAACAACAGCAGTCTTGGAGGATGGAAGTGGGTTTGGATCCCGCTCTTCCCAAACTTCTGGAGAGAAGTGGGATCCAAGCGCCATTGGTGGATGGCTTGGCTTACCCAAGGAGGCATCATGGAAATGGAATTGGTTTACTTCAGCCCCTTTGACCTTCCAAGGCAGCAGCGTTCCAGCGAGCGCCCTCGCCACTTCCTCACGGTGCCACTCCAGGTTTGGGAGAGCGGCGAAGCCTACACTGTCCAGGTGTGGGTGCCGGGAGCTGATCCGGAGCGCTTCCGCATCGAGACCACTGCTCAGCAATTGGCCATCAGCGGCGAGATTCGGCTGCAAGGCCCTGAAGGGGCCGAGTTGCTCTATCAAGAGGTGGAGCCACAGCCTTTTCAGCGCCTCCTCCGACTGGGCAAAGCTATTCAGCCGGAGAAAGTCTCGGCCACCTATCGGGATGGCATTCTCACCCTCACCTTGCCCAAAGCCGATGCCGCACGGGTTGTCAAAGTCCAGGTGGGCCCCACTGCACCGGAAGCTGTGACGGTGGAAAGCCAGCCTGCCTAGGCTCTCCCGTTGCAGGGGGAGAGGGGTGAGGACGCTAGCCAGCCCACTGCAGGCGCACCTCCTCCCCTACTTTGAAAGCGAGGCTACGGCTGGCGTTGCCGCGGTTTTGCACAATCTCCACCCAGCCCGAGCTGCCCACCAAGGCCAGCAGCTCGCCTTCCCTTCCGTCGGCAAAGGTGGTGGCAGAGCGGATGGGGAGGCCTTTGATCCAGGCGCTCCAGCGCCGTCCCTCCACCCACTGACCCGGCAGATTGGTGATGCCATTGCCAAAGTGGTCGATGGCCTGGATGATACCCCGGCAGCCGTTGCTCTCCAGCTGCGGTGGCGGCCAGTCCCAGCGAACCAGCTCGGTCACGTCTAAGGGATCCCCCAGTTCTGCCAAAGGGATCCCGTTGGCCAAGTGGGCCGCCACAGGGGCAAAAATGTCCCGCCCGTGAAAGGTACGGCTGGGAGAAGGAGTGCGCCAGTAGCGGGGTCGGTTGAGTTCCACCGCAGCCAGAGGTGGGGATTGCTCCAAAACGCCGCTGAAGAGACCATTGTCAGGGCCGACCAAATAGCCTCTTTCGGTTTGGATGGCCACCGCCCTTCGGCTGCTCCCCACCCCCGGATCTACCACCGCCAGGTGAATGGTTCCAGAAGGTAAATGGGGATAGGCCGTCATCAGGGCAAAACGGGCCGCTGCCACGTCCTGGGGCGGGATCGCGTGGCTGAGGTCGATAAACTGAACCTGTGGCGCGATCCCCCAAATCACCCCCTTCAGAATGCCGACGTAGGGATCCTGGAGACCAAAATCCGTGAGTAGACTAATGATTTTCATGGGCGGGCCAGGCAGCGCTTGCTTACCTTCCTACCGGCAACTGCCCCTGCTGTGGGGGCACCCTCATGAGGAGGAGTCTTTTGCCAGCTCCGGCTGGGACGGAAGGGGCTCGGCAATGTTGGGCAACTCTAGGCAATAGCCTGCCCCGTAGACAGTTTTGATGTACTGAGGGTGGCGGGGATCCGGCTCCAGCTTGGTGCGCAGGTGGCGGATGTGGACACGGATGGTTTCGATGTCATCGTCGGGATCGTAGCCCCATACCTCCTTGAGGATTTCACTGGGGGAAACCGTCTGGCCGTGCCGCTGCAAGAGGCAGTGGAGCAGGTCAAACTCCAGGTGGGTGAGCTTAATGGTTTTGCCAAACCACACCGCCTCAAACCGCTCCGGCACCAATGTCAAGGGGCCATAGGTGAGGATCTCGCCGTGCTTAGCCGTCTGAGGGATGCGATCGGCACGGCGCAGCAAAGCCCGTACCCGTACCAGTAGCTCCTGCACCTCAAAGGGCTTGGTCAGATAGTCGTCAGCACCGGCGTTGAAGCCCTCGATCTTGTCCTGGGTTTGGCCAAGGGCGGTAAGCATCAAAATGGGAATGTCGCTGGTGCGTTCGTCCCGCCGCAGCCGTTGGCAAACCGTTAGTCCATCCACTTGGGGTAGCATTAGGTCGAGAATGATGAGATCGGGGAGAACTTGCAGAGCTAGCGCCTGCCCACGAACTCCGTCAGTAGCCTTGACAACTTCGTAGCCCGCCAACTCCAGATTGATACGTAGAATATCTAGGATTGAAGGATCGTCCTCAATGATGAGTATGCGAGCCATAGATGGTTGCAGCCCAAACTCGGATAAAACGTTTTGTTAAAGGCGCTAACAAAGAATTGAGGCTTTCCACCTCAAAGTTTACTGAATTCTACATCCATTGCAGCAGGCAAGCGAGGCTGGCATAGCCTCCAGTTGAGGAGTACACCTAGCTCGGCCTTCTAGGGCCTTGCTTAGGAACTGGCTCCCCCGCCAGAGGGAAGCCAGCAGGCGGGCCGGAAGATACCAAAGCAGGAAGTGTAGCCATGTAAAAAGGTGGATCCCCCCACTGGGCCAATCTCCCCGTTGCAAAAAAAGCCCCCCAATGGCACCTCTCCCAGGATTTCTCGAAACTGCTGCGAGTCAAAGTTGGGGACGCCATATAGCCCCTTGCCTCGCCCCAAACAGGCGAACATTAGCGCCCCACAAGGCTGCGGGCTTAGCTGGGAGGAACGTTCTGAGGCAGAATTTCGCCCCAAGTTGCGTTCAAAGCAATAGCGGCTGAGAGCCCACCGCAGGTCCTCTGCCGAGGCCTGGGCATCCCGCAGATGAAACTGCACTGTCTGGCCGGAGCGCACCCGATCCCCAATGGCTATGGCTCCCACTCGCGGGTCAACGCCGAGGATTACGCGAATGAGAAAATCCCCTGGTGTTGGATCCGCCTTAAACTCATCCATCAGCAAGCCAATGAAGAGGGCGTGGCGAGCCAACTGGCGATCCGCGGGGCTCAGGCGTTCGAACAAATCCTGGAGGACCGCTAGGGGCGGTCGCCCTTCCAAGCTGAGGATGACATTGCCCTCTGCTTCGGTAATGCGCAAGGGATCCCCAATGGGACGGCACCCCTGGGCCACCACTGCCTCCAGCACCACGTTGCCGGAGAGCGCCAGCCCCACTGTGCCTTCCCGATACAGCTCGCAGCGGGGCGTGGGGGTACGTGCATCCAGCAAAAACAAAGCATTGCCCCGAGGACCGCGGCCACCGCTGGCCAATCCCCCCACCTTGACGGCGCCGGGATAGGCAAAATCTAGCCCCTGCAGCAGCTCGGAGATGCGGGAGGAAAATCCATCGGCTAGGAGCAAGAAATGGGGCTGGGCCTGCGGCGCAACCCCTACTTGCTCAACCCACGCCGAAGGAGGTGCATCCAAATCAGGCAGTTGATCCCCGCGCAGATGAAAGGGGTGCAGGGCCACCTCGGGCAGCACCGCCAAAGAAAGCGACAAAGCCGGCCCCTCCTCAATTTCCTGGCCGCCGCCAACAATGCCACCCCCTGAGCAGCCAATTAAAACGTCCACCTCGAGCAAGTCGGACAGCAAGGGCAGCACGCGAACGTACTCGCTAGCAAAGGCCGCTGACACAAATAGGATCCCTAAGTTGGGCC
This sequence comes from Synechococcus sp. H70.2, assembly GCF_047462275.1. NCBI lineage: Bacteria > Bacillati > Cyanobacteriota > Cyanophyceae > Synechococcales > Synechococcaceae > Synechococcus > Synechococcus sp. H70.2. The sequence continues at coordinate 222,935 of NZ_JANSIU010000005.1, forward strand.
GTAGCGGCTGAGGGGGAAGGTAGCCAGTAAGCAGCCCCGGCAAGCTGCCGGAGCCCACCCCCTGCACCTGTTGCGTCAGGGCATTTTTCAGTTGAGCTGCCTGAAGTTGAGCCTTGGCTTCCTCCACCACCTGTTGCAGAGCTGCTTCCAGGGAAGGGAGCTGGGAGAGTGCGTTCGCCCACTGCATCGGTGCGTTCCTAGAGGTTGGGAGCTCGCTCTTTTAGGCTAGCAATTTATCCTCTGGACTGGCTGTTCTAGGCTGGCCCTAGGGGGATCAGGGCAAGTAGGGCAGGGGATTGACAGGCGCGCCTCCGCCAGGGCGGACTTCAAAGTGCAGGTGGGGTCCTGTGCTGTAGCCCGTGTTGCCCCGGCTCATGATGACCTGGCCCTGCTGCACGTACTGGCCCTCGGACACATAGATCTGGTGGCCGTGGGCGTAGCGAGTAACGATCCCGTTAGGATGGCGAATGTCCACGTAATTGCCGTAGCCATCTCCAGCGTTGCCGGCAAAGGTCACCAGCCCCTCCTGAACGGCTACCACCGGCGATCCCAGCGGGCCAGCGATATCGATCCCCGCATGGAAGCGACCCCGACGGTAGCCAAAGCCAGAGGTGACTTGCCCCGAAACCGGCCAAATGAAGCCGCTGCGGCGGGCTGGGGGAAGAGGCGGAAGAGAAGCTGCTGGCC